>NZ_CANNGP010000007.1 GCF_947504105.1 uncultured Tateyamaria sp.
TCCGACCAGCTTCGACGCTTCCGTCGCTTACCCATAAACCCGCCTCTAAGTGTCCACTTGTTTTAATGGACACTTAGCGCACACCGAATGGCACCGTTAGGTCGGGTTCAACGGACGCTCACGATGCCTGCGGTTTTGGCGTGCGTTGATCTGGTTCGCAGCCGTAGCGTGTAGCACCGTGGCCGCAAGCTCAATCGTCTCAGATTTCGGTTGGCCTGCCCCGGTGGTTGCTGGCCTAACTCTGGCGGGCGTACTATTACCCGCAGTTGTTAAGGCATTGAAATTGGATGAAACAATCGAAGCCTACTCGGAGCAAGCCGCAAAATTCAAGAACGTCGAAGGTCGGCTTGGACGCGCGGGCCGGGTTTGGAGCGAAGGTTCTCCAGAGTTGTTCGAAAAAGAGGCGCGGTCTGCGTTTGATGATCTGGATAAGGCTCGATTGGTTTCGCTGACGCCACCAGAATGGTGCTTCAAGCGTGCCCAAAAGAAAATTCAAACAGGAGACTATGATCCCGACCCAGTGGATCAAGAGTCCTAAACCCAAACGGCCCGTTCCACCCCTTCAATCTCTCGGGAATGGGCCGTGCGACCATAGTATGAGCCAATCTGCTTTTTCTCGACCGTGCCCGACCCAAGCAAGGCGTAGCGCACTGCGTCCGCCGCGTGGTCTGGCCCGTCGCTGCGCACATCATCGCTGCGGCGTGGATCGCGGGGCAGAAACGGGATTGTAGACAGCGCGTACCCGGCCAAGTCGGTGAAATACAGCCCCGGCTTGTCCGTCCCGGCGTTGCTGAGCATAGAGCGCATCAATTCCCAACCACCACGCCGGAACCCTTTGCCCGCTTTGTTGAACGTCACCCCGCAGTTTCGGAATTGATCAGCGACCGACGGCGCATTGCGACCACCGAACTTGGCAAAGATACCATCATCGCAAACGCCCTTGGGTCGCCCGGGCAAACCCCAAGACTCCCACATGCTCATAATGGGCACGGCGAACTCTTCGACCGTTGAGCCGTCGCCGCTATTCAGATCGTCACCGCTTTGCGTGTGGACCTCATCGACCAAGATAATTGACCCCTTGGCGATGTGCTGTGAACCCATCTGTATGGGCCTCAGAGCGCGGGCAAACAGGCCACAATAGGCTGGCTTGGACGTGCCCCAGTCAGCCCCCAGAAACGGCTTACAATAAGCTGGGAAAGCCTCTTCGCTGGGCACCACGTTGCGGGTTTCGTCGAAGGTGGACGAAAAGAACAGATCGGACAGGCCCGACTCCCAATCGCCATCCAGCCACGCCGCCAAACGCCCCTCATCCCCCGCACTAGATTGCCGCAGTTGGGTTTCGTATTCGGCACGGTTCAAGCGGGGATTGTCGCGGAACGTGCTGGGACAATGGATGATGCGTTCGGCAATCCCGGGCAAAGAACTGATTTTCCACGGCTCCAGTTTGCGCACATAGCGTTTGAGAATGCCGCTGTGGTTGGCCCCGTTTGGGTTGGCGGCAATGACCATTCGCGTGGGCACCCCCTTTGACGCACGCAGGTTGGATCGAAGCGTGTCCACCACAGAGAAATCCGGGTACAAGCCCAGCTCATCCACCATGACCATGCTGAAACTGCGGCCCTGCAATTTGCCGTAGCTCTGCGTGATCGTCGAACATTGGCTCATTTCGATGGTTGCACCGTTCGGGATGCGCCAGATCATGTCTTTCAGATTGTAGGTCGCATCCGGGTACGCGGCTTTGACCAGCTCCAAGAGCACCTTTTCAAAGTCGCGCAGCCCCGGCCATTCCTTCCGCACGTAGAGGATTGAGGCGCGTTGCTCATAGGCTTGGATGTGCTGCAACATGAGCCATGCCAGTGCCCAACTCTTGCCGCCACCCCGCCCGCCCAAGAGGGCAATGTCGCAATCCACAGGCACGCTCAGCACGCGCGTTTGAAACTCGGTTGGCCTATAGACGGTGCTCAAATCAAATCCTCCCCGTCCAACTGGGGCGGTTCACTCACCAACACCGCGTCTTCGATCACTTGTGTAGGTTCGATGTAGCTAGGCGGATTGATCAGCCGCGCAAATTCAGCGTCTGACTTGGCCGGGGGCGGCAACATCACCTGCACGTTGACCTTTGTTTCGGTCGGTTCCGGTTTGTGGTTGTCAACAAATCCGTGACGGCTCTTGGCCAAGAAAATGGCCCCAGTGACGGCGTGTTGCTTGCTGGTCTTGATGGTGTTCAAGAGCAATTCTTGCTCTTTGAGTGCCAGCATGTCCAACACGTCACGCAACGCCGCGTCGTTTTCCACGACAATTTCCCATTGTTTCACCGTCAGCTTTAATTCGCCCAAGACGAAGGAAAGCGGCTTTTCCTCTTTCAAGAGCCACTTTTCGACTTTGCGCAGCAAACGCGCATCCAGCTTTTTCCGGGGTCTGGCCATGTCAAATCATCCCCATTGCATCGGATTGGGCTTCCAGCTGGGCAACTCTGGTTTGCAGCGCCCGGTTTTCGGCCTTGATCGCGGCAAGGTGCCGGGAAATGGCTGGGGGTATCTGCCCAGATCGCTTGAGGCGCTGCCATTCGTCATGATCGCGCAACCACCCATGAATGGAAGCCCGAGTAATCCCGTGCTTTTCGGCAAGTGTGGTCACTGACACCCCGCGTTTGACTGCGGCGATTATTTTGCTGCGCTCTGACGCGGGATAGTGTTTGACGGTCGGCATTTTGCTTTTGTCCAGCTTGAAAACAACTTGGCTGGATCGTAACAAATCGACCTACTCGATAGCGAATCTGCGGTGATCGCGGGGCACATGACGGCCTAACGGGGCCGTTTGAGGCGTGCAAATCTGGACTTCGGAGGGTCTTTTAGGGCGTTTCGCGTTCAAAGATTGAAGGACCCTAGGCAAAATAGAGCTTGACAAATTTTTAGGGGTATACGCCTGTGATTCGACAAGATCGGGAACCCGAATTGAACCTCAATATCTATAACTTATTGATATTCAGAGATTAAACCTCAAAACCATTTAACTATAAATCATTCGTCTGATTCGACTTGACCGCAAGCGATTCGAAATAGCGTCAAGTAAATTGATACAATAAATATTATTAGGTGCAAAAATGTATCATTTTCAGATGTAAAGCTGATTCACATAAAACAGCTCCAACCTAGGTAAACCGACCCCGCCAGCAGAGAAAAGAACGCGCGGGCACAGGTGAGTTTACCTTTCGAATTGCTCAGCGCAACGGCTGGTACATGTTGCCACCCCACATGCGCCGCCCGAACCTCGATTGCTCTTCGTCTTCACGCTCTTCGATACGCTCCAGCAATGCCGGATCAGAAATGCCCTGAAACATTGGATCGTCAATCTTGTCGGCAGAACCAACCATCCCAAGCAATTCAACGGCGTCAGATATAGCGTTATTGACGCAAGCCCATGCGCCAATCGAATTGTCATTCAGTTCGGCGCACGCTTCCACCAATCGCCCGCCTGCCTCACCGTAGAGCTCTTCTGATTGGGTCGCAGCAAGCATCGTGATTGCAACGTCAGTAGCGGGCAAACAATCAGCGACACTGGTGAACCGACTGTTCGCAGCCTGACATTCGGCCAAAGCCTCATCAGAAACGGTTTGCCCAATGGCTGTGGACCCAATGACCGACAGCAACGCAACTGAGATGTAACGCCTCATTTGCCCCCCTCTGTTGATGACTTGCGGGGATAGAATGCCCTTTCCCGCCCAAAATCAAAATCCATAATTTTCACCCTGCTTTGAGTGTGCGGTGTGGCTTCTATGGAAGCCACACACTTCGCACACTTCAAGATTGCCTTGGGCGTAAGTGTGCGGGCTTGTTTCGCACACTTCCACACACTTGATCTGAGTATCTCGTAACATGTTGTTTAGGTTGAATTTAAGTGTGTGGCGAAGGGTTTGCACACTTCGCACACTTGCACGATCAAATCCCGAAACGGGGACAAAAAGTGTGTATCACCGCCCCGCACACTTAAATCATGGCCTCCAAGATAATTTTACAACCGCCCTTGTTCCCGGGGATAGATCGCAAAACGCAATCGTTCGACGTGAGCACGCCGCCTGCAAGTTCATCGGAATACACTGCATCGCGTACCGCCGAACTGGATGCCCCAAACGCCCGGGCATTGCCGCAGATCGCACGCGGACTCATCGGGCCTTCATCCCGCGCCAACATCCAATCCGCGAGCGCGTCATAGACACCTTGATGCTCCAAACGGCTTGGCTCTGCATCAACACCAGAAGTGACGACAACGCCCTGCACAAAGCGTTCTTCCCCCTCTTCGTCCACCCCGTCGGGAACAGTGACCAGCTCTGACGCGAAATGGTGCTGCACCCCGCTGACGCCGCGCAGTTTGTCCTTTTGAATTTCGACACAGCCGCGACCAGAAACAAAGAGCTGGTTATCGACGTTGCCTGTGAGCGCACCGCTACCCCGCGCGTCACGCGGGTTAGCCTTGGTCGGGTGGTGCAAAAAGATCGCGCAAAGGTCATTGTCATTTGCCAGCTTTGTGAGGGCGGACAGGAAGCCCACAGCGCCTTGGCCGTTTTCATCCTCCCCGCCAATAGCCTGAGACAGCGTGTCGATGATCACCACCTTAACGCCCAATGCCTTCACATGCTTGCCCAGCTTCTTCCAACCATCTGAATCGCGGGTGCGCAGGTCATAGTCGGTTCGTGGCAAGAACAGGGTTTCCGGCTGAGTGCCGAAATGGGTCGCGTGTGCGATATGGTGCTCATCCAGCAACGCCCGCCCTTCGAATGGAAGATACAGCACAGGCAAGGGGCCGTTGCCGCGCAAACGTTTACCCATGAACTCTTTGCGGCCCTCAGCAAGCGCCCATACCAGCGAGTAGACCCAAGTTGACTTCCCATCACCGGGCTTGCCGAACACGTTCACAACGCCTTGCGCAGGTATCATGTTGTCCAAGAGGTAGCGGGCACGCTTTCGGCCTTCGACAAAACGGTGATGCGGCTGCGGCAGATCGCTTTCGGTTTGGGCCTGTGTTTCCTCTTCGCCCTCCAATTCGGAAAAGTCGGAATCCAGATCGGGAAGCGGTATCAGGTCATCGCGCCGCACACGCTTCAATTGAGCAAACAGGTAGGAAGCCGTGACCGCCCCCGGCTTGTCCGACAGGCTGTCCCATCTCTGGCCAATGACTTCGCCTTGATCGCGGTATTCGGGGTCCGAGATTGACCACGCAATGAACTCTTCGCGGCCTGTCCCCGCTGTTGCATGGTGGCAAGCCTGCATCAACGGTAGCCAAGCGGGTTCGCCGTGCGCCGCGTCATGTGCTCGGAAACCTACGGGGTCCAGCCCGGTAAGCATGTCGCGCAGCTGGTCCGAGTTGTAATCGCCACCTTGGCCAGAGACGGCGTCAGTATCAGCGCGTTGCAGCGCCTTTAGGAGCTTTGCAGGGGTGTCGCCCGCGTCACACAGATCAACGGTGCTGGTCACGCGGTAAAGCTTGCCTGTGTTTGGATGTATCGACCCCGGGGCCACGCATTGGCCGGACCCGGATTTAATGTCAAAAGCAGGGTGTCCTTTCACCTTGCCGCACAGCTTCAAGCCAAGCGGAGTCCTGACATACCAGTGTTTGCCACCCGACCCCGTGGTGACTTCGAAATACTTGGCCGGATCAAATCCGAAATCATGGCAAAACGCCTTGAATGTCCGCTCTGCGTCATCCGCATTGCGCGGATCAAAGTCGATAACTGCCCAGCCCTCGGGCGGCTGAATCCCGACATTCTGGCCCGCATCCAAACGAGCCTTGGCCTCTTTGAGCGTCAGCCCTTTGGATGTGTTCCATTTCTTTGAAACGGGTCGCTTTCCGTCAAGCGGCACAAAGCGCCCCTCAAATTCGGGAAACTCGCCAAATGCCGCCAGCAATTTGGCTTGGTGATTTTGACGATCTATATTCATGGATGTCTTCCTTTGCAGGTTGTTTCAAGATCACTTCCTGTCTCGGGTTCTCCATTGTTCGCCCTCGCAGCCCTTGTCATAGCTGCGGGGGCTTTTCTTTGATCTGTCATTGCATACACCCGTTGAGCTTACGGCTTGCCCATGCCGCCACATGATCAGCGCGGTAAAAGTACCGACCACCAATCTTGATATGCTGCGGGCAATCAGCCTGCCCTTTGCGACCGCGTTGCAGGGTGCGCACACTGCGCAAAATGCCAAGCGCAGACAATCGCTCAGAGCATTCTGTTTCGTTCCAAAGCTGTGGGGGTGTCTGAGCACGTGACTCAGTTTTCAATGCTGTATCCAGCATTCTGCTTCCTTCTCACATTTGGCCCAGAGACCATTGACGATCTGGATTTGGGCCGGGTCATGGCAGGATTGCCTTGCCACGTCTCATCCGCAGCTTTTGACCGGAGAAGGAAACTTGAGATCGAAGAGCTTTAGCGTCGGTCGGCGACAGGATAACACGCCACGATCTGCCATAGCAAATCAGCGGTGATCGCCCCTTAGATCATCTGGTGGGCAAGCACGTCGTCTTGAGCAAAACGGTAGTCAGCGCCAAGCCCCGCTTGCTCTAGCAGGTAAGCCGACATTTTTTCTTGCTGGGCCACAAGGTAATCGTGGGCTGCATCGTCGGACTCATAGCCCGCGTGGGCGTCTTGCTGAATGCTATGATCGACCAAGCGTTTGCAGTCATCGCGGCCCACCCCAGCAGCGCGGGACAGCGAAATATAGGTGTCACGAAAGACGTGAGTGCCCACCTCTTTCGATTTGATGTCTCGGGATGCCCGATATTCAGCCATGCGCTTGCTCTGCGGCAACGGCATTCGCACGTCTTCGACGTGGCCCTCTTTCGTGAACGCCGGAAAGATGAACTGGGCATTGGCTGGCACCAGCTCTTTGCGCATGTCCAAAAATGACACCAGCGCGTCGGACAGCCTGACTGTGTGCGGCTTGCCCTTGTGGTTGGGCAGATAGAGCGTGCGCCCCTCGCGGTCATAGTTGTCCCATGTCGCTGATTTCAGAGCACCGCCACGACACCCGGTTAGGAATGCTAGCAAATGGACGTGAGCGCGGGTCTGGCGGCGTCCATCAATCTCAAGCAGGCTCTTGGCCACGTCCGGTAGTTCATCAGGGCTGTACGCCGCTTTCACAGGTTTGTCCTTGTGCCACTCAATCACGATGGTTGGGGCAACGGGTAAATTGGGATAGCGGCGCATGGCGTAGGTATAGACAGCGCGGAATACGCGCATGACGGCATTGGCCATGCTGGGGCCGCTGGTGTCAGTCACCTTGAAGAACCGTTGCTCGACCCGTGGGCGGTCATTGCCTAGCTCTATCAACGGCACATCCAGCCAGTCAGACAGGTGCTTTTTAGCATGGCTGCGATAGCCCTTGATCGTGACAGGTGAGCGGTTCTGTTGCTCGCAACGGACCAAGTACATTTCAAGCGCCGTGCCGAATGTCAGCGCATCGCCCTTAACTTGTTTGGTCGATTGCGGTTGAGACTTTAGCAACTCGCCAATCTTGATCTGTGCCGCCTTGCGGGCCTCATCAATGCCCATCTGGTCAGCCCGCCCAATGGTCGCGACCAACACCTTTTTGCCAATCGAGACTCGCACACGGTACGTGCTCCACTTCGCACCCGCCCGAACATGAAACCCGGTCAGATCGGTGTCGAACCAGTCACCGGACCCCGGCGCAATCTTGGACACGCTTGCTTTTGTCAGCTTCAATTTTGGCACGTCGAACCTCGCAATTGACTTTGCACAAAACGAAAGTTACCAATTAACTATCGTGAGTCAAGGTTCGACGTGATCGCCGAATTAGGTACGGGGAAAGGCCAAAATCAATACTCGCAACAATGGGGATAAGCGCAGCCAATATCCACATAAAATACTGATTTACCGTCGTTTTACTTGAAATTACGGGGATACCCACACAACCTATCCCCGCGCCTTTGGCTTTCTGTTAATCAATTGGTCGTAGGTTCGATCCCTACCGCCGGAGCCATTTTCCTCCATCTATCCCATTGAAAGCCGTAGAAACAAAGGCTTGCGGTGTCCCCGAGGGCCACATTGCGGGATACATTGGGGATACATCCAATCATGGCACTGCTGATGAAACTAGACAACGTAACGACCAACAAAGGGAAACTCGTCTACAACCGACGCATCCCTGTAGACCTAAAACACCTATACCCTTCGTCGAAAGAGCCGTATTTTCGCTGCCGTCTGCGAGTTCAGAAAGAGAGTGCCGCAATGGTTGCAGAGCACGGCGCCCTGCAGGCCGCCTTCGCGCGGTTGGTGGAAGATGCTCGTGATGGTTCGCCCGAGGCCTTTGGCGATAGTGGCATGGCACGCTACAAGCAAATGGCATGGTCTAGCATCGATGACCCACGCACTGAGCGTGAAAAATGGGAAGACATGCGGGCTGAGGCGGAAGACTTGATTAGGTCCGTGAGAGTTGCAGTTGTTGACCAACTTGGAGACGGTGGAGACGAAGAACGTAGACAGATCGCGGCGGAGCAGATCGAGCGCGATAAAGGCGAACCCCTTCTATATCGTGCCGTCTCACAGCCGCACGCCGCACCGCCCCCGGCAACACTAGCGGATGCCGCCAATGTGTATGAGAAAAGAGCGCCTCGGGGAGAACCCAAGCAAGTCCGCAAGAAACACCTTCAACAAGATCAAGCATCGGCTCGAAACCTCGTTGGGCCCACTAGCAAGTCTGCCTCTGATCGCTCTTACACGAGAGCATGCCCGGAAGGTTCGAGATGATCTTCTTTCCGCTCGCAAGGCCAGCGGCAAGGGTGTTCTCTCCCCGGCATCGGTTGCAAGAGAGATCAACAGCATTAAGGCGATGATCACCGTCGGCATCACGGAGTTCGACTTACGCGGCCAAGCATTCAATCCCTTTGAGAAACTCACGTTGCCCGCATCTGTCGTCAAAACTGCTCAGAGCGAATGGGAGGAGCACGACCCGCTGCCGGACAAAATTCTTTTGGCTGTTCGCCGTCGCGTGCTGACACGCATCCGTAAAGGTTCAAGAAGTGCCGTTGAACGGCCAACCCCATCGGCCATCGTGGAACGATCCAGATCAATGCCTTCACGGTCATAGATTTGGCTTTGGCGATAGAGCGCATGCAGCTTTGTGTTCATACCGCCTTTGGTCCGGCCAATCAGACGCCCGCGTGCCCATTTTTGACGCCCATGCTGGTCGCGGTGCGGTGTGCCTTCAAATAGGTAGCATCAATCATGACCGTCTTTTCCTCGCCGTGTTCAGCGGCCAGGCCCATCATGATCTGGGCAAAGACACCCTTCTCGTTCCATCGCTTCCAGCGATTGTAGCGGGTCTTATGAGGACCATATTCCTTGGGCGCACACCGGCATAAACCATTGCGATTGAAGAAAATAATCCCGCTGAGTACGCGTTGATCGTCGACGCGAGGTTTGCCATGGGACTTGGGAAAGTAGGGGTCAGGCGTGCCATCTGCGCGTCATTCAGCCAGTATAGGTCGCTCATATCACCGCTCGATTTTCGACCCGTGAATCACGCCGCACTAAGGAAATCAGTGGGTCCTGACCCCAAGTAAGGCATATTCCAGATCCACTCAGCTATAAGGAAGTGATAGAACTCATACGTTTTGTTTGGTGTCGACTTTCGGAAGCGGTCATTGGTGCGCCCACAGCGAAGGGGTGCTCCGTCCCGCAACGCCAACGATTGCAAACAAGCAAGGGTGTGCGTGATTTGCTGCCGTTGGACATGGCATCGCTCTGCAAACCCAAACCATATTTGCACCCCACCGCCCACTTTGCCATGGTGCGCGGATGAGCAGCACCTACACGATCCGGTCCAACCGCCTTATCGCCACCTTCGATCCCGATGGCGCGCGGATGCGCAACCTGTATTTCGACAAGGGGCCGAACCTTGTTCTTGATGTGGATGACGCAGTAACCCAGGATCTGCGCGATACCTATGGCGGCACCATCGTCGGCCCACTGGCAAATCGCGTGCGTGGTGGGCAGGTGCCCATCGGCGGTAAGGTGCACCATATGCCCTGCAACGAAAACGGAAGCACTGCGCTGCACAGCGGCCCGGACGGGCTGGACCGTGCCGTCTGGACGGTCGCAGCACAGGACCGTGCCGCCCTGCAGTTCACCCACCACCTGCCCGACGGACATGGCGGTTTGCCGGGAAACCGGGACATCGATCTGTGGTTCGAGGTGGCGGACAACACGCTGACGCTGCGGATCACGATGACGACCGATGCCCCCACGCCTGCCTCTATCGCGCATCACCCCTATTGGCGCGTCACGCCCGATCATCAGCTGCTCATCGACGCAACGCATTATCTGCCCACGGATGACGCCAACCTGCCGACCGGCACCATCGCGCCCGTTGCCGATACGCCCTTTGATCACCGCACGGCGCGGGCGATAAACGAAAACACTGACCACAACTTCTGCATTGCAAAGGAGCCGCGAGAGCGCCCCGTGCCCATCGCAATCCTGACAACGCCCTCTCACATTCTGCAGATCGCCAGTACCGAGCCGGGGCTGCAGGTCTATTCCGGGGCCTTTCTCCCGACGATCCCCGAGGCAGACATCGCACCGTTGACCGGCGTGGCGCTGGAACCGCAGGGTTGGCCCGATGCCGTCAACCATCCGGGTTTCCCGAATGTAATGTGCACGCCCGATCACCCTTATTCACAAACAACACAATACACGCTGCAACACGCCACATAATTGCCACATTTGAACCATCCCAGCGGCACAGTTCCGTGCTGGGCTGTGATGACCGCGCGCACGAACGCGGTGTGTTCAAATGTATGAGGTGTAAAATGTCGAGCAAAGAGCGTCCAAAGCCCCCCAAGAAGGGTCCCAAGCCGACCCCCTACTTCACGGACTACGCCAGTATCTGATCGCCGGGTGACAGGGCCCCGCGCTGCGGCTAACCTGCCGGCATGAGCGACCCTGTTTCCTCGATCCGCAACCTTGGACCTGCCATGGATGCCGCCTGTGCCAAGGCGGGCATACCGGATGCAGACACGTTGCGCACCCTTGGTGCCGACGAGGCCTATGCCCGCCTGTTACGGTCCGGCGTGCGCCCGCATTTCATCGGCTACTACGTGTTGGTCATGGGATTGCAGGGCCGTCCCTGGAACGACTGCAAGGGCGATGAGAAAAAGACGCTGCGCAAACGTTTCGATGCGATCAAGGCCCAAGCCTTCGACAAGGGCCTGAGCGATTTCGAGCGCACATTGAATGAAATCGGCGTCATTGCCAAAGCCTGACCCCGTGCTGCGTTGCGGGAAGCAGTGGCGTGACATAAGTCCGAACATCCAACAACTCTCGCACCGCCATATCTCGTGGTCTGGGCCGTCTTTCCCCCAAGACCGGTGTATGAGGTGCGCAAGAGAGGCTATAGAAGTACATTATCTGCAGACACTTACGAAGCTTAACTCATGTAATCCCTGACAAAGCAACAACCGTTGCGCGCACGCTGGATTGACCTTTGATCAGCCACAAAAAAACCGGCGCACCCGTGGGGTACGCCGGTGTCTTGTCTCTGCACGGCATGTGCGGGTGATTTAGCCCACCAGCTCCAGACCCGAGAAGAAATACGCGATCTCGACCGCGGCCGTCTCGGGCGCGTCGGAGCCGTGGACCGAGTTCTCGCCAACGCTCTCGGCAAAATCGGCACGGATGGTGCCGGGGGCCGCATCGGCAGGGTTGGTCGCGCCCATCACTTCACGGTTCTTGGCAATAGCGCCTTCGCCTTCCAGAACCTGCGCCACGATCGGGGCCGAGGCCATGAATTCGCACAGCTCGTCATAGAAGGGACGCTCGGCGTGCACCTTGTAGAACTCGCCCGCCTGCGCCTTGGTCAGGTGGATGCGCTTTTGCGCCACGATGCGCAGACCGGCGTCTTCGAACTTGGCATTGATCTTGCCCGTCAGGTTGCGGCGGGTTGCATCGGGTTTGATGATGGAAAAGGTGCGCTCGAGGGCCATGAGTGTCTCCTGTCAGCCGCAGCCGGGACCGTCCCGGCGCGAAATTCTGGGCCCCCGTATCATGGGGTTTTCGGCTTGGAAACCCCTGTCTCGTCCTGCTCCCAGACGGCGGCGGCGACCGCCATTGCCAACGCCAACCCAAGGGTCCCAAGCATCAACAACAGCAAGCCCTCGGGCGTGGCACCCTCGCCCAGCACGGCCGTTGTCAGCCAGCTCAGCCCGGCCCCAAGACCAAGTGCCACCGCCCCGCTCAGACCCGAAGCACTGCCCGCCAGGTCGGGCCGAACGGACAGCGCGCCCGCATTGGCATTGGCAAGCGACAGCCCGTTTCCAATGCCCACCGTCACAGTGCTGAGGAACAGCGGCAACACCAACGCGCCGCCATCGGCATAATAGAGAAATGCCGCACCCAACCCCAGGATCGGCAGCACCCGCCCGACAAGGATCAGGCGCATCGGCCCAAGTCGCTGAACCAGCCGCGCAGACACAGCAGCCCCCGCCATGAAACCCGCGGTCGTTGAGCCCAATGCGATCCCGATCTGCGCGGGCTCCAGACCAAATACATCCGCAGCGACGAATGGCGCCCCGGTCAGGAACATGTAGAACGTGCCGACACCAAGTGCCTGCACCCCGACATACGCCCAGAACAGCCGCGCGCGCAAAAGTGCGCCCACCTGCAGCCGCCGCCCCGGTCCCGGTGCATGCGTCTCACCGAGATCGCGCAGGCACCACAGCAGCAACCCTGCCCCAAGCAGCGCATAGGTCACGAATACCGACCGCCAGCCAAACGCCGCCTCGAGAAGCCCACCCAACATGGGGGCGAGCATCGGTGCGATGGCCATGGCAGACGCAATCAACGACAGCTTGGCCGCCGCCAGGCGGTCATCATACATGTCGCGCACGACGGCAGAGGCGAGGATGCCGCCGCCCACCGCCACCGCCTGCCCGGTCCGCGCGATGAGGAACAGCGTGATGTCCTGCGCCAACAGGCACAGCACCGACGCCAGCACATACAGTGTCAAAAGACCAAGGATCACAGGCCGCCGCCCAACACGGTCCGATAGCGGGCCAAGCAGCAGCTGCAAGACCGCCGCTGCCATCATGTATAGCGAAATGGACCGCCCGATCACCGCATCCGACACGCCAAAAGCTTCGCGCATCGCCGGCAACGCCGGCAGGAACATGTTCAGTGTCAGCACGCTCAGCGCCGTCAGCAAAACAAGGGTCAAGAGATGGGGCGCTGGCTTGGTCATCCGCAGGGGCTAGCACGGCCCGCAACGCTCTGCTAGAGCGCCGCCATGCTGCGAATATCAAACATCAACTACGCCATTGCCGGTCGCCCCCTGTTCGAAGGGGCCAGCGCCGTGATCCCCGAGGGACACAAGGTTGGCCTTGTGGGCCGCAACGGCACGGGCAAGACCACGCTTTTCCGCCTCATACGCGGCGAATTGGCGCTGGAATCGGGCGATATCGCCCTGCCCTCCGGCGCGCGGATCGGTGGCGTGGCACAGGAAGTGCCCGCGTCTGACACATCCCTCCTGGATACCGTGCTGGCCGCTGATACCGAGCGTGCCGCCCTTCTGACAGAAGAGACGGACGACGCCACACGCATCGCTGAAATCCAGACGCGGCTGGCGGACATCGACGCCTGGTCCGCCGAAGCGCGGGCCGCGACGATCCTGAAGGGCCTCGGCTTTGACGACGAAGATCAGCTGAAACCCTGCGCCGACTTCTCTGGCGGCTGGCGGATGCGCGTGGCCCTCGCCGCCGTGCTCTTTGCCCAACCCGACCTGCTGCTGCTCGACGAGCCCACCAACTATCTCGACCTCGAAGGGGCGCTGTGGCTTGAATCCTACCTTGCCAAATACCCGCACACGGTCGTCATCATCAGCCACGACCGTGGTTTGCTGAACCGGGCGGTGGGCGCGATCCTGCACCTCGAGGACCGCAAGCTGACCTACTACCAGGGCCCCTACGACCAGTTCGCGCGGCAACGGGCCGAAAAGCTGGCCAATGCCGCCGCGATGGCCAAGAAACAGGAAGCCCGGCGCGCGCACCTGCAATCCTATGTGGACCGCTTCCGCTACAAGGCCGACAAGGCGCGGCAGGCGCAGTCGCGGCTCAAGGCGCTGTCCAAGATGCAGCCGATTACAACGCCACAAGAGGCCGGGCTGAAACGGTTCGACTTCCCCAACCCCGAGGAACTGTCGCCGCCGATTATCCACCTTGACGGGTCCAGCACCGGCTACGGCGACACCACCGTGCTCAGCAAACTGAACCTGCGCATCGATCAGGATGATCGCATCGCGTTGCTGGGCAAAAACGGCCAAGGCAAATCCACCTTGTCCAAGCTGCTCAGCGATCGCCTGCCATCCATGTCCGGCAAGATGACCAAATCATCCAAGCTGCGGATCGGATACTTTGCGCAGCACCAGGTGGATGAGTTGCACATCGACGAAACCCCGCTCGATCACCTGCGCCGGGAACGACCAGCCGAGACACCTGCCAAATGGCGCGCGCGCCTGTCCGGCTTCGGACTGATGGCCGAGCAGGCAGACACAGTTGTCGGCAAGCTGTCAGGCGGCCAAAAGGCAAGGCTGTCGCTGCTCTTGGCGACGCTCGACGCCCCACACATGCTGATCCTCGACGAACCCACCAACCACCTCGACATCGAAAGCCGCGAAGCGTTGGTGGAGGCGTTGACCAACTACACGGGTGCCGTGATTTTGGTCAGCCATGACATGCACCTTCTGGAACTGGTGGCAGACCGCCTGTGGCTGGTGTCAAACGGCACAGTCAAACCGTTCGAGGATGATCTCGAGGCCTATCGCAAACTGCTGCTGAGTGACGGCAGACCGGCCAAGAGCACCAAACCCCAAACGCCCAAACCACAAAAACCCAGCCGTGACACGATCCTCACCCTTCGGTCGGAAGCACGTAAATCGGAAGCGCGGGTGGAAAAGCTGAACCAGATGCGCGACAAGCTCGCCAACAAGCTGGCGGACCCCGAGCTCTACGAGGACAGCAAGATCGGCGAAATGGAAGTCTGGCAAAAGAAATACGCCGAGGTCATGGATGCGCTCGACCGCGCAGAAAGCCTTTGGATGCAAGATATGCAAAAGCTGGAAACAGCCGAGCGCATGTAAACATCTTCATCTTGCCCGAAAAACTCCGGGGTTTGGGGCAGAGCCCCAATACCAAAAATCGAATGCGCCGAAGGCGCCCAATCTGAAAACATCATGATCGACACCGCCTTTCTTATCACCGCCTTTGTGACCATGTTCGTGGTGATCGACCCCATTGGCCTGGCGCCTCTGTTCGTGGCCCTGACCCAGGGTGTGCCCGAACGCCAGCGTCGCGCCATCGCCTTGCGGGCCTGCACCATCGGGATGATCATCCTGATCGTCTTTGCCCTCTTTGGCGAGGCTGTTTTGGGGTTTGTCGGCATCTCCATGCCCGCCTTTCGTGTCGCGGGCGGCGTTCTGCTGTTTCTCACTGCGCTCGACATGCTGTTCGAACGACGGACCAAACGGCGCGAGGATCAATCCGAAGAGAACGAGGATGACCCCTCGGTCTTCCCCCTCGCCATACCATTGATCGCCGGCCCCGGTGCGATCGCATCCGTCATCCTGCTTACCGGTCAGAAACCGGGGGTCGAAGGGTTGGCGCTGGTGCTGGCGATCACAGCACTGGTTCTGGGTGTATGCATGTTGCTGTTTCTTGCATCGGGCATGCTGGAACGCGCGTTGGGCAAGACGGGAATCACCGTGGTCACGCGCCTTCTTGGCATGTTGCTGGCAGCACTTTCGGTTCAGTTCGTTCTGGACGGTCTGCGTAATTTCGGGCTTATACCGGGCTGAAACATCTTCCAACTTGCCTTATATGAGCTTCATGAGCGGCGATAACATTGCACAACTGGTCTATCTGGGAACCTTCGCGCTGGTGCTGGGTGCCGGGTTTCTTCTGACCTCGAAACTCAAACTCGGGCAGACACTGCAAATGGCAGCGATCTGGGCACTGATCTTTATTGGCGCCGTTGCGGTTGTCGGCCTTTGGGGCGACATCCAGGACGACCTGATGGCCAACCAGACCCGGTTCGACGACAACGGCACCATCACGATCCCGCGCAGCTTTGACGGGCATTACTATATGACCCTCGACATCAACGGTCAGTCCACCGATTTCATCGTGGACACCGGGGCCACGGATATCGTGCTGAACCGCACCGATGCCGCCGCCGCCGGACTGGACCCGGCGAATTTGCATTTTCTGGGCCGCGCCGCCACGGCCAACGGTGAGGTGCGTACTGCCCCCGTACGTCTTGATACGGTGACGATCGGGGCCCACGAAGACACGAATGTCCCCGCCGTCGTCAATGATGGCGAGCTGGGTCAATCATTGCTGGGAATGGGGTACCTTCAACGCTGGGGCCGCATCGAAATCACGGGTGGAGAGATGAGGCTCAGCCGCTAGACGGCCAAGATTTTCTCAGGACAATCTCGCACCCATCAGGTCTCGGCCTTCTTCTCCCACCGACCGCTTTCTTCGGACCAGTATTGCGCGGACGCACCCGCATCCTTCAACGCCTTCCATTGCGCGCGGGCGACGTCCAACGCAGCCGGATCATTGCCATCGAACAAAACGCACACGCGATCCAGCTTTGCCACTTCCTCGGCCGTGATCTCGGCCCCATCAATGGTCATCACGCATGTGGCATCATTGGACGCAGGTCCGGTGGTCAGCAGGACCGGCTGATCTGCATCATGCGGACTGCCTGCCATGCCATGCGGCAGGAACCCTTCGTCCGCACCCAGCCACAGTTTCTCATCCAGCCACCCAAGACGCCCCGCATCCGGCCCCCGCACGGCAACGCGCCAACCCGCTTGCAGGGCCTTGCCCAGAAGCATGCTCAGCGTGTCCTCGAGCGGTCGACGCGTCAGATGATAGAAATAGGCAGCCCCCATATCACTCCGTCTCGTATCCATCGGCCACAAGGCGATTCAGTGCCATCACCCCCCAGCCCGTCGCACCCGCGGGTGCCAACGCCGTCGTCGACTTGACCGAGGCAACGCCCGCAATATCCAGGTGGATCCAGGGTGTGTCCGGTTTCACGAAACGCTGCAGGAACTGTGCCGCGGTCACCGACCCTGCAGGTCGACCACCAATGTTCTTCATGTCTGCGATCCGGGACTTCAACATCTCATCATAGGCTTTGCCCAATGGCATCCGCCATGCGCCTTCGTGCTCTTTTTGCGCCGCCTTCAGGAAGGCGTTGCAGAAGTCATCGTTGTTGGAAAATACACCCGCATTCTCGTGGCCCAGACCGATGATGATCGCCCCGGTCAACGTGGCCAGATCAACCATGCCTGCAGGCTCGAACCGCTCTTGCGCGTACCACATCACGTCACAGAGCACCAAACGCCCCTCGGCATCGGTATTGATGATCTCGACCGTGTCACCTTTCATCGAGGTCACCACATCTCCGGGCCGTGTCGCATTGCCCGACGGCATGTTCTCCACCAGCCCGACCAGCCCCACGACATTGGCCTTGGCCTTGCGTTTGGCCAGCGCGCGCATTGTGCCTGCGACCACGCCGGCACCGCCCATATCCATGGTCATGTCTTCCATGCCAGCCGCAGGTTTCAGACTGATACCGCCTGTGTCGAACACGACACCCTTGCCGACCAAAGCGAGTGGGGCGTCCCCCTTCGCGCCGCCATTCCACTGCATGACGACCACCTTTGACGGGCTGTCAGAGCCCTGCCCCACGGACAAGAGCGTGCGCATGCCCAGTTTCTCCAACGCGGCCTCGTCCAGAACTTCGACATCAAGTCCAAGATCCTTCATCTCGACCAGACGATTTGCGAACTCGGTCGTGGTCAGCACGTTGGCGGGTTCGTTGACCAGATCACGGGTCATGAATGTGCCTTCGGCAATCGCCATGAGAGGGCCTGCGGCCGCCTCGGCGTCATCCGGTTTCGAGCACATGACCGTGACGCCGGTATCGTTGCCCTCGGCGTCGGTCTTGTGGGCCGAAAAATCGTAGTCGCGCAGTGTCAGACCAAAGGCGATTTCTGCCACCCGCCGTGCGCCATCGGCAGCAAACAGTACGGCTTTGCCGCCCCGCACCTTGCCCAAGGCGGAACCGGCCTTGCGGGCCTCCTCAACGGAATGGTTGCGCGGCAGGCAGATCACATCAAGCGCCTCTGCCGCCAGCCCGACAGGCCAGCTGAACGTGGTGACCTGCCCCGCCTTGACCTTCTCAAAACCCGCACTGTCGACGAACCGCTGAACCGCCCCCTTGGTCAGCCGGTTTGCGCGGCGCGCGCTTTGCTCCAGCTTGCCTTCAGGCGTGACAATCACGGCCACCCGCCCTTCGTGGCCTGCAAGGGCGTCCAGATCTGTTGCGGTGAAGGTGACGGGGGTCAGGTCAGTCATCATGTGCTCCGGTGTTCTGTTTGGAACAGACGTAACCCGGCGTTGCCGGGCTGACCAGCACATTGGACAGTTTAGGAGTTTTCCCCGCCGATCCCTTGGGGTAGGTTCGCGGCACACGCTGCCGCGTCCAAATGCAACAAGAAGACACAACCGGGGGGGGCCCTTGGTCAGATTTGACCGCTATATGTTGTCACAGCTTCTGTGGCTCTTTGGCTTTTTCGCCCTTGTGCTGGTGGCCGTGTTCTGGATCAACCGGGCCGTACAACTGTTTGATCGCCTGATTGGCGACGGTCAAACGGCGCTTGTGTTTCTGGAATTCTCGGCCCTTGGCCTGCCACGCCTGATCACCACCGTTCTGCCCATCGCGACCTTTGCCGCCGCCGTCTACGTGACCAACCGGATGAACAATGAAAGCGAGCTGACGGTGATGCAGTCCACGGGATCATCCCCGTGGCGGCTGGCAAGGCCGGTTGCCGTCTTTGGACTGATTTCCGCACTGATGATGTCCGTACTCAGCCACGTGCTTGTACCCGCCGCCAGCGAACAGCTGTCCGAGCGCGAAATCGAAATTTCGCGCAATGTCACCTCGCGTCTGTTGACCGAAGGCGCATTTCTGAGCCCCACCGCAGGCGTTACGTTTTACACCCGTGCCATCAGTGAAGATGGCGTTCTGAAGGACGTCTTTCTCGCTGATCGCCGCGCTCCCAATGAGCGTGTGATCTATACCGCCGCCGAGGCATATCTGATACGAAATGGCGAGGGCACATCGCTGATCATGGTGGATGGTCTTGCCCAGCGTCTTGCGACCTCGGACAATCGCCTGTCGACGGCAAAGTTCCAGGATTTTTCCTTCGATATCTCCACGCTCATGAGCACGGACGAACAAATCGCCCCATCACTGCGATTCCTGCGGACCGACCTAATGATGACTGGCTGGGATTCGCTGGCGGATTCCCTTGGAACGACCCCTGGTTCCATCGCTGAGGAAGTGCACAACAGGTTCGCACGTGCTGCATTTTGCTTCGTGACAGCGATGATCGGGTTCGCGACACTTCTGGTGGGCGGCTATTCGCGCTTTGGCGTGTGGCGCGAGATTGTGATCGCCTTTCTGCTACTGATCGCACTCGATGGCATGCGCAGCACGCTGTCAGGTCCGGTGCTGGCGGATGCGCGCATGTGGCCAATTCTATACACACCGTCGGCCATTGGATTGGTTCTGATCATGGGACTGCTCTGGTTCACCGCGGGCGGTGGTGCTCGACTGCGCAGGAAGCGAGGTCGGGCCGCATGATCCTGCACCTTTATTTTGCGCGACGTTTCGCACTGGCCTTGCTGTCAATTGCTGCGGTTCTCATGGCCTTGGTTGTTCTGGTGGATCTGATCGAACAGACGCGCGACTTCGCGGGCTACGGCGTTGGGTTAGGACAACGCATTGGGCTTACCCTGCTCAACGTCCCCAAAACGCTCAATCAGATTTTACCGCTGATCATGATCCTTGGCACGGTCGCACTTTTTATTTCGCTGGCCCGATCATCCGAACTGGTGGTTACACGCGCTGCCGGAAGGTCGGCATTGCGCTCACTTCTGAGCCCTGTGGCCGTGTCCATCGTTATCGGCATTCTGGCGACCACGACGCTGGGTCCCATCGTGGCGGCCACGTCCAAGCAATATGCCACTCTCGCCGAAACTTACCGGTCAGGCGGCGTCTCGGCGGTATCGATCTCCAAAGAAGGGCTTTGGCTGCGGCAAGGGAGTGACATGGGCCAGACCGTCATCCGGGCCGCACGATCAAATGCCGACGCGTCAGTGCTTTATGATGTGACATTCGTTGCCTATGCGCGCGGCGGCGGCCCCATTCGCCGAATAGAGGCCGACAGCGCGGCGCTGCGGAACGGTGCGTGGTCGTTGCGCAATGCAAAGGCATGGCCGCTCGCAACCGGAATCAATCCCGAGGCAAATGCAGTTGAGCAGGCGGTCCTCGAAATTCCCTCGACGCTCACGCTTGAAGGCATACGTGAGCGTCTTGGCACACCGGCAGGCGTGTCAATCTGGGATATGCCTGAGTTTATCGCACAACTTGAGCAGGCCGGTTTTTCCGCACGCAAACATGTCGTGTGGATGCAATCCGAACTGGCCCGCCCATTCTTCCTCATGGGCATGGTTCTTGTTGCCGCAGCGTTCACGATGCGCCATACCCGATTTGGGGGCACCGGCACTGCTGTGCTGGCTGCGGTGTTGCTGGGGTTTGGTTTGTATTTCATCCGGAGCTTTGCACAGATACTGGGCGAAAACGGCCAGATACCAGTGCTTTTGGCAGCATGGGCACCACCCGTTGCTTCCATTCTGCTTGCGCTGGGCCTGCTCTTGCAGGCCGAAGATGGGTGACGTGCGGATGATCATCAGACATATCATCACCGTTGCACTTCTACTGCTCGGTGCAGCTGGATACGCCAACGCACAGGCGCAGCCAGATGCACCAACACCCCAGTCGGCGCCGGCTGTACTGGTTGCTGACGACATCGAAGTCACACGTGATCGCAGATTGATCGCCCGCGGCAATGTTGAGGCCTTTCAAGGCACCACACGGTTGAATGCCCAGTCGATCGAATACAACGCGGACACCGGGGCACTGACCATCACCGGGCCCATCGTGATCGACGATGGTGCGGGCATCGTCATATTGGCCAGCCAGGCGGAGTTGAGCGAAGACCTTCAGAACGGGCTGCTGACGGGCGCCCGGCTTGTCCTGAATGATCAGTTGCAATTGGCATCGGTGCAGATGAACCGTGTGGGCGGACGTTACACCCAACTTTACAAGACGGCCGTCACGTCCTGCCGAATTTGCGAGGATGACCCGCGCCCGCCCCTTTGGCAGATCAGAGCCAAGCGCGTTGTGCATGATAAGGAGGCGCGCCAGCTCTACTTTGATGGCGCGCAATTGCGTGTGCGGAACACGCCAATCATGTACCTACCGCGCCTGCGGCTTCCAGACCCGACGCTCGACCGGGCATCCGGCTTCCTGTTTCCCGAAATACGGTCGAATTCGCGCCTGGGCACCGGCCTGAGGGTTCCGTATTTCATCAAGATTGGCGATCAAAGGGATTTGACGCTGACACCCTACTTGGCGAGCAACACCCGAACGCTTGAATTCCGGTACCGTCAGGCATTCAAGCGCGGGCGGATCATCGTGCAGGGCGCATATTCGGACGACGAACTACAACCCGATGATCAGCGTGGATATCTGTTTGCAGCAGGTGAATTTGCCTTGAATCGTGGTTTCGTACTCGAATTCGACCTCGAATCCGTATCGGATGATTCCTACCTCAACGACTACGGCTTCTTTGGCAAAGACCGGCTGGATAGCACGATCCAAGTTTCCCGCACACGTCGGGATGAGTTCATCGAGCTCTCGTATGTCAATTTCAAGTCGCTGCGGGATGATGAGGATGACGATCTGCTGCCCTCGGATGTGGTTGATGTGCTCTATGAAAGACGCTTTCACCCAAGCCTTATTGGTGGCGAGATCCGCTTGTCAGCAGAAGCGCATGGGCACGAGCGACCCTCGAATGTGAACTTCGACGCCAACGGAGACGGCATCGTTGATGGGCGTGATGTCCTGCGTTTCAATTTCGAGGCGGAATGGCTGCGCACATATCAACTGGGCGGTTTGCAACTACAGACCGATCTTGGTGTTGCAGGCGACGTTATTCGGGTCACCGACGATGCCACCTTTGACGACGATAGTGGACTGGCCCCCAAAGTCGGTGTGACCCTGCGCTACCCGCTTGTGCGGCGCGGAAACAACGGGGTGCGCCAGTTCTTTGAGCCGCTCGTTCAGTTGTCATGGGTTGGTGGTGATGGCCTGAACGTTCCAAATGAAGAAAGTACCCGGGTTGAGTTCGACGAGGGCAACCTGCTGTCGCTCAGCCGCTTTCCAGCCCCGGACAGACGGGAACGCGGCTGGGCCGTCGCCTATGGCGGCACCTGGGCGCGGCTTGATCCGGATGGATGGTCTGCGTCCGTGACGGCAGCACAGGTGCTGCGGGAAGAGGCACAAGCCGATTTCAATGAAACCTCGGGGCTTTCCGGCACAACGTCTGACTTTCTGCTGGCCGGAAAACTGGAATTTGACGGCGGACTTGCGATGTCGGGTCGTACATTGTTCAACGAAAGCTTTGACGTGGCCAAAGCGGAGATCCGCGGCGATTGGAGCAGTGAGCGCTTGGACATCGGCGGCAGCTACGTGTGGATCTCGGAAGATGAGGACATCGACCTGCCCTCCCCGATTGGTGAAGTCACGTTTGACGGCGCGTACAAGATTGACCGGTTCTGGACCGCAAGTGCCAACTGGCGCTACGATTTGGATGAGGGGCGTGCCGCGACCGCGGGCGCTGGAATTGCCTATACAAATGAATGCGTACGCGTGGGGCTGTCAGTCAATCGCAGCTTCGCGGACTCGACAACTCTTGAGCCCTCGACCAGTCTGGGGTTATCAGTGTCCTTGCGCGGGTTTTCGGTGAACACCGGGGACCGGGTAGAAACACGATCATGCGGAAAGCGGGCGAAATGAGCGGTAAGAGAATTCGGCAATCGGTGATTGCTGCATGTGCCTTGGCACTGTGCACGGTGCAGGTGTCTGCACAGAACCTCTTTGCCCCGGTGGCGCAGGTTGATCAGCGCATAATCTCGGAATTTGAAGTGCAGCAACGTCAGCGATTTCTGCGGGTGCTGGGCGCAAGCGGCAGCAGTCGCGCCGAGGTCATCGAAGAATTGATCCGGGACCGCCTGCGAGAGACTGAAACGCGCCAGGCGGGTATCGTTCTTGGCCCGGAAGAGTTGGCACAGGGATTAAGCGACTTTGCGGCACGCGCCGAGCTTTCGACCGAGGAATTTGTGCAAGGCCTTGCGAGCGAGGGCATCGCCGAGGAAACCTTCCGCGACTTCGTGAACGTGTCTTTGGTCTGGCGCGACTACATCCGGGCCCGCTTTGGCAGTCGGGTGCAAATCGATGATCTTGAAATCGACCGCGCCGTTGCAACCGCACGCGGCAATTCCGGCATCGAGGTGTTGGTGTCCGAGATCATCATTCCTGCTCCGCCAGCCGAAGCCGAGCGCGTTCTTGAACAGGCGGAGTCCATTTCACAAACCACATCGGAAGCAGAGTTTTCGAACTTTGCACGCCGCTTTTCTGCAACCGCGTCACGTGGCGCCGGTGGCCATTTGCCTTGGACCCCGATCAGCGACCTTCCCTCGGTCCTGCGCCCCCTTCTTTTGGCATTGGGTCCAGGTCAGGTGACCGCGCCACTGCAGATCCCCAATGCAGTTGCGCTGTTCCAGTTGCGCGATATCCGCGAAACCGAAGCACCTCAGCGGACGTTTGCATCCATTGAATACGCGGCCTACTACATCAATGGCGGTCGGACGCCTGAGGGGCTGGCAAAGGCCCGTGCCATTTCTGCCCGCGTGGATCGTTGCGATGACCTTTATGGCATTGCGCAGGGCCAACCGGAAAACGTGCTGGACCGCGGCAGCCTGCCGCCCGAAGAGATTCCGGACGACATCGCCATCGAACTCGCCAAGCTTGACCCTGGCGAAGTATCGACAACGCTGACCCGTGCAGGTGGCAACACGCTGGTCTTCCTCATGCTCTGTGGCCGCACGCCGGCGCTGGAAGAGGATCAGGTCATCGACCGCAATGCCATCGCCACACAGTTGCGGAACCAGCGCCTGAACGCGTTTTCCGAAACGCTGCTGGCCGATCTGCGCGCCGAAGCAGACGTCCGCATCCTGGAATGACCCCCCCTCCCGTCGCCATCTGTTGCGGCGAACCTGCGGGTATCGGCCCCGAAGTCGCAGCCAAGGCGTGGGCAGCGCTCCGACATGATGTGCCCATGGTCTGGATCGGTGACCCGCGCCACTTGCCGGACGGCATCCGATGGACTGAGGTAACACAATGCGCGGAAGCGGGTAATGCCGAAGCGCTTCCAGTCCTGCGACATGATTTCCCGGCCACTTCCACGGCTGGTCAGCCCAATTTGGAAAACGCGCAAGGTGTCATTGACGTGATTGCGCGCGGTGTGGACCTTGTCACCAGCGGGATTGCTTCTGCCCTGTGCACGGCCCCCATCCACAAGAAAGTGCTGATGGACGGCGCTGGCTTCGCCTATCCCGGCCACACTGAATATCTAGAGGCGCTGACACAGGCGCCGCGCGCAGTCATGATGCTGGCCTCGGACGCATTGCGTGTCGTCCCGACCACGATTCACATCGCGCTGGAGGATGTGCCCGACGCCCTGACGCCCGACCTGCTGCGCACCACGATCTCGATCACCGCGCAGTCCCTGCGCGACCAATTCCACATTCACGATCCCCGCATTGCCGTCGCGGGCCTGAACCCTCATGCTGGCGAGGGCGGGAAAATGGGACGTCAGGAGCTGGACTGGATCGAAGCACTCGTTGCCGAGATCGCGTCTGAGGGTATCGCGGTTACCGGCCCATGGCCTGCCGACACGATGTTCCACACCGCAGTGCGCAGCAGGTATGACGCCGCCATCTGCATGTACCATGATCAAGCCCTGATCCCCATCAAGACACTGGACTTTGACCGCGGCGTGAACGTGACGCTGGGCCTCCCCATCATCCGCACCTCACCCGACCACGGCACGGCCTTTGACATCGCCGGGCGCGACATCGCCAATCCGACCAGTATGATCGAAGCAATCAAGCTGGCCCACCAGATGGCAGGTGGCACATGAGTGCGATTGATGATCTGCCCCCCCTGCGCGATGTGATTGCGACCCACGGGCTGAGCGCGCGCAAGTCGCTGGGGCAGAATTTCCTTCTGGACCTGAACCTGACAGCCAAGATCGCCCGGCAGGCTGGAGATCTGAGCGGATCAGACGTGCTCGAGATCGGTCCCGGCCCCGGCGGGCTGACCCGCGGTCTGCTGTCCGAAGGCGCACGCAAGGTGCTGGCCATTGAAAAGGACGCGCGGTGCCTGCCTGCATTGTCCGAGATCGCGGAACGCTATCCCGGGCAGTTGCAGGTGATCGAAGGCGACGCGCTTGACATTGACCCGTTGGCGCATCTGACACCACCGATCCGGGTGGCGGCAAACCTGCCCTATAATGTCGGCACCGAGCTTTTGGTACGTTGGCTGACACCCCCCACTTGGCCACCCTTTTGGCAGTCGCTCACGCTGATGTTTCAGCGCGAGGTGGCCGACCGGATCGTTGCGCAACCGGGTTCGAAAACCTATGGGCGCCTGGCTGTGCTGGCGCAGTGGCGGTCTGACGCACGGATCGTCATGTCGCTGCCGCCGGGTGCGTTTACACCACCGCCCAAGGTGTCCAGCGCCGTTGTGCATCTGACGGCCCTGCCCGCCCCGAGGTTCGAGGCAGATGCGGCCGTTCTGAGCCGTGTGGTCGCTGCCGCCTTCAATCAAAGGCGCAAAATGCTGCGTGCCGCGTTGAAGGGCACGGCACCGGACATCGAAGACCGGCTGATCACTGCCGGGATCAAGCCGACAGACCGGGCGGAGCAAGTGCCGCTTGAAGGGTTCTGCGCCCTTGCACGTGAAGTGGCCAAAGGCTGAAACAAGAAAGGGCGCGCCACTGGCACGCCCCGTTTCGAATATCTGGCAAGACTTACTCGGCAGCTTCCGGCGCTGGACCATCCGCGTCAGGTTGCGGTGTCTCAGGCTGCTCCGCCACTGGCTCAGCCTTGGGCTTGCGCGTGCGGCTGCGTGTGGATTTCGGTTTCGGTTTGGGCTGGCTTTCCGGTGTTTCCACCAGAGCGCTTTCGCCGTCTGCTTCGACAACGTCAGGCTGCGGCGCCTCTGCGGGATCAGCAACGTTCGATTCCTGTTCCTGCCGGGCGGCACGCTCGCGGTCACGTTCCGCCTGACGCTCGCGGTTCTGCCGCTCCTGTTCTTCTCGGCGGGTTTCAATTTCGCGTTGGGCTTCGGCCAGCATGCGCAGGTAATGTTCAGCGTGCTGCTGGAAGTTCTCGGTTGCGACGCGGTCACCGGCCAGTTGCGCATCGCGCGCCAACTGGTTGTACTTGTCGATGATTTGCTGCGGTGTACCGCGCACCTTGCCCTCGGGGCCGGAACTGTCGAACACGCGGTTAACGACGTTGCCGCCACCTCCACCGGAATTGCGGTTGCGGTTGCTCTTGGACCGGGACCGGGATCTCGAAGACTTCATGGATATATAGCTCTCTGGCATAACTCTTTATGATCGCCCGTGCCGCATCATCTTGGTTGCGTGTCACAGTCTCTTGGCGATCTTGTGGATGGGACGCTGTTGCAAGGCAGAAGCTCGTGCATCTGCGTCTGATAGATGAATAAGCACGGACATGGCCCGCCGACAAGGGTTAAAGCCGCATTTTCATTATTTTTGATCGTTTCATGCCGGATTCCGCGCAAGAATAACACGGTTGCGGCCATCAAGGTCCGGCAGTACGTCCACTGTGCCCCACCCGCTGCGTTCAAATATGCTGCGCACCTCCGCGCCTTGTTGCCAGCCGATCTCGCACAGAACACGGCCATTGGCTGTCAGATAGCTGCCCGCTTCATCCGCAATGGTCCTGTAGGCTGACAGCCCGTCGCCCTCATCCGTAAGCGCCATACGCGGTTCATGCTCGCGCAACTCGGGCGATGCCTCCTCCATCTCGAAGGCGGACAGGTAGGGCGGATTTGCCACGATCAGGTCAAAACGCCCCTCTGCTGGCGCGAACCAATCCCCCTGCATGATCTGCGCACGCGCCTCGACATTATGCAGCACGACATTTGTAGATGCTTGCAGACACGCGGCTTCGGACAGATCGACCCCCATACCGGTTGCGTCAACGCGCTCGGCCAGAAGAGTGACCAGCAAACACCCCGACCCGGTGCCAAGATCCAGCACGCGTTCAAAGTCTTCGCTCAACGCCGCTTCGACCAGCGTTTCGGTTTCAGGCCGGGGATCCAACACATCGGCACTGATCTTGAAACGGCGGCCATAGAATTCGCGCTCACCTATCAAATGACTTACCGGAACGCGCACAGCGCGCAGGGCGATCAGGTGGTCATATCGGGCAGCGATATCCGGCGCGATATCTTCGGGAGCAATGAGGGTAACCCGCGCAGCGTCAACCTGTGCCGCATGGGCCAACAACACGCGCGCATCACGTGCGGGGTCAGGCACCCCTGCTGCGCGCAGCCGCGCAGTAGCGGCCACCATGGCTTCTGCAGCGGTCGTCACGTCCCCATCTCGGCCATCTGTCGGGCCTGTGCATCGGCCGTGAGCGCGTCAATCACATCATCCAGATCACCCTGCATCACCTGATCCAGCTTGTAGAGCGTCAGGTTGATCCTGTGATCTGTCATGCGGCCCTGCGGGAAATTATAGGTCCGAATACGCTCTGATCGATCACCGGACCCAACTTGTGCCGCCCGGTCGGCAGAGCGTTCACTATCGACCCGGCTTCGTTCGAGATCATACAGGCGCGCGCGCAACACCTGCATGGCCTTGTCGCGGTTGCGGTGCTGGGATTTCTCGGAACTGGTGACAACGATACCAGTGGGCAGGTGCGTAATGCGCACAGCACTGTCGGTCGTATTCACGTGCTGCCCACCCGCACCTGAAGATCGCATGGTATCGATGCGGATATCCTGTGCCGCAATCTCGATGTCGACATCCTCGGCCTCTGGCAGAACAGCCACCGTTGCGGCCGACGTGTGGATGCGCCCGCCACTTTCAGTGGTTGGCACCCGTTGCACACGGTGCACACCGCTTTCATACTTCATACGGGCAAAGACATTGTCGCCGGTTATATGCGCCACAACCTCTTTGATACCACCAAGTTCAGTTGCCTGCTCTTCGACGATGTCGATCTTCCAGCCCCGTGTTTCGGCATAGCGTTGATACATGCGCAAAAGGTCACCGGCGAAAAGCGCGGCCTCATCCCCACCGGTGCCAGGGCGGATTTCCAACATCGCAGGTCGCGCATCGGCAGCGTCCTTGGGCAAGAGCGCCAATTGCAAGGCTGCCTCCGCATCAGGCAACGCTGCCTTGAGGCGGGGTAACTCCTCTTCTGCCAGTTCGGCCATATCGGGATCCGAAAGCATGGCCTCGGCCTCTTCCATGTCGGTCACGATCTGCTGATAGGCGGCAATCTGATCAACAACAGGCTTGAGGTCCGAATATTCCTTGGCCAGCGCAGCGATATCACCGGACCCATCGGCCATTGCTGCCTCAAGATACTGAAAGCGCTGGGTGATCTGCAAAAGGCGGTCGTAGGGGATCATAACGCCGGTTTGATCCAAGGCGGGGTATTGGTCAAGGGGCGCACCGTGCTATATTACCCGCCATGATGCGTAACGCCTTGATATTCCTTCTTATGACCGGCCCGGCGCTGGCGGATGTCACATCGCCTTCAGGCAAAACCGTCGAATGCTACTGTACTGACAAGTCTGGTGCCCGGATCGAACTTGGTCAGACCATCTGTTTGCAGGTCGACGGCCGTATGTTCATGGCTCAATGCCAAATGTCGCTCAACTCTCCGATGTGGCGCGAAGTACAGGAAGGGTGCCTCAGCTCATCCCTCTTGGGCGACGACAAGCAACCGCTCCAGTCTTTCCCTGTTGACGCCAAAATCTGATCGACCGAACCGCAGCCGTGCGTGCATTTTCAGCAGCCCGTCGGAGTACTCAATCGTCGTGTAATCCGGGAAACCGATCCATTTGGAACGCGTGACATAGGTAACGCGCCCGTCATCAACGGAACCCGCCAGCACGTCGGTGCGAGGCAATGCCCGTGCAGCAGCGTCAACACGCGCCAAAGCGGCCTCGCTCACTTCCGTAACGCGGATTGAACCACCCATCATATTCCGACTGTTCGTCTCTGTAATCGGCATATGCCATCGTGCAGGATCACTCGGTGCAAAACGCACGAAAGCAAGCAAGCCAACACCGATGATACAAATTAAAACAAGCAGATACATCGTGAACTTCATTTCACTTTCTTCATGTTGCCCCACGTATTTCCAAAGAAACTCTTCGTCTCAACGGTAGGTCACACCTGGAAGGATACACAACAGCTCATAAAGGATGTTTGCCCCGGTCAGCGCAGTATTGCCGGACGTATCGTAGGGAGGAGAAACCTCAACCAGATCACACCCGACGACATTCGCCCCTCTCAGCGCGCGGATCAACTGCAAAGCTTGCGGCGTCGTGAGCCCTGCGATCTCGGGCGTGCCCGTGCCGGGGGCATAGGCAGGATCAAGGCTGTCGATGTCATATGTGATATATGTTGGGACATCCCCGATATCGCGCCTGATCTCGGCACCCAACTGGCTCAGATCGCGGCCCCATAGCTCATGCCCGGGGAACTGCTGGAATCCCCAGCCTTGTGCCTCGGTAAAGTCTTCGGAGGTGTATCCGGTCCCGCGCAGCCCAACCTGATAGACTTTCGAAGGCTGGATCAACTCTTCTTCATAGGCGCGCCGAAACACCGTGCCATGCGTCTCGCGCTCCCCGAACATCTCGTCATTTACGTCGGCATGGGCATCCACATGAACCAGCGCCACAGGTCCATGTCGCTTGGCGATGGCACGCAAGATCGGCAGCGTAATCGAATGGTCACCGCCGATTGCCATTGGAATGGTATCAGAATTGAGGATCGTCTCGTAACTCTCTGCAATAATACGTAAACTATCACTGAGAGAGAATGTATTTATGGCCAGGTCACCGATGTCAGCCACATGCAGACTGTCGAACGGTGCCGCCCCTGTTTGCAGGTTGTACGGGCGGATCATGGCGGATTCGGATCGCACCTGCTTGGGGCCGAACCGCGTGCCCGAACGCCAGGATGTGCCAATGTCCATGGGCACCCCCAGAACAGCCACGTCCAGCTTGTGCAATTCATTCGAGAACGGCAGGCGCATGAATGTGTTGGGGCCCGAGAACCGAGCCAGGTCATTGCCGCTGAGCGGTTGATTCTTAGGCGCCACCGCGCATCCTCCATCCCAAAAGCTGGCAAATTTCGGTCGCGACATGCGCGCCTGCGATAGCGGTGGCCCCGGTTGTATCAAAAGGCGGGGACACCTCGACAACATCGCCGCCTTGAATGTTGATCCCGGCCAGCCCGCGCAGCAAGGCCGCTGCCTGCGCCGAACTCAGGCCACCCCACACAGGCGTGCCTGTACCGGGGGCAAATGCAGGGTCGAGACCGTCAATGTCAAAGCTCAGATAGACGGGCCTGTCGCCAACGATCTCACGCGCGCGCTTGGCCGCCGCAGCGGGTCCAATACGATGAAATTCGGGGGCGTCGATGATGTTGACGCCAAGCGTGTCTTCGTTCGTGGTGCGAATGCCGATCTGAACCGAGGTCGCAGGGTCCACGATGCCGGATTTCACAGCCTTGTAGAACATGGTGCCGTGATCCACCCGGCTCATGTCATCATCCGCCCATGTATCCGTGTGCGCGTCAATCTGGATCAGTGACATCGGACCGTGTTTTTCAGCATAGGCTTTGAGGATCGGGAACGAGATGTAGTGATCCCCCCCAAGCACCACGCTCGCTGCACCGGCGTCCAGAATACCGCGTATATGGGCGGTCAGAGTGTCCGGAAAGGCGGGGATGTTGGCGTAATCAAACGCCATGTCACCATAGTCGATGATCGTGCGTTCGCTGAGGACGTCAAAAGGCCAGCCATAGGGCGCATCCGGTGCCTGCAGGCTCGATGCCTCGCGGATCGCGCGAGGGCCTAACCGGGTACCCGGCCGGTTCGTAACCGCCTGATCAAACGGCACGCCGGTCACTGCGATGTCCACACCGGTCAAATCCTTGGTGTAACGCCTTCGCAAAAAGGATGTCGCCCCGCCAAAAGTCAGTTCAAACGACGGCCCGCGCGGATCATCACGTGTAAACGCATGATCCATCTGGTTCTTTGCATCTTCCAGAGCCATCAGCGCCCCACCGGCTGCGCTGTTTCGACAAGACGCGCAAAGAACGATGCGCCGATGGGCGCAATCTCGTCATTGAAATTGTATTTCGGGTGGTGAACGCCTGCGCCGTCACCCTGCCCCAGCATCAGATAAGCGCCAGGCCGCGCCTCCAGCATGTACGAAAAATCCTCGGCGCCCATGACGGGCTCGACATCTGGATCAACCCCCGGGTCGCCTGCCACATCGGCGGCGATGCGCGCCGCAAACTCTGCCTTGTCCGCATCGTTTACCGTGGGGGGATAGCCAAACTCGAACTCCAGCTTGGCCTCGCACCCGTAGGCTGCTGCGGTGCCTTCAACCACTGCTTCCATGCGACGTACAACCATGGCCTGCACCTCTTTGCTGAAGGTCCGCACCGTTCCGTTGATATAGGCGGTCTCGGGGATCACGTTGTCAGTGGTGCCGGTGTGGATCTGGGTGGTGGAAATCACCAGCTGCTCCAACGGTTTATGATTGCGGCTGACGATCGTCTGCAAGGCCGTGACAATCGCGCATGCCGCAACGACTGGATCGACCGTGTCATGGGGCCGTGCCGCATGCCCACCTTTGCCGGTGACATTGATATGAAACGTGTCCGCTGCGGCCATGATCGGCCCGCCACGGGTATGGAACTTACCAAAATCCTTTCCGGGGGCGTTGTGGATGGCATAGACTTCGCCGATCTCGAAACGCTCCATGATACCCTCCTGCACCATGACCTCTCCGCCGCCGCCATCTTCCTCGGCAGGTTGAAAGATCAGCGCGACCCGGCCCGAAAAGTTCCGCGTCTCGGTCAGGTACTTCGCTGTCCCAAGCAGCATCGCCGTATGTCCATCATGGCCACAGGCGTGCATCCTGCCTGGATGGGTCGAGGTATAGTCGACGCCGGTCTCTTCTTCGATCGGCAAGGCATCGAAATCAGCGCGCAAGCCAATCGTCGGACCATCCTCTTGGCCGTTGACAATGGCAACGATGCCTGTCTGCGCGATGCCTTCGTGCACTTCATCCACACCAATCTCGGCCAACCGTTCTTTGATGAAGGCTGACGTCTTGGGGCAATCAAAAGACAATTCCGGGATCGAATGCAGGTGTTGGCGCCACGCGGCCATGTCGGGCGCAAGATCGCCGATGCGGTTGATGATGGGCATGGGTGGACTCCGGTCCCTGAGATACGTCACATGTCAGCAAACCTGAAACCGCGGGGGGCTGCAATGGGTGACGATCTGATCCACGATCAAACAGCGGGTATTGAACGGCTTTTGGAAATCATGCGCCGCCTGCGCGACCCGGAAACGGGCTGCCCCTGGGACATTGAGCAGACCTTTCGCACCATTGCACCTTACACAATCGAAGAAGCTTATGAGGTTGCAGATGCGATTGAGCGGGGGGACTGGGCCGAACTTGAAGGCGAATTGGGCGATCTATTGCTCCAATCAGTCTACCACACCGCGATGGGTGAAGAGGCAGGACATTTCAGTTTCCAGTCAGTTGTGACCAACATTTCGAACAAGATGGTGGACCGTCATCCACATGTGTTCGGAGACGAATCTCGGGACAAATCCGCGGATCAACAGACCAGAGACTGGGAAGCCATCAAAGCCGCCGAACGCGCTGGCAAGGCGCAGCAAGGTGCGTTGGATGGTGTTGCGCAGAACCTGCCCGCGCTTTTGCGGGCTGTTAAGCTGCAAAAGCGCGCGGCCCGGGTTGGTTTTGATTGGCCCCAGACAGCGCAGGTTCTGGACAAGATTATCGAAGAGGCGGCCGAGCTCGTTGAAGCGCGCGACACGATGGGTCACGAGGAAATGGTGGATGAGATGGGCGACCTGTTGTTTGTCGTCGCCAATCTTGCACGTCACCTTGGGGTTGAGCCGGAAGAAGCCTTGCGGCGCACCAACGCCAAGTTCACACGTCGCTTCGCAGCGATCGAAACAGCACTATCCGCGCAAGGCAAAGCGCCACAGGACAGTTCGCTTGAGGAAATGGACGCCCTTTGGGACGCGGCAAAAGCCAACGAGCGGGTCAGGCAAAGCTGACGCTTGTCATCCACTCTATCTGCTTCAAGTCAGACTCATAACGCGCTGAAAGCTCTGCGATTTCGGTCTCGGAAAAGGCGGCAAACCCCTTTGGATCGGTATCGTCAGCATATTGCTTGATGACCGCCTGCCAATCATGACGCGACAGGTTTTCGCCGCGACGATAGCGCTTCTGCAAAGCCAGAAGCGCGGCATCGGTGGCGCTTTGGTTTACAAGCCGCTTCGGTTCAACCAGTGCCTCGGCCTCAAGATCGCGCACGAGCAGCTTGAGCAGATCCACATTTGTTCCCCGTGACGCATAGGGTACGACGGTCATGCATTCAGGCTGCAATATGTCTTGCATGAGGGTCACCAGGTCCGGCCACCCCCGATCCATGTTCATATAGCTGTCTCGCACGTCATCGAAATCACGCATCTCATTGTCTTCCGCCCGCTTGCGAAAAGATGAAACAAACAGCTGATCGTAGGGGCGCACCACAAGCATCACATGCGCGATGGGACCCGCCCAGGCCGATCTGAGCGCAGCACAGCGCACGTTCGCGAACGGATAAAACTGCCCCTGCATGAAGTGAAACATACGACCAGGTACATTCTCTTCCGCCAAAATGACTGGACGGCCATCGCGGTAGGCATCCAACCCCCTCGCGGCCTTTTTCGCAGCAGCTTCGGGGTCCACGCGGCGACCAGACGGCAGACGAAGAGCAAGATCGCCGGACGGTATTCCGTCACGACCAGGATAGGCTGTTGTCCACCCGCGCGCGTCCAGAACGTGCCGATTTTCATGCAGACACATCTGAAAAGAGGATGTTCCCGTGCGGTGCGCGCCAGCGTGAATATAGATCGGGGCGTCGGCCATGGTTACAGCCCATACGTCAGCCGCCCCCGGGCACGCAAGGATTTGCGCACATGTATCCGCGACTTCTGGACAAGAGTTGCCAAAGAGGCCACGTTGCGCCGAAATCGGCAGGAGACATCATGGCACCGCGCAAGATCATCATCGACACGGATCCTGGACAGGATGACGCGGTCGCCATCTTGTTGGCTTTGGGTAGTCCCGAGGATGTTGAAGTGTTGGGTATCACGGCCGTTGCTGGCAACGTACCTCTTGATCTGACTGCAAAAAATGCCTGTATTATATGCGAATTGGCGGGCAAAACCGATATTCCTGTCTTTGCCGGATGTGACCGACCGCTTGGTCGGGACTTGGTGACCGCAGAGCATGTTCATGGCAAGACCGGCCTTGATGGTCCAAGCCTGCCAGCCCCTGTAATGGCAGTGCAGGAACAACATGCGGTCGACTTCCTTATCGATACAGTCCGCGCCCATGATGCTGGCACGGTAACCGTGTGTCCGTTGGGTCCGCTAACAAACATTGCAACCGCCTTTCAGCACGCACCGGACATTGTCGAAAAGGTTCAGCAAATCGTGCTGATGGGCGGCGCGTACTTCGAAGTCGGCAACATAACGCCCGCCGCGGAATTCAACATATATGTCGACCCGGAAGCTGCTGATATCGTGTTTAAAAGTGGCGTTGATATCGTGGTGATGCCACTGGACGTCACACACAAGGCGCTTGTAACGCAGCCGCGCAATGACGCTTTTCGCGCCTTGGGCACTCCGGTCGGCATTGCTGTCGCAGAAATGACCGACTTCTTCGAACGGTTCGACAAGGAAAAGTATGGGTCGGCTGGTGCGCCGCTGCATGACCCCTGCGTCACTGCATATCTGATCCGTCCCGATCTGTTTACAGGGCGTCATATCAACGTCGAAATTGAAACCAGCTCTGATCTGACGATGGGCATGACGGTGGCCGATTGGTGGCGCGTCACCGACAGGTCCGCGAACGCCATGTTCATCGGCGACATTGATGCAGACGGTTTTTTTGACTTGTTGACCGAACGGCTGGCCCGGTTGTGAGCGCGGCGCTTACCCTTGCGACGACCGAGCATTTTGCACGGCTCGATGCGTTGGTTGCCGCCTTTCACGCGGAAGAGGGGATCGCCCTGTCCGACGAGGCGCGCGCCGCAGGACTGCAACCGTTGCTTGACGGCATACCGCACGGGGTTGCGTACCTGATTGGCCCACCCCGAGCGCCCATCGGGTATGTGGTTGTTACGTTTGGCTGGTCGATCGAATTCGGCGGCATGGACGGGTTCGTAGATGAGATTTACATCCGGCCCGGCGTGCGGGGCCGTGGCATTGCCACCGAAGTGCTGCTGGCCCTGCCCCGAGCTTTGGGCGATGCCGGGGTCAAGGCCCTGCATCTTGAAGTCGGGTCAGAGAACGCAACCGCGCAGCGGCTATATGCCCGCGCGGGCTTTCGTCTGCGCGACGGATATCACTTGATGACACGGATGCTCTAGTCACACAGGGCTTCTCCACCTATCTGAAGACCATGAGCCTGCACATTCCCTTCGACAACAGCTATGCGACATTGCCCAACGGGTTTTACAGCCGCTTGGACCCCACGCCCGTCAAGGACGCCCAAATGCTGGCGTGGAACACGGCACTGGCGACAGAACTGGGCATCAAGGGCACCGATCCAACCGTGTTCGCCGGATCCCGGGTCCCCGATGGCGCTACACCTCTGGCGCAACTTTATGCCGGTCATCAGTTCGGCAGCTATAACCCGCAACTGGGCGATGGGCGCGCCATCCTTCTCGGCGAAGTAATCGACGCAAATGGTCGGCGACGCGACATACAGCTCAAGGGGTCGGGCCCGACACCGTATTCCCGCATGGGCGACGGGCGCGCCTGGTTGGGCCCGGTTCTGCGCGAATACGTCGTCAGTGAGGCGATGCACGGCCTCGGCATACCGACCACACGCGCCCTTGCCGCCGTGGCGACAGGTGAGCCTGTGTACCGCGAGCAAGGCGCGCTGCCCGGTGCCGTCCTTACCCGCATAGCGGCAAGCCATCTGCGCGTTGGCACGTTTCAGATCTTTGCACACCGAGGGCAGATCGACGATTTGCGCGTTTTGACAGACTACGCCATTGCCCGCCATTATCCGGAGGCCGATGGCCCGATGGGTCTGCTCAGCGCTGTGTGCGCTGCCCAAGCCGAACTGGTCTCTGCGTGGATGTCCGTCGGCTTTATTCACGGCGTCATGAACACCGACAATTGCACCATCTCGGGCGAGACCATCGATTATGGACCTTGCGCGTTCATGGATGCTCATCACGAAGGCCGCGTTTTTTCGTCCATCGACCAGATGGGCCGTTATGCCTTTGGCAACCAGCCACGGATTGCAGTGTGGAACATGGCACAGCTGGCGACCGCGTTGATTCAGTTGTTCGACGACAAGGACAAGGCAGTCAAGGACGCCACGGCGATTGTCCATGCGATGCCGGAGCAATTGCAAGCGGCATGGCTGCGCCGTTTCGGGGCCAAGTTAGGTCTGGCAAATGCCACACCCGATGATCAGCCGTTGATCGAAGATCTGCTAACCCTCATGCAAGCAGACGGTGCCGACTTCACCAACAGCTTTGCTGCCCTGAACACCGATACGGCGCATGATCAGTTTACCAACCGCGCTGCATTTGACGCCTGGGCACAGCGTTGGGCGCAACGTGCTCCGGACATCGACCTGATGAAACGCACCAACCCGCAGATCATCCCCCGCAACCATCGGATCGAGGCGATGATCGAAGCCGCCGTTGCCGACGACATGGTGCCTTTTGAACGGCTCATGAACGCGCTGACGACACCGTATGATGTAGGGAGCGACTTTGACGACCTCCGCCGACCGCCGACGCAAACCGAAATCGTACCAGCCACATTCTGTGGCACTTAACGTCGGTTGATTAGAACCAAACCAATTGCCACCAACCCCAGCGCAATCCAGATCGTGATCGAGATGTCTTCGCCCAGTATCAGCCAGCCAAGAACCACCGCAAAGACCGGCGACAGAAAGCTGAACGATGCGACGCCCGAAGCCGGATAGACCTTCATCAGGAAAAACCAGAACAGGAAGCCGAAGCTCGCGATGAACACGATCTGGTAGGCGAGGCCCACAATGTGGATCACGTCCAGATCACGCAGAAGCGGACCAAAGGCGGGGGCAAGGATCAGCAACACGGGGGCCGAAATCAGCAGCTGCCAGAACAGCTGTTGTTCTGCTGGAATGCGGCTTAGCGGTGTGACGCGTACGCACAAAGCGATGCCAGCCCAGCACAAGGCCGCCCCGAGTGCAAAGACATCGCCCAACAGGTTCCCCTGCCCTGCATCACGATCCGCAAGCGCCAGCACCACACCCGCCATGGCAAAGGCAAGGCCGATAACACGCGCACCGTTCAACCGTTCGCCGGGGATCAAAACGTGCGCACCGAGGGCCAGCCAGACCGGCATCGAGTAGAACAGGATCGATGTGCGCGCGACGCTGGTCAGGTCCAGCGCGATGAACAGGCAGATGAATTCCACCGCAAACAGCACGCCAGCAATAATTCCACCCGTCCGACCTTCGACCGGCAAGCGCAAGGGAATCCCCCGCGCCCGCATCCAAAGGCTCAACAGCACAAGTGCACCGAGCGAGCGCAGACCGGCAAGGAAGACCGGCTGAAACCCCGCGTTAGACACTTTGATCACCACCTGGTTGAAGCCCAGGTTCAAAGAAAACAGGGTCAGTGCCATGGCACCGATCACGTCTATATGTGGCTTCCGGATCATCGGCGCAGAACGGCTGGTTTAATGGTCAATGTCAATCGCGCACCAACATTCCCCCCCGTTTGGTTCCAAAACTATGCAAGACTGCTTCCCGACGATTCCCCGGGGAGATGGAGAACCAACATGAGCTTGATGAAAACACTGGCGAAAGTAGCGATTGGTGTCGCGGTCGCGAAGGGCGCGAGCGCGATGATGAAAAACCGTGGCAGTGCTGGTGGCGCGTCGGCTGGTGGCGGCCTTGATGGGTTGCTCGGCGGGCTGGCTGGTGGGCAAGCACAGAGTGGTGCAGGCCTGCAGAACATGCTGGGCGGTCTCATGGGAGGCGCGCAGGGTGCCGGATCTACAGGGGGCGTAGGTGGCCTTGGCGGCTTGCTTGAAGGGCTTGGCAGCGCAGGCGGTCAAACCCAGGGATTGCAGGGCATGCTCGGCGGTTTGGCAGGTGCTGCGGGCGCTGGTGGCCTTCTTGGCGCCTTGGGCGGTGGTATGGCGGCAAGGCCAGCAGACAATGACGCCAGTTTCGGCCAGGTCCTGAACTCGAACTTCGACCAAACACCCGAAGATCCGATCGAACCCACTGCGGATCAGGAAGCCGCCGCGGCCCTCATGCTGCGCGCGATGATCCAGGCGGCAAAGTCCGACGGTCAGTTGGACGACGCCGAGCAGGAAAAATTGATGGGTCAATTGGGCGGAGATGTGGATGCGGAAGAAGCCGCATTTCTTCGGTCCGAGATGCAGCGGGACGTGGACGCAAACGCACTGGCACAAGAGGTTCCGAACGGGATGGGGCCGCAGGTCTATGCCATGTCGGTCATTGCCATCGACCTCGATTCACAGGCCGAGGCGAAGTATCTGCATAGTCTGGCCCAAGCCCTTGGCATGGACGCGGGCGCAGTAAACGATATCCATGCACAACTTGGCGTGCCGTCGCTTTACGCCTGAACGAAAAACCGGGCCGTGGTTATGTCCGCGGCCCCTTTGGCTTGGGTTTGCGCCGCCGTCGGTTCGAAGGCTTTGAATGCCCGGGTGCGCCGGGACGTCCACCGCCAGGATTGCCACCGGGGCGGCCCCGGCCGCGCCCGCGCCCACCGGACGGTTTCGCATCCGGATCTTGCACCGGCTCCCATGCGCGACCCGAAAGGATTGGAATGGTCATCTTCATGACCTTCTGAATGTCCTTGAGGTGGTCCATCTCTTCCGGCGCGCAGAACGCCACCGCAGAACCATCCTTGCCTGCACGCGCCGTACGGCCGATGCGATGCACATAGGCCTCTGGCACGTTGGGCAGCTCGTAATTGTATACGAACTTGACGTCCGGAATATCCAACCCGCGCGCCGCAACATCTGTCGCCACCAAAACGCGCACCTCGCGCGCCTTGAATGCGGCAAGCGCGCGTTCCCGCTGGCCCTGCCGCTTGTCACCATGAATGGCGGCAACGGCAAATCCCTTGCGCTCAAGTGCGCGCGCCAAACGGTCCGCTCCATGCTTGGTGCGGGTAAAGACCAAAGCCCGGTTTTCCCGGTGCTTGTCGAGCAGCTCAATCAGAAACGCCGACTTTTCGGCCTTGGCGATGAAGTGCACCCCTTGGGTGACTTTATCAGCCGCCTTGCCGGGTGGGTTCACCTCGATCCGCATGGGCTCGTGCAGATAGGATTGTGCAATCTCGTTCATCTGCTTTGGCATCGTGGCCGAAAACAGCATGGTCTGCCGGTCATCTCCCATCAATGACGAGATCTTGCGTAGGGCATGAACAAAACCCAGATCCAGCATCTGGTCCGCCTCGTCGAGAACGAGGAAGCCCGTGTGCTCAAGCTTGATCGCCTTGCGCTCGACCAGGTCCAGCAAACGGCCCGGCGTTGCCACAAGAATGTCAGCGCCTTTTGCAAGCCGCTGAATCTGTGGATTGATGGACACCCCACCAACGACGATCTGGACACGCATCTGGGTCATGGCGCGCAACACTTGCGCGATCTGACCGGCCAATTCCCGCGTCGGAGCTAGGATTAGACCGCGCGCAGTCTTGGGGACGGCACGCCCGCCCTCCTCCATCAACCGTGCAATCAACGGAATACCAAAGGCGGCAGTCTTGCCAGTGCCGGTCTGCGCCAAGCCCATCACGTCGCGCCCGTTCAGCGCGTGCGGAATCGCCTGCGCCTGAATAGGGGTCGGTTGGGTCAAGCCCATCTCTGCCACGCGCTTTGCAAGCTCCGCGGGCAGGTTCATCATGTCAAAATCGCTCATGACCCCCAGTGGACCCATACCATGCCAGCGTCAACCGCAATTGCCCCTGCCTGCAACCTTCGTTAAACCCCGGGACATGACCGCAAATCGTGCCAGCATCCGCGACCGAAGCGAAGCCAAGGGGCTGCGTATGACCCATCCTCGCAGGGTCATTGCCCAGGTGCTTGAGGAGTCGGACGATCACCCGGATGTAGAAGAACTATACAATCGGGCCAGCGCGGTCGATCCGGGCATTTCCATTGCAACGGTATACCGGACCGTAAAGCTGTTCGAAGAGGCCGGTATCCTCGACAAGCTGGAATTTGGCGACGGTCGTGCCCGCTATGAGGACGCAGAGCGCGAACATCATGACCACCTGATCGATATGAACTCTGGCGAAGTCATTGAATTCGTCGATGCAGAGATCGAAGCCCTGCAGGAAAAGATTGCCGAAAAGCTGGGATACGAATTGCGCGGCCACCGGCTGGAACTCTATGGCGTGCCGCGCAAACGTCCGTAAACCAGCGCATTTTTCTTCGTCTTGGTCGCGTGCCTCCACGCCACTCGCATAAACCCGGCACATTTGCCAAAAGACTAAGGGCTCCACCATATGGAAAACTTGCGTGGCGCCGGGTTGATGGTTTTGGCGATGCTGTGCTTCGCCATCGAAGACATGTTCATCAAGCTGCTGGGCGGCGTGATCCCGGTTGGTCAATTGCTGGCCCTTCTGGGCGCGGGTGGCGCCGCGATCATGGCGTGCGCCTGCGTGTGGAAAGGACAACCACTGGTCAGCCGTGCGCTGCTGGGCCGTGCCATGTTGATCCGCAACGCGGGCGAAGTGATTGGGTCATTGGGTTTTGTGACCGCCCTGGTGTTGGTGCCATTAGCCACCGCCTCAGCGATCTTGCAAACCACCCCGCTGATGGTCACGCTGGGTGCTGCCGTCTTTCTGGCAGAGCCGGTCGGCTGGCGACGGTGGGCGGCTATTGTCGTTGGTTTATGCGGCGTTCTGTTGATCGTGCGTCCCGGGCTTGATGGGTTTGATTGGAACGTCTTGTTTGCAGTTCAGGGCATGATCGGCTTGTCCATCCGCGATCTGGCAACACGTCGCGTGCCAGCGACACTGTCGGCACTCCAACTGAGTTTTGTCGCCTTTGCATTACTTGTACCGGCGGGACTGGGGCTCATGGTGGTCTCGGGCGTACCTTTTGTTGTGCCCACTCTCAACGAATGGGGTCTGCTTGCCATTGCTGCGGTCATCGGCGCCATTTCCTATCGTTTCATTGTCATGGCCATGCGGATGGGCGACGTCAGTTTCGTGACACCGTTTCGCTATACACGCATGGTGTTTGCACTGATCATCGGCATCCTGATCTTTTTCGAAATGCCAGACAGTCTGACGCTGATCGGCGTGGCAATTGTCATAATGTCAGGCCTTTTCACCCTATGGCGCGAACATATCAGGAAAACGCCGGATGCGGCGTAAAGCCTCTTGTTGTTAGCGCCACCATCACGTTAGACGCTGGATAACTTTCTGCTACAGGAGCCATCCAATGAGCACCATTATCGACATTCATGCCCGCGAAATCCTCGACAGCCGGGGCAACCCCACCGTCGAGGTCGACGTGACACTTGAGGATGGCACCATGGGCCGCGCCGCCGTTCCTTCCGGCGCATCGACCGGTGCGTATGAAGCGGTTGAAAAGCGCGACGGCGACAAGGCGCGTTACAAGGGCAAGGGTGTACTGGAAGCTGTCACGGCTGTGAATGGCGAAATTGCCGAGGCACTGGTCGGTATCGATGCCACCGAACAGGTCGAGCTGGACCAGGCCATGATCGAACTCGACGGCACGGACAACAAAAGCCGCTTGGGCGCCAATGCCATCCTCGGCGTGTCGCTCGCGGCTGCCAAGGCTGCCGCTGACTGGACGTCGCAACCGCTTTATCGCTACGTCGGCGGCACATCGGCTCGCATTCTGCCCGTCCCGATGATGAACATCATCAATGGCGGCGAACATGCCGACAACCCCATCGACATCCAGGAATTCATGATCATGCCGGTGGCCGCCACAAACATCCGCGAGGCTGTGCGTATGGGTTCGGAAGTCTTCCACACGCTGAAAAAGGAACTCAGCGACGCGGGCCTGTCGACCGGTATCGGCGACGAAGGCGGCTTTGCCCCCAACATCAGCTCGACCCGGGACGCATTGGATTTCATCCTGAAATCGGTTGAGAAAGCAGGGTATACCCCAGGTGAAGACATTCACCTTGCCCTTGACTGCGCCGCGACAGAATACTTCAAGGATGGCGCCTATGTCCTTTCAGGGGAAGGAAAAACACTTTCGTTGGATGAGAATGCTGCCTATCTGGAAGCACTTGTGAATGACTATCCCATCATCTCGATCGAGGATGGGATGGGCGAAGACGATTGGGACGGCTGGAAGGCCTTGACCGATGCAATCGGCGACAAGGTTCAATTGGTCGGCGATGACCTGTTTGTCACCAACCCTGCGCGTCTGGCCGATGGTATCGCCAAGGGCTGCGCCAACTCTATGTTGGTAAAAGTCAATCAAATAGGCACCTTGACCGAAACACTTCAAGCTGTCGATATGGCGCATCGCGCACGCTACACCAATGTCATGTCACATCGGTCCGGCGAGACGGAGGACGCAACCATCGCCGACCTCGCCGTCGCCACGAATTGTGGTCAGATCAAAACCGGATCACTGGCCCGCTCGGACCGGCTCGCCAAGTACAACCAGTTGATCCGTATCGAGGAGATGCTGGGCGAAAGCGCTGAGTTCGCCGGCCGCTCCATCCTCAAATGATCCGGTGGACTGTTCCAATTGTGCTGAGCGCCATAGCGCTTGGCACGCAAGTGCACGCACAGGACGCCCTGCAAACCTGTTCGAAAATGCAGGCCGAGGGTCGTTTGGGTCCCCTGACACTGCTGCAGTGCCAGTGCAACTACGCCGTTGCGGAACAGGAGCTGGACCCGGACATTCGCGCACTGTTGTTTGATGCGTGGCACACCGGGAACAACAACATGGCCAAGGTTGAGGCCCTCAAACCCCGATCACGCGTGGAAAAACAATTCAAAGCCATGGAACGCGCCCTGCGGAAGACATGTCAGTGACGCTCACGATACGCTCCGCCCACCCCGCCGACATGGAGGATGTCGCCCGCTTGTGCTGGGCCTACCGCGACCTTCTGATCGAACGATCCGTTGATCTACCCCAGATGGTCGAAGCCTACTATGCCAAGGACAGCTACGCTGCCCTCATTGCAGACCTGCCACGCATCCATGCGCGTCCCAAGGGTGATATTCTGGTTGCGACACTTGGCGATCAGACCGTTGGCTGTGCCATGTACTACCCATTGCCCGCACCCGCCACGACAGAAATCAAACGCGTCTACGTCGCCCCGTCAGCACGTGGCACAGGCGCGGGTAGAGCCCTGATGCAAGACGCCATGTCACGCGCCAAAAGCGATGGCTACGGCCGGGTCGTTCTGGATACAATGAGCAGACTGACAGAAGCCATCGCACTGTATGAACGGCTCGGCTTCCGGCCTTGCACGCCATATTATGAAGCTGACCCGGCCTTCATCCCACATCTCCGCTTTTTCGAGCACCCATTGTGAGCCACGCACATGACCGCTGACGAAATCATTGCCCACCTGAACCTGCAACCGCATCCCGAAGGCGGGCATTACCGCCAGACCTGGGTTGCCGAAAACAACGGGCGACCGACGGGGACCTGCATCTACTTCCTGCTGGCGGCGGGTGGACAAAGCCACTGGCATAGAGTCGATGCAACGGAAATATGGCTGTACCACGCAGGCGCGCCATTGATCCTGTCCATGAGCAGCAGTGACGATGGACCAGCAAAGGATCACGTGTTGTCCCCCGATCTGAACCGAGGTGCGCCGCAGATCATCGTGCCCGAGCAGTATTGGCAAGCCGCACGCAGCACCGGTGACTACACGCTGGTCAGCTGCACTGTCTCACCGGGGTTCCAGTTCGAAGGGTTCACGCTTGCGGAACCCGGCTTTGACATTCCTCGTCAGGGATAGCTTACGGTCCCACCGCCCACAGCGGCCCTGACACCCGTCGTGCCGGGGCAAGATGTCGGCAAACCGCGGGCAACACGAACAGCCAGATAGGCAAACGCCTGCGCCTCCAGCATGTCACCGTTCAGCCCCACGTCTTCGACCGGAAGCACGGGACAATCCAGAGACACGTCAAGCATCTTCATCAGAACCGGGTTATGCCGTCCGCCCCCGGTTACCAAAACCCTCGAAGGTGGACGTGGACAGTGCTGCATCCCTTCTGCCACCCCTGCGGCACACATGGCGGTCAGAGTGGCGGCCGCATCCGCATCACTGAGTTCGCCGACCAGTTCCACCATCTCGGCAAAGTCGTTCCGGTCGAGTGATTTTGGAGGGATGCGGGCAAAGTAGGGTTCCGCCAGAAACAGCTCAAGCGCGCCAGTCTCAACCGTTCCAGATGCGGCGACACGGCCACCTTTGTCGAAAGACAGACCAAGCCGTGCCTGCATCAAGTCGTTGACAGGCGCGTTGGCAGGCCCGGTGTCAAAGGCCAAGAGCGCGCCGTCGGCCTCGGGCACATCCGCGCTCGGGTCGACCCAGGTCAGATTGCCAACGCCACCAAGGTTCAAAAACGCAACCGGGTCATCAGCCCCCATCCACTTGGCGCAGGCGAAGTGAAAGAACGGCGCAAGGGGCGCTCCTTCTCCGCCAAGTTCAACGTCGGCCGATCGAAAATCCCAGACGACGGGCGTGCCAAGCGATCGGGCCAGTGCGGCACCGTCGCCAAGCTGGAGCGTTCCGCGGGCGCGCGGCGCATGCGCCACGGTCTGACCATGAAACCCAACCAGATCGACACCATGGAAGCCACTCAAAAGCGCCTGATGTACAGACATCACGACATCCGTCGCCGGGTCCAGCGTTGCTCCGGACCAATGCCCAAGGGCTGCGCGCAAGACGGTCTGCTCCTCGGCCGTGTATGCACGGTAGTCGTCCGCACCAAAGCTATCAATCACTACGCCATCGGTCCGTAAATCGGCTGCATCAACCCCGTCCAGAGACGTCCCAGACATCGCACCCAGAGCGGTAATGACCGCTCCCTTTTCTCTGACCTTATGCATGGTCTTTTCCTTTGCCCGTCCCCCGCTTATAGACTGCGACGGAGCCGATCCAAGGACAAGCCAAATGACTTACACACCCCGATCCGATTTTTTGCACGTGATGCAAAGCCGCGGGTTTCTGGCCGACTGCACAGACATGCAGGCGCTGGACGACGCATTGCTGGTTCCGGGGCAGACCGCCTATATCGGCTTTGACGCGACAGCCAAATCGCTGCACGTCGGTTCGCTTATCCAAATCATGATGCTGCGCTGGTTCCAGAAAACCGGGCACAGGCCCATTACCCTGATGGGCGGTGGCACGACCAAGGTGGGCGACCCGTCCTTCCGCGCCGATGAACGCCCCCTGCTCGACGCTGCCGCGATTGATGCGAATATCGCCGGGATCAAACAGGTGTTCTCGGCCTACATCGACTATGACGATGGCGCGCAGATGTTGAACAATGCCGAGTGGCTGGACGACCTGAACTACCTTGATTTCCTGCGGGACATCGGGCGGCATTTCTCGATCAACCGGATGCTGTCGTTCGAAAGCGTGAAATCTCGGCTAGACCGCGAACAGTCGCTGTCGTTCCTCGAATTCAACTACATGATCTTGCAAGCCTATGACTTCATGGAGTTGAACCGCCGCTATGGGTGCATCCTGCAGATGGGCGGCAGTGATCAGTGGGGCAATATCGTCAACGGCATCGACCTGACCCGCCGGGTCATTCAGAAAGAGGTGTTTGGTCTGACCTCACCGCTTCTGGAAACCTCGGACGGCAAGAAGATGGGCAAGTCACAATCAGGCGCGGTCTGGCTGAATGCGGACATGCTGTCGCCCTATGAGTTCTGGCAGTTCTGGCGGAACACGACGGACGCGGATGTGGGTCGGTTCCTGAAACTCTACACCGAACTGCCACTTGACGAATGCAACCGTTTGGGTGCCCTAGAAGGGCCCGAGATCAACGAGGCCAAAGCTCTTCTTGCAACCGAGGTGACAACCATTCTGCACGGTGCTGAAGCGGCAGCGGCAGCGGCGCAGACGGCGAAAGAAGTCTTTGAAAAAGGTGGCGTCGGTGATGACCTCCCTACCCTGACGCTCAGCGCGGCGGACGTAGGCGACGGTATATCCATCGTGCAGCTGATCGTGAAGTCCGGTCTTGCCGGGTCCGGGAAAGAAGCAAAACGTCTGATCGCGGAGGGCGGAGCACGCCTGAACGACGCGCCGCTGACCGAAGCAGGCACGATGATTGATCAGGCCGCTCTGGCTGCACCGATCAAGTTGTCAGCGGGCAAAAAGCGCCACGCGCTGGTCCAAATTGGTTAAGGTTTGACCGTACGGTAAACTCTGTCCCCGCGGGGACAGACTACCCCATCCGCGCCAGAACGGCCCGCGCGGCACGCAAGCCGGGATCATCGCCACCGCGTCCGAGCTGATCCATCGTGAGTTCCATGGCCGCACGTTGATCCTCCGAACCCGCGAGCAGGTTCTCCATAGCCGACACAACGTTCTCAACGTTGAAGTCTTTGCCAACCACTTCCGGTACAACGCGCGTATCTGTTACGTGATTGATCAAGCTACCCGTATCCGTGGTCACCATTCGACTGATGATGGCGCGACTGAGCCAATGCAGATCATACGCACTGACCATGGGTGTGCCTGCTGCAGCCAATTCCAGCGACACGGTCCCCGAGGTCGCCAGAGCTACATCCGCCGCTGCAAAAGCGGTCCGTTTTTCAGCCAGAGCCGCGTCCTGATTCTGTCCCGTGGGATCAAGAACAAGGGGGGCGACCGGCCAGCGTGCCACCTCTTCACGCACCAGACCGGCAACCGATCCAGCAGCGGGTAGAACCATCTTCAAATCTGGCCGCGTGGCTGCAAGCCGCCCCAGCGCTTCCCCGAAAACCGGGCTCATTCGCGTGATCTCCCCCCGGCGCGAACCGGGTAAGACAAGCACCAATGGATCCGCATCGTCCAATCCATGGCGCGATCGGAAGTCAGCCTGCTCGGCAACCGTGGCGCGCGGAACCGTGGCCGCAGGATGCCCCACGAAGTCGCACGCCATCCCTTCCGCTTCCATGTATGGGGGTTCGAACGGGAAAAGCGCCAGAACATGATCAATCATCTTGGCCATTTTCTTGGCCCGGCCCGGCCGCCATGCCCACACGGTCGGAGCAACGTAATGCACGGTCCGAATATCTGAGCCTGCCTTGACCAACTTGGCAACTCGCAAGGAAAAATCTGGGCTGTCGATGGTGATCAGCACGTCGGGCTGGATATCGATAACGGCCTGCGCAGTCTCCGCTATGCGCCGTTTCAGATGACGGTACTTCGGCAGCACCTCAGCAATGCCCATGACTGTCAGTTCGGACATGTCGAACCGGCTTACCAACCCTTGCGCCTGCATGAGTGGCCCGCCTATGCCATCGAAGGTCACGCCCGGCGCTTCCTCGTTCAGACCCGCCATCAATGCGCCACCCAAGGCATCACCCGAAGGCTCGCCCGCAAGGATAAAGATCTTTAACGCACCCAAAGGAACAGCCCCGCTTCGTCCAGAAGGTGCAAGACCTCTTCCCTCTCAAGTACCATCACACCGTCCGCCGCAACAACCATTCCATCAAGGCGGGCGTCAATCACCGCCCGGGCAGTATCTGGTCCGATAGTCGGCAAATCAATCCTTCGATCCTGTCCGGGCTTGGGCGCCTTGAAAAATACTCCACCGGAATGCTTCGCACGCGCTTCGGCCACCGGGCCAGAAAGCCAATCAGCGGCGCCATCCAGCACATCCCCCACAAAGTCCATCGCCGCACCAAAAGGATCTTCATCCGGTACGGGCATCGGTTTTGCCGGGCGGTCTTGCAGACCGCGCAACATCGCATCCGTACCACGCGCGTCCTCGCGTGCGATGACTTGACCATCACGGATGACACAGGACTGACCCTCATCTGCTCGACCTTGTTCGATCGAGACTTTCTCGGCCGCAGTTACGTGCGCATCAATCCCGTCTGGCACGTCAGCTCGCGTCAGAACCCCTGAGGGAGGAAGTAGCTCTGGCACAAGCGCGTGCGCCCCTTGGACCTTCATGCCTCGTTTCTCGAATAGACCAAGGATCGCCCGCAGCGCTGCATCCTCACCGTCCTTGACCGCCCTTGCCAGCGTCGGAACCAGCGGCATCGTTCGCGCATCCAGCTTCAGAGGGTTAAAGCCGGGGCGTTGAATGGCGCCGCAGAAACAGACATCCGTCACGCCTTGCGCGACCAATTTGTGCAACAAGGTGCCTATGGTTTCGAGCCGGAACCAAACGTCCACCTCCAGCCCCACGGGCTTGTGCCCATCCAGTGCACATATGATTGGCGATGTCCGCTGATGCGCTGCAACAACAGCCGGTAAGGCACCAGTTCCGGTGATCAGGGCCAACATCAGGTCGGGGTCAAGAACGACCGATCACTGTCGCCCATGACGAAATCGACAATTTCGCGGACGTAGTCACTATCGGTTTCGCTACCCAATCGTTCAGCCCGACTGTGGAACGTGCCTTCACCTTGCGCCAACATCTGGAAAGCCGCGCGTAGTGCAGTGATGTCACTGCGATTGACGCCGCGGCGCTTCAGGCCAACCAGGTTCAAGCCATCAAGCTCTCCCCTCGGTGCCTGAACCAGCCCGTATGGGATCACGTCATTTGTGACCATCGTCACGGCGCCTATGATTGCACCTCGACCAATACGCACGAACTGGTGAATGCCCGACAGGCCCCCGACGATCACATCGTCCTCAAGTACACAATGCCCAGCCACGGCGGCTGAATTCACAACAATGACCCCGTCGCCGACACTGGCGTCGTGGGCAATATGGCAGCCCGCCATAAACAGTCCATCGTCACCGATCCGCGTGACGCCGCCGCCGCCCTCAGTGCCACAGTTCATGGTCACGTGTTCACGGATGCGGTTGCGCTTGCCAATGACCAGGCGGCTTGTCTCACCTTTGAACTTGAGATCCTGAGGCACCTCGCCAATGACAGCGAAAGGAAACACGATTGTGCCCTCACCCACTTCGGTGTGTCCGGTAACCACCACGTGGCTTTTCAAAACAACGTCCGGGCCGATGACCACACGTGGACCGACGACACAAAACGGCCCGATGAACGCGGTCGGGTCGATCTGCGCACCGGGTTCTATGACAGCCGAAGGATGAATGCCTGCATCGCTCATGTGGTTGGCAAATCCATCATTGCGGTGAACTCGACCTCGCAGGCCATTTCACCATCGACCTCCGCAACACCGGCGAATTTCCAAACTTTCCCCCCCGGTTTGCCGCGGGTTGTTTTGAGGTTCAGTTTCAAAACATCGCCTGGAACAACCATCCGGCGGAATTTGCATTTGTCGATGGCCATAAAGTAAACAAGCAGGTTCTTGTCAGCCAGATCAAGGGCAACGCCGACCATGACAGCCGCGGTCTGCGCCATCGCTTCGACAATCGTCACGCCGGGCATGATGGGCCGTCCGGGAAAGTGTCCCTGGAAATGCGGCTCATTCATCGTGACATTCTTGATGCCTGTTGCAGACTGGTAGCCGTCAATGTCCTCAACCCTATCGACCAGCAGGAACGGATAACGGTGCGGGATCAGCCGTTGTATCATCCCGATATCCGCGGATTTCAAATCTGTAGTCATGGAATGCCCCAGCCCCTGCTTTTGGTCTTTTCATCGAAACTTGCCTAGCAAGACAGGCGCTGCCTCGCAAGCGCGCGCCTACTGCGGCTCGGTTCCATCTCCCAACGCTGAGTCCATCCGGGAAATCGCCAGATCGGTTATGTCGATCGCATTTGCACTTACAAACACGCTGCGCTGCTCGAGAATAACACCCGCGCCTGCTTCACGCATGATAACTTCAAGAACCGGTGCAGCAGACACCAGAAAACGATCGCGGTTTTCCTCCAGCAGGTCTGCAATGCTGCGACTTCTGGCCTCACGTTCGCGCCGTATGACCTCCACCCGCGCATCAAACGCATCTGCCAGCGCGCGAAAGGCCTCTGGTTCCATATCTGGGCGTTGATCCGTCAACGCCTGCTCTTCCGATTCAAGCTCTGCTTCGATGCGTCGGTTGTCTTCTGCAAGTATCGTTGTCTGTTCCTCAATGTCGGCGAGCACACGCTGCCCGAAGGCACTGTCACGATAAAAACGCTCGCTATCGATCGTCAGGATCGGACTGCGGACATCCTGAGAGAAAGTTGACGTGGCCCAAAGTAGGGCCACGACCAGCACTGCAACGGCTTTGGCAAGCCTGCCCATCACATCAGAAGGTGGTCGAGATGGTCAGGTCGAAGGACTGTTCCTCGTCGAAGTCTTCTTTGCGCAAAGCATTCGAGAAGTTCAGACGCAACGGGCCAATAGCTGTATCCCAGAAGATGGAGAAGCCAATCACGTGGCGGAAGGACCCGCTTTCACCCACGACGTTGCCACCAGACAGGTCTACAGAGTCCAGATCCCACAGGTTACCGATATCATAGAAGAGACCCCCGCGAATACCGAGTTCCTCCGGCAGTCCCAATGGGAATTCTGCCTCAAATCGAGCTGCAAGAAAGAGATTGCCGCCAAGCGGATCGGAGTCGTTGCCCTCCGTATCCAAGTCACGCGGGCCAATGCCTCCGGGTTCAAACCCCCGTATGATACTTGGGCCTAGTAGAAACCTGTCCACCGTCCTGTTTGTGCCGCCATTCCACGCAAGATATCCACCTTCAAGCGTTGCACGGAGTGTTACTTCCTCATTGAAGGCCAATCGCTGGCCAACAATTCGACCACGCGTCCGGATGAACTCCGAGTCACCGCCGATACCTGCAAAGTCCTGAGAAATCTCGAACAAGACACCAGCAGTTGGATTCAATCCGCCTTCGCGCGTATCATATACGTAGGTGTAACCGATAGACGAAGCGACTTGTTCACCAGCGTCAATCTCACGTTGGACGATCGCACCATTGGCCACCGTATCGCGCGCCAGCATTTCATTTTCCAAGTAGCTATAGTTCAGCGACAACCTGGACCGTTCACCAAAGGGAAAAGTAAGACTGGGGCGGAACAAGAGTGACTCGGTGTCGTAGTTGGCAAAGCTGGAGTCAGTCTCACTGTACTGTAAGTTCAGGCCAAATGCGACATCTCGACCCAAGAATGACGGCTCGATGAAGTTGATACCATATTGCTCAGACTCTTCTGCAGTTGAGAAATTGAATCCAAGCGTCTGGCCGCGACCCAGGAAGTTGCGTTCGGTAAAGCTGACAATCAGACCAAACCCGTCATCCTGCGAAAACGCCCCGCCAAAGTTTAAGGAGCCGGTTGGACGCTCTTCGACGTCCACATCGATGACCACCTGATCGGGGCTTGATCCCTCCCGCGCATTTACGTCGGCAGATTCAAAATACTCAAGTGCACGAATGCGTTCTGCCGCATCTCGGATTTCCCTCGGATTGAAGGGATCGCCCTCAGCCAACTTGAACTGGCGACGGATCACGCGGTCGAGTGTCGTCGTGTTACCCTCGATATCGATACGTTCAACAAACACGCGTTGACCGCGGCTGAGAACAAATTCGACATCCAGCGTGAGATCACGATCGTTTCGAGTGATACGGGGTTCAACACGCAGAAAATCGACGCCTTCCCGTTGCCCTTGTCGTTCAAGACGGGAAATCTCGGCTTCGACCAAGGTTGGTGAATAAATTACTCCTGGGCGAACCTTGATAAGCTCCTGGTATGCGTCTCCATCGACGTTCGGAAGCTCACTTTCGACAGTTACTTCGCCAAAGGAAAACTGTTGTCCTTCCTGAACGTTGAACGTCAGGAAAAAGCCGTCGCGTTCTTCGGTCAATTCGGCATTCGAACTCACAACACGAAAATCGACATACCCACGTGAACTGTAGAAGTCTGTAAGAACCTGCTTATCAAACTCAATACGGTCTTCAACCAACGTGTCAGTCTGGATCAAAAAGCGCAACAAACCAGCTTGTTTTGTCTCCAGAACGCGGCGCAATCGCCGGTCAGAATAGACCCTGTTGCCAACAAAGCTGATGCGTTCAACTTCGACAACATCACCTTCGAATATCTCAAAAATCAAATCGACGCGATTGTCTGAACGACGGATAATACGTGGGCTTACCCGCGCGGCGACGCGGCCCTGCGTACTGTACGCCTCAGCGATAGCACCGGCGTCCCGTTCCGCCTGTGCGGGCGAGAACACGCGCCTTTCCTGACTTTGAATGATCGCGGACAGCGCCTCGTCATCAACACGTCTGTTACCCTCGAAAGTCAGTCGGTTGATTGTCGGGAATTCGGTGACCGTGATGACAAGTGTGTTGCCTTGTGGGTCGACCGACACCGTTTCAAACAATCCACTTGTTTCCAGATTGCGACGTGCGTCGTTCACTTGCCCCGCTGACAACGTCTGGCCAGAGGCGATTCCAGCCCGTGCCAGCACAGCGGCGTCGCCCACGCGTGTGTTTCCATCAATAACAATGCGGCTGAATTGAAAATTCTGCGCCTGTGCTGGAACCATTGTTCCAACCCAAGACACTGATATCAGTGCAAAAGCTGCTGCTACATTAAGCGCCATACGCCAGCACATCTGTGCTTGCAATGCCGCGCCCCTCATCCCCAGTCCCATGGTTTTGCCCCACGTGTTCAGACATCCAGTGACCACGTGAGTAACTGCATTGCGAGGTGTTGTCAAAAGCGCAAAACCCCGTGGATCAACACGGGGTCATTGGCACATCTTGTGGATAATTTCGCAGAATTACAGGCTACCGAGCCACGCTCCGACGGCAAGAGCGCCTGCCAGAGTTGTGCAGTAAAGGACCCTATCCGAATTCAGCACCATCAAAAGGCTCAAGCCACGGTATCCAGTTTGAATCATCTGCATCGGTTTGTCCTCTCTTTCGCTGAAACGCTACAGCGCCAATACGGCGAGACATTGGACGAAACGTGGCAAGAATAAGGCGTTTGGTCTTGTGCCCCAAATCAGGGGCAGAAAATATCATTTCCCAAGGCAAACAACATGAGTGACAACACCAGTGTCAGACCAACGGTCATCAGGACACGCAGCGCGCCATCACTTGGCGGCTTACCCGTGACCGCTTCGTAGGCATAGAAAACGAGATGACCGCCATCCAATGCCGGTATGGGAAACAAGTTCAGAAGACCAACTGCCGTAGACAAAACAGCGATGAACCAGATAAAATCGCCCAGACTGTGGCTGGCGGTGGTACCCGCCACCTGTGCTATTCCGATGGGACCAGACAGGTTGCAAGAGCTTATCGCGCCAGTGATCAAGTGCCCCAGCCCGTTGATGGAGCCGCTGATGACGCCAATCATGCGGTCATACCCGCCAGATACAGCCTCCCATGGCGCGGGCGACTCCCGGCCCATGTCGAAAGCTTGACCGCCGCCAAGCCCGATACGCCATTTCTTGTCAAAGCCACCCTGTCCATCGGGTTCGTCAACCAATTTGGGGGATAGCTCGAACTGCAATTCGTCACCGGAACGCCAAACAGCGAGTTGCACAGGTTCTCCGTCAGAGTTTTCAATGACTTCAGGCAGTTGCCCAAATCGAAACACCGGCGCACCATTGACTGCCGTGATGACGTCGCCCGCTTCGAAGCCGGCCGCAAGTCCAGCGCTGCGGGGGACAACACGCGTCACCAGTGGCGGGAACAGGTACGGACCTGTTACGGTCATTACGTCGCCCCCACGCTCCACAAGATATTCAAGCTGTGGCTTCTCAGGGATCGTGTCGACAAACGACGCGTAATCTTCAGAATTGATGCTTGGGACCGGTTGACCCTCGATTTCGCGAACGATGTCTCCCTCGCGCAGTTCGTATGCACCACCGGGCAGCGGTCTGATTTCACCAACCATGAGCGGATCACGCGGAACTCCGGTGAAAAAGATCACAGCGGCAAAAACCATGATCGAAAGCACGAAGTTGAAGGCAGGACCTGCTGCCACCGTTGCGGCACGCGCCCAAAGTGGGGCACCATGCATCGTTCGGCGCAAAGCGACAGGGTCGTCGGCAGCCTCTTCCATTGCACTGGTATCCTTGCCGGAGGCTGCATTCGCATCTCCGGCAAACTTCACATACCCGCCAAACGGCAGCGCAGCGATCTGCCAGCGCGTGCCCCGCTTGTCCACACGGCTCCAGATCACGGGACCGAAACCGATCGAGAATACATCTGCGTGGATGCCCGACCAACGCCCGACGATGTAGTGGCCATATTCATGAATGGCGACGATGACACTCAGCGCCACAACAAAAAAGAATATGGTCCAGGCGAAACCGCCAAAGGCGGGAATCAGGGCCGAAATATCCAAGGTTTTATCCTGCTCTTTGCTCGATCACGTCGCGGGAGGCTTGTCGTGCCATTTGGTCCGCTGCGTGCACATTATCAAGGGTCATTGGGGCATCAATATGGCTTGACGCCGTGTCGTTCAGCACTTCTTCGACCACCTCTGCCATGGTTGGAAAGCCGATCTCTCCGGCAATGAAAGCGTCAAGCGCCGTTTCCTTGGCAGCGTTGAAAACTGCACCAGACAGCCCCCCCCGCTCCATCACTTCGCGCGCAAGGCGCAAGGCGGGCCAGCGCCGCTCGTCCGGGGCACGAAACGTCAGCGCACCAATCTGAGCGAGATCCAGTCGATCGACGGGAAGGCCACGGCGGTCGGGCCAATGCAGCGCATATCCGATGGCATGACGCATATCAGGCGGGCCAACATGCGCCATCAATGCCCCGTCGTTGAAACCAACCATGGCATGGATCATGGATTCGGGATGGACAAGCACCTCGATCTGATCTGGCGTCACTCCGAAATATTCCCGCGTTTCAATCAGTTCCAGGGCCTTGTTAAACATCGATGCGCTGTCGATGGTGATGCGTTGGCCCATGTCCCAGTTGGGATGCGAAGACGCCTCGGCCAAGGTGGCCCGCGCCAATTTTTCAAGCGGCCAGTCGCGGAATGCACCCCCGCTGGCCGTGATGATGATACGTTCGACCGCCGCCATGTCTTCGCCCACGAGAGCCTGGAACACCGCCGAGTGTTCGCTATCGACGGGCAACAGGCGTGCGTCATGCGCCTTGGCCGTGGAGAGGATCAATTGACCGGCACAAACCAGCGATTCCTTGTTCGCCAAGGCAAGCGTTGCCCCCTGCTTAAGCGCGCAAAGCCCCGGAGCAAGCCCCGCGGCACCGACAATGGCGGACATGACCCAATCGCTTGGGCGGCAGGCGGCTTCGACAAGGGCGGCCTGCCCCGCTGCCGCTTTGATATCGTGCCCCCTCAGAGCGGCGCGCAGATCCTCAAGCCGTGTCTCATCTGCCGTCACCGCAACATCAGCGCGCAGACGGATCGCATCCGACGCAAGTTGTTCGATGTTCGATGCCCCGGTCAACGCCACCACATCGTAGGCCTCCGGGTCTCGGGCGATCAGGTCGATGGTGTTTTGCCCAATCGATCCGGTAGCGCCGAAGATCGAAACCCGGCGCATTCTAGCTGAGCCCCCATGGGAACGCAGTGATCTGGCCAAACATCAAGAAGAACACCGAAGCGCCAAGCATGCCGTCAAACCGGTCCAATACTCCACCATGACCTGGAATCAGAGACGAGCTGTCTTTCACACCCATCCGCCGCTTCATCGCACTTTCTGCAATGTCGCCCATCTGGCTGGCCATGGAAACCGCGATGGAAACACCAATCAACTGCAGCGACGCGCCGGTGTTTATTGCAAAGACCGCACCGACAATTCCCGCACCGATCCAGCCCGATACAGTGCCAGCCCACGTTTTCTTCGGGCTCACACGTGGCCAGAATTTGGGCCCGCCAATCATGCGACCTGCAAAGTAACCAACCACATCAGTGACAACGACAACCATTACAAGCCAGACCATCCAGCCAAAACCCAGATCATCGCGGACGTTCATCATCCCGAAACCGGCCATCAGGACCAGCAGCGTAAAAATCATGAAGACGGACCGGTTCTGCTGCAGTTGGCCAAGACCGGCCATGCAAGGGGCCAAAAGCAACGGCAGAGCAAAACCTATTGGCAAATACACGGCAACAAGCGTCGCAACACCACAGATCGCACCCAGCTGCATCGCAAGCGACCGTTGATCAGGTGAAATGATGCGCACCAGTTCCCACACCATAAGTCCACAGATCAATGCGACCAATACATGAAAAATGTCGCCACCAGCCCAGATCCCCCAAACGCCGACCAGGACCATCACCAGCCCCGACGCCATGCGGGCGGCAAGATCGGACCACCGTTCCGTCACTGCTTTACCCCGCCGAACCGCCGGTCACGTCCCCCATAAGACGCACACAGGCGCGTGAATTCTTCACGGCTGAAGTCAGGCCATAGGGTATCGATAAATTCATATTCCGCGTAGGCCGATTGCCACAGCAGGAAGTTGGAAATCCGGGCCTCACCACTGGTGCGGATCACCAGGTCGGGGTCTGGCAATACGTACGTGTCCAGGTATTTCGGCAGCGTCTCTTCGTCCACATCCTGGGGGAGCAGAGTTCCCTCGGCAACGTCTTGCGCCAACCGTTTGGTTGCCCGCGCGACTTCGTCCCGCCCTCCGTAGTTAAGGGCAATCGTCAGGTTTACAGTATTGTTGGAGGCTGTCAGTGTCTCTAGCTCGTCCATGAGCGAGATAAGCTTGGCGTCCAGACGCACGCGGTCCCCGATGAACCGCACGCGCGCCCCAAATTCATTGAGCGCACGGGTCTCCTTGGAGATGTAACGGCGAAACAGACTCATCAACCCAGCAACCTCGACCTGCGTGCGCTTCCAGTTCTCGGTCGAGAACGCAAAAATCGTCAGGTACTCGACGCCGATATCAGGGCATGTTTGAACGACCTCGCGGACCCGCCGTGCACCGGCATGATGACCAAACAGGCGCGGGCGCCCCCTTTGTGTTGCCCAACGTCCATTTCCATCCATTATGATGGCAACATGGCGCGGTCCGGTATGTGCGGGGTTAGCGATGACAAGGTCCTTGGGCGAAAGTCCGGCGTGCTGCCCCAAACGTTGGGGCCACGCCCTTTGACAAACCAAACGCCCCCCCGGAGCGTTTGCCGGACCACTCGGCCCGGTCACTTTGTCAAACCTGCATGATCTCAGATTGCTTGGTTTCAAGTGCGGTATCAACGGACTTGATGAAATTGTCCGTCATTTCCTGCACCTCGTCCTCCCAGAGCTTCTGATCGTCTTCGGACATACCGTCAGCCTTGGCTTTCTTGATCTGGTCCATGCCGTCGCGGCGCACGTTGCGTATCGACACGCGCGCATTCTCGGCATAGCTGCCCGCAACCTTGCCCAACTCACGACGACGTTCCTCGTTCAGCTCGGGGATCGGCAGCATTATGATTGTACCGTTGAGCTGGGGATTGATGCCGAGCCCGCTTTCGCGGATCGCCTTTTCCACTTTCCCAACCAGCCCCTTGTCCCAGACATTCACGGTCACCATTCGCGGCTCGGGTACGTTCACGGTACCCACCTGGTTAATTGGCGTCATTGACCCATAGGCATCGACCATCACCGGTTCCAGCATCGAGGCCGAAGCCCGTCCCGTGCGCAGTGACGCAAATTCGGTCTTGAGGTTGGCCATGGCACCTTCCATCCGGCGCTCAAGGTCATCAGTGTCGAGCATGAAGTCGTCAGACATCGCATTCCCCGTATTCGTTTTGGGTCCCATAGACCTATTTCGATTGGGTATAGATCAAGGGGTGGGCGAAACGCCAGAGGGGTTTGGTTTCCACGGCGGTTTAGCGTCCTGCCATCAGACCGCGTCAAGCTTTTAACACAATCTAGGGTTACGCTTGCGAAGCTTCAGCTCAGGATTCGAATATGATCACCCCCCTGCAAACCATCACACGTATCGCAAGTGGCATCCTGAACGAACCGGCGGAAACGTTAGATATTGATCTGCCAGTCGTTGATCTTAGGCTGGACGACGATGAATGGCGCGACATGATGGAAGAAGCGGCCGAGATTCACGACGTTCCGATCATCGACATCATCAACACAGCACCCATCTACCGTATCAAACGGGGTGACATGGCGATGGCAAGCTTGTCCGATTTCGCGGCGTTTTCGCCGCGCGCATCCGCCATGCTTGCAGAATTCACGACGCAGTTGCACTTGGACACGCTACGCAGCTGCGCTGCATCAATTGAAGCTGGCCGTTATGTTGCAAGTGGCCTGAGATCCGATGATATGCACCGGCCCAAAGCACCTGTTACTGTCATTGCAAAAGGTGTTGGCATCTGGGGGGCTGCGATCGGCTTGCCTCTCATCAACGCCTTTGGTCCTTGCAATCCAATTTGCAGAAACTGCTTTGCGCCACCCGCGACAAAGTTCTGGGAAATAGCGGTGTATTCGCTGCCCCTCGCCATCGGGGTTTTTGCGCTATGGCTTGGCCCTGGGCTTTACGAAATTTGGGACGATGTCCGCAAACAAACCAAGCGCAGCAAAACGCGTTCGGGAAATGCTGGCGGGCCTGAGCATATGACAGGCCGTCTTATCCCTGAACCCGAGTGAAGGTTCCCTTACCTTCGAGGATCGACTTGAAGCCACCGGGTGTATCAAGCGGGAACACGATCAGCGGCAAGTTGTTGTCACGCGCCAGCGCAATGGCCGACGCGTCCATGACGCCCAGCCGTTTGGCCAGAACCTCGTCATAGGTGACGATGTCGTACCGCTTGGCGTCATCGTGTTCGGCCGGGTCCTTGTCATAGACGCCATCGACACCGTTCTTGCCCATGAAGATTGCTTCGCAAGACATCTCGTTCGCGCGCAGTGTCGCGGCTGTATCAGTCGTAAAGTACGGATTGCCCGTGCCCGCGGCAAAAATACAGACCCGCTTTTTCTCAAGGTGGCGCACGGCGCGGCGGCGGATGTAGGGCTCTGCCACTTCGTTCATGGTAATGGCGCTTATGACCCGGGTGAACACGCCCAAACCTTCCAGCGCAGACTGCATCGCCAGGGCATTCATAACCGTGGCAAGCATGCCCATGTAATCGGCCGTTGTGCGTTCCATCCCCTGGGCGGACCCTTGCAGACCACGGAACACGTTGCCGCCTCCGATCACCATGCAGATCTCGACCCCCATGTCGTGCACGGCTTTCACTTCCTGCGCGACGCGTTCAACCGTTGGTGGGTGGAGACCATAGCCTTGATCGCCCATCAGTGCCTCGCCCGAGATCTTTAGCATCACCCGTTTGAATGTGGTTGGTGTCTCTGTCTCGGTCATCGTGCGCCCCCGCTCTTTCAAATTGCGCGCAACCTGTCCTAAATGCGATGGGTTTTCAATGGACGACACCACATGATCCGCGATGTAATCGCATCTTTGCCAAGTGACCTTCCCATACTGATTGCCGGACCTACGGCTTCAGGGAAATCAGCGCTCGCTCTGGCGATTGCAGAAGCGCATGGCGGGATCATCGTGAACGCTGATGCAAGCCAAGTTTATGACTGCTGGCGGGTTCTGAGCGCACGACCATCGGCACAGGAAGAATCACGCGCGCCACACAAGCTTTATGGTCATGTGCCCTACAATGCACCCTACTCCACAGGTCATTGGCTGCGCGAGGTGACACCGCTTTTGTCGGGCGAAAGGCCGATCATTGTGGGTGGCACCGGACTGTACTTCGCGGCCCTGACACATGGCCTGGCTGATATACCGGCGACGCCGCCGGATTTGCGTAAACTCGCAGACGGCATGGAAACTGACACCATGCTCGCGGATCTGGACCCAGAAACCTTGCGCCGGATCGACACGGCAAATCGCGCGCGAATCCAACGCGCGTGGGAAGTGCAGACATCCACAGGGCGCGGACTGTCCCATTGGCAGGACAGCACTGCGCCGCCATTGCTGAAGGCGGGCGCATATTCCGGAATAGTAATGGACAGCCCGAAAGAGTGGCTGACGCCCCGCATCGCAACCCGCTTCGACGAAATGTTACGCGGCGGAGCGCTGGAGGAAGCACGCATCATGCAGGACCGCTTTGACCCTGCTCTGCCGTCCTGCAGGGCCATCGGCGTGACCGAGGCGATGGCCGTCCTACGCGGTGAAATGGATCACGGCGCAGCGGTCGAGAGCGCAACGATTGCAACCCGACAATACGCGAAACGGCAGCGCACCTGGTTTCGCGCCAGAATGGCAAATTGGCGCTGGATCGCATCAACTGATTTGGCTTAAATTTGACTTTTTTTGCATTTTGGCTGACAAGATACACTAACGGAAGCACATCTTATTGTCGAAAGCGGACAAGTAGCCCATGTCATTGCCTCCGATCGAAATCAAGCCGCTGGCGCAACTGACCGCTGGTCAGGATTGGCGTGTATCGCTTGCTCATGACCGACCACACCACATCATCATATGGATCACGCGCGGCCAAGGAAGGCTGTTATTGAACGGCACGCGGCGGGGCGTGGGTACACACAACGCGCTGACCATTCCACCACATACGCTGTTTTCGCTCGAATTGGGCCGCCAAGGTAGCGGAATGGTTGCTGTGATCCCGGATGGAACGGAAATTCGATGGCCAAACCGCGCTCGACAATTGCGTGTCAGGGAGGTGGACAGCATCACCGAGATGACCGGCATCTTCGAGGCCGCCCACCGCGAAGTGACCCAAGCGCGCGCCTTGGCCCAAGACGCAATTGATGCACACATGGCGCTGATGTCCGTTTGGCTGCGGCGACAGATCACCCTGCCCGATCATTTGCCCATCAAGATGAACGCAGCGGCGCGGCTCAGTGCGAAATTCTGTGAGCGCGTCACTCAACACTATGCCCAAGGCTTGACGATGGCAGACCATGCTGCGGCCTTGGATGTCACATCCACGCACCTGACCCGCGCATGCAAGGCCGCTACCGGTCGTACCGCCGCCGATTTGCTGACGGAACGGACGCTCTATGCCGCACGCATAACCCTGACGGAAACCACCATCCCGGCGCAGGACATCGCGCGGCATCTTGGCTTTGGGTCCGCGGCGTATTTTACGCGCTTCATGCAACAACACACCGGGCAGACACCAACCGCGTTACGAAAGGCGGCTCGATAGGTTCCATTGCCCTTGACGTGCCGTTACGCGCCGAATGTCGCAAACGGAACAGGCAAATGTCGCAAACGTGTAACTATTTTGAAACCGCACCGTTGACCTGTTTGTTCTTCTGTTGCCTCATGCGCCCAGGGAAGAAAAACGGCCGCACGCGCGCAGCAGCATACCTCACCTTCGTTGAGGACGCAGCGCACATGCCCCACTCAACGGGGAACGCGGACACAGGGGGCGTAGGTGTAAGCAGAATCAGGAAACGACAAAAATCGGCTCAAGAGAGCCACACCCGAGGCGTATCATAATAAAATCCGCGCCCGGCATAAAACAAAGGCGGCACGCACCCGCCTCAAGCCACCCAACAGGGGCACAAAATGGGACTTTTCATACTCAGACGACTGGGCGTGATGCTGCTGACGGCACTTTGCCTGACGTTCATCGTATTCTTTCTGACCAATCTTTATCCAAATCTCGAGAAACTGGCCAAGACCCAGGGCAACTTCCGCATGACGGATGAAGCCGTGGCGAGCTGGCTGGATGACCGGGGGTACGTCGACAATACCTTTGTCAAATACGGTCGCTGGCTGGGTGTCGCCCCCGGATGGGTGACCGAGAAAGAGGACGGCACTGTTACCGGCCAATGCTTTGCGGAAAATGCGCCGGTGGATGAACGGTCTACATTCTGCGGTGTTTTGCAGGGCGACTGGGGCTTTTCGCTGGTCTTCAAGGATGACGTGAGCAGTCTTGTCGCGACCCGGCTCGGGGCCACGGGCAAACTGATGGGCTTTGTTCTGCTCGTCATGGTCCCGATGTCGCTCATCGTGGGCGTGCTGGCGGGCATGCGTGAAGGATCGGGGCTGGACCGATCGCTTTCGACCTTCTCGATCGCGACAACGGCAACACCCGAATACGTGTCAGGCGTTATTTTTATCGCGGTGTTTGCTTCCTCCGCATTTGGGCTGAAGTGGTTCAAAGGCTCGGCAACGCAGGCCATTGAGAACGCGACCTTTGAAAACTTCACCCTGCCGGTGCTGACCATCGCCCTGTATGGCATGGGCTATATCGCGCGGATGACGCGCGCGAGCATGACAGAGGTGATGACGGCACAGTACATCCGAACCGCGCGCCTCAAGGGCGTGAGCTTCGGCAACATTGTCCTGAAACACGCGCTTAGGAACGCGCTGATCGCACCCTTCACCGTCATCATGCTGCAGATCCCATGGCTTCTGAACGGTGTGGTGATTGTCGAGACGCTGTTTAACTACAAGGGTTTCGGCTGGTTGCTGGTGCAAGCGGCAGGCAACAACGACATCGAATTGCTATTGGCCGTTTCCGTTGTCTCGGTCGTGGTGGTGCTGATCACCCAGCTGATCTCCGACATCGGCTACGTGTTTCTCAACCCACGCATTCGCATTTCTTAAGGGAGGCTAACCATGGAACCTTTGACATGGACCGGCCCTCTTGGGCAATTTTTGGACCCGGTATTGTATGTACTGTCCGCAATCTTTCTGGTCGCTATCGCCGTGCAGATCATGCTGGGTGTTACCAGTGGTGGATCACGCGTGGTCACCAACCCAGATGGTACACTCAGTTCGTCCGGCGGGGCATATGACCTGTCTACGACAGCCACAAAGTGGCTTGGTCTGGGGCTCTTCCTCGTGGTTTTGGCATACGCGATCGTCGGTATCTTTGCAGGTCCGCAGGTCGCTGGAATCATTGGCGGGATGAGCCAGCAGCTCACACCTGTTTGGATTGCACTGATCCTGACGTTCGTTGTGTCCATCAAATTCAAGCGCAAGCTGGGTCTCTACGGCAAACTCTTCGACTCCACCGTGGGCATGATCGGCTTCGCACTTGTGATGTTCTGGGTCTACGCCGGTGTCATGGCGGGCCTGTTCGACTGGATCACAACCCATGATAGCCTGAGCCAGGTTTCAGGCATGAAGAACAAGGTGCCCGGCACGCCGATGCGTGGTGCGGAAGATGGCGAATATGCATGGTACTTGCTGGGCGGTGACAACCTGGCCCGGGATGTATTCAGCCGCTTGTTCAAAGGCGGGTGGGTGGTGGTGCAGATTGCACCGCTGGCAACCGTGTTTGCCTTCATGGTCGGCATTACGCTGGGTCTGCCTGCTGGGTACTACGGCGGGCGTCTTGATACGTTCCTGTCGTTCCTTGCGAACCTGATCCTCGCTTTCCCGGTCATCCTTCTGTTCTACTTGCTGGTGACGCCAGAAATCGTTGCAACGGGCATTCCAAACTACATGGCAACGGTGCTGTTCGTCTTCCCGCTGATCTTTGTCGGCGTCCTGCTGAATTCGCGCTACTACACGCAGCCCAGTTTCCGGACGCCACTGCTGATCATCGTCATGGGCGTGATGGGATGGATCTATTTGTCCCTCATCTCGGACGGTGGCAGCAAAGTGGCCGTACTTCCGGAGTTTCTGGACCTCTTTGACATCGATCCCGGCATTCTTGTCGTGTTCGTCTCGGTCGTTTTTGTGAACGCACCCACCGTTTTCCGGATCGTGCGTGGCCTCGCCATGGACATCAAGACGCGGGATTACGTGGCGGCGGCCCAGACCCGTGGTGAGGGTCCCTGGTACATCATGCTGTGGGAAATCTTGCCCAACGCGCGCGGGCCCCTGATCGTCGATTTCTGTCTGCGGATTGGATACACCACGATCCTTCTGGGCACTTTGGGCTTCTTTGGGTTGGGCTTGCAAAGCGAGAGCCCGGATTGGGGCACAACGATCAACGCCGGTCGGCGCTTGTTGTCCGCCTACCCGCACCCGGCGATCGCACCTGCCCTGTCCCTGCTGACCATGGTTCTGGGATTGAACCTGTTGGCTGACGGGCTGCGGGAAGAAAGCCTGAAAGACTGAATTGAGAGAGCGGGACCGAGGGCCAGCCCCCGGTCCCCTCCGGAGTTTACTTGGCAAGATGAAGAGCAGGACATCTTCGCGGCCAGACGGGAGAAATGAAGATGACAAAACAGGACTATGACGGCCCGATCCTCGAGATCGACAAGCTGAGTATTTCCTTCTTCACGCGCCTGCGGGAGATCCCCGCTGTGATGGACTTTTCGGTTACTGTGAAGCCTGGCGAGGCTGTAGGACTGGTCGGCGAGTCGGGATGCGGCAAGTCGACAGTGGCCCTTGGGGTCATGCAGGATCTTGGCAAGAACGGACGCATCGTCGGTGGTTCAATCAAGTTCAAGGGCCGGGATCTGCAGGAAATGAGCGCCGAGGAACTGCGCGACATTCGCGGGTCCGAGATTGCCATGATCTACCAGGAGCCAATGGCGTCACTGAACCCGGCCATGAAAATCGGCAAGCAGCTCATGGAAGTGCCGATGATCCATCAGGGCATGTCGGAAAAAGACGCCCGCGCGCGTGCGCTGCAGGTGGTCACAGACGTCAAGCTGCCCGACCCCAAGCGTATATTGAACAGTTTTCCGCACCAGCTGTCTGGCGGGCAGCAGCAGCGCATCGTGATCGCAATGGCACTGATGTCCGAGCCATCGCTTCTGATCCTTGATGAACCGACGACGGCGCTTGACGTGACGGTCGAGGCCGCCGTGGTCGAATTGGTCAAGGATCTGGGCAAGAAATACGGCACCTCGATGCTGTTCATCTCGCATAACCTCGGCCTTGTGCTCGAAACCTGCGATCGTATTTGCGTGATGTACTCTGGCGAAGCGGTGGAACGCGGATCAATCAAACAGGTGTTTGACGAGATGCAGCACCCGTATACCCAAGCGCTGTTCCGTTCGATCCCCCTGCCCGGCGCAGACAAGAACGCGCGCCCGCTGGTGGCCATCCCCGGCAACTTCCCCCTGCCGCACGAACGTCCCCCAGGTTGCAACTTTGGCCCGCGCTGCGACTACTTCAAAGATGGGTTGTGTAACCAAGACACGGCGATCCCGATGGCCCCTGCGAACGAGGATGCCAGCCACGAAACCCGCTGCCTTCGCTTCCAGGAGATCGACTGGAACGCCCCCATCACCGCGGGTGAACAGAAAGAAAAAGGTGAAGTCGGTGATGTTGTCCTGAAGATGGACAACCTGAAAAAATACTACGAAGTGGCGGCTTCAGTCCTATTTGGCGGCGGCGACAAGAAGGTGGTCAAGGCCAATGAGACGCTCAGTTTCGAGGCACGGGAGTCCGAGACGCTCGCCATCGTGGGCGAATCCGGCTGCGGCAAATCCACCTTTGCCAAGGTGCTGATGGGCCTTGAGACAGCCACCGAAGGAACCATCACACTCGGCAACAAGACGATCCAGGATGTGCCAATCGAGGGCCGCGACACGCAGACTGTCGCCGATGTGCAAATGGTCTTCCAGAACCCATTTGACACACTGAACCCCTCAATGACCGTCGGGCGCCAAATCATCCGCGCACTTGAGATTTTCAAAGTCGGCAAGAACGAAGCAGAGCGTCGGCAGCGCATGCTCGAGCTTCTGGACCTGGTGAAACTTCCACGCGCCTTTGCCGAACGCATGCCGCGTCAGCTGTCGGGGGGGCAAAAGCAACGCGTGGGTATTGCCCGCGCCTTCGCTGGCGACGCCAGGATCGTCGTTGCGGACGAACCAGTTTCGGCGCTCGACGTGTCAGTTCAGGCAGCCGTGACCGACCTTCTGATGGAAATTCAACGCGAGCAGAAAACCACGTTGTTGTTCATCTCCCACGATCTGTCGATCGTTCGCTATCTCAGTGACCGGGTGATGGTTATGTATCTGGGTCACGTGGTCGAGCTTGGCACGACCGAGCAGGTCTTTGCCCCACCCTATCACCCGTATACCGAGGCGTTGCTGTCAGCAGTTCCGATCGCGGACACATCAATCGAAAAACAGCACATCGTGCTTGAAGGTGATATTCCATCAGCCATGAACCCACCCTCGGGCTGCCCGTTCCAGACACGCTGCCGTTGGAAATCGGACGTGCCTGGCGGGCTCTGTGAGAAAGAAGTACCGCCCGTGCGTCACCTGGCCGAGGGACATCAGGTCAAATGCCATCTTGCAGAGGACATCCTTGCGCGGATGGAACCGGTCATCAAGGTCGCGGCTGAATGATCAGAGGTATTGCGACGCAGTTGTGTAGTTCGTCACGAACTGCCAGAAGGCCGGGATCGCAACTGTTTCAACCCAATACCGCAGATCCGTGAAATTGGCGGCCAACACACCAATCATGTAGGCCGTCCAGAACTGCCATGCCCGCGGCGCAGTTCTGGCAAAGATCAAGGTCGCCAAAAAGCCCAAGGGCGCGATGACAACAGCAGCAATGTATGCCGCAATTTTGAAGTCGGCGAGGACCAGGCCATAGAGCGTCAGGTAATCAAGCGTGATAATGAATAAAAAACCGATATTGCTGGCAAAGAGGATGCCCGCAATCGCACCTGCAATCGCGCCCGCAACCAGCACATCAAGATGGAACCGGCGTTCCTTGTAGTTTTCGTGAACCAGCTTTGCCTTGGGGGACACGACATCGCTGGCGTTCAGCGCTTGCCCTCTGTTGATGCGGCTTAGCCGTTCTTCGAATGTGGATTGACCAGGTTTCATGCGTGCCCCTCTCGCTACTGCTCGATTCCCGGGCTACGTGCATAGAATGGCGTATTTAGGGCAAAATCAGTGCAATGGAGGGGCACCGGAGCTTGGCGTGCAAGAACAATGCGCGCAAAACGCGGACTAGCTGCCCCAGATGACTTTTACATAATTGCGGGTTTCGCGAAACGGCGGGACGCCATTGTACTTTTTCACAGCACCCGGCCCGGCATTATAGGCCGCCAGCGCGAGGCGCCAACTTCCAAAGGCCCGGTACTGCGCCTTGAGATAGCGTGCGCCGCCTTCAAGGTTTTCAGCCGGATCGTTTCGGTCGACGCCAAGGCTGCGCGCCGTCGCCGGCATCAGTTGCGCAAGACCATACGCCCCCTTGTGCGACTTTGCCTTGGCGTTCCAGCCGCTTTCTTGTTGAACAAGACGCAAGAACAGATCTTCGGGCACGCCATGTCGTCGCGCGGCATCCTTGGCCATTGTCAGATATGGCCCGCGATACTTGCCCTGATACCTCTTTGTTTCAGTGTCCCACTTGGTGGGTGTCACCACTTTGCGCGGTTGCAAACGGACAGAATTTGAATACTGAGTAGCAGCGCGGCTGTCCAACACGTCGGTTTGGGATGAGAACAGTGAGTTACGGCTTTTGGACGACAGGTTTTGCGCCGCCCCAGCCTCAGCCACGAAGGCAGCGATAATCGCCCCAGCCCAGAGTGCTCGCATCTTACCCATTCCCCAGATCGTACACTGCCACCATTTCTTGACGCGCAATATACGGCTTTTTTGCCATCGCGCCACCCTCCGCGATTTAAGTCTGCGTTAAGCATGTGTAGTCTAGCCAGAACGCAAGGCCGTGGCACGGAATCAGCCCGGCATGGGACAAAAGGGGAAGAACATGGCAGGGTCCGTAAACAAGGTCATTCTGATCGGCAATCTGGGGCGTGATCCCGAGGTTCGGACGTTCCAGAACGGTGGCAAGGTGTGCAATCTGCGCATCGCAACGTCAGAGACATGGAAAGACCGCAACACCGGTGAACGCAAGGAGCGTACGGAATGGCATTCCGTTGCTATTTTCTCCGAACCGCTGGCACGGGTGGCCGAGCAATATTTGCGCAAGGGCTCGAAAGTATATCTGGAAGGTCAGCTTGAGACGCGCAAATGGCAGGATCAGTCGGGTCAGGACCGGTATTCAACCGAAGTGGTGCTGCGCCCCTATACCTCGACCCTGACCATGCTGGACGGCCGTGGCGAAGGTGGCGGCGGCGGTAACGTTGGCGGCGGCGGTGGCGGCGGTCAAATGGGCTATGATGATCGTGACGGCGGCTATGGCAGCGGTGGCGGTGGCAGCAGCCAACCCAGCCCGGCCCCAAGCCGCGATCTGGATGACGAAATTCCGTTCTAAGCAACTCAGTCAAAAACAAAGGGCCCGTGTTGAAGACGCGGGCCCTTTGCTATTCAAACGCCGCATTTAGTACAGCGTGTCTCGATACATTTTTTCGACCGCATCCTGACCCGTTCTTTCGTCCGGAAGCGAGGTGTTATCCCTGAGCATCTCAAGCAAGGTCGCAACCGGGCGGTTCGACGGCCAGCTGTCGGGTTTCCAAAGACCACCGCGCATCGGGGCCTTGCCGCAATGGGTATAGATTTCGTCTGCCGTGATGCGCAGCACTGTCTTGGGGCTGCGACCGTTCACCTGGAACCGATCACACAGCGCAGGGTCATCGCTGATCTCTGCCGTCCCATTCACGCGCAAGGTTTCATCAACGGTCGGGATCAGAAACAGCAGCGCCACTTTCGGATGCGCCAGAATGTTCAATAAGCTGTCGATCCGGTTGTTGCCGGGACGATCAGGCAGCAGCAGCGTGGTGTCCGATTCAACCGTGACGAACCCGGCCGGATCTCCTTTGGGTGAAATGTCGAGGTTTTGCCCATCAGACGTAGCCAGTACGAGAAAAGTGGCATGTTCGATGAATTGTCTGCAATGCTGATCAAAGGACGTGATGACTTTTGCCGCGGCTCTTTGATGAACCTCACCGTACAGTTCGCGCAATCTTTCCGGTGTCATCTTCAAATCTCCTTGCTGAAATGGTCACCTGCCCCGCAGTGCATCCTCCAACACGGCCATCACAGTGTCCCGAGGAACATCCGATGTGACAAAGGCATGACCTATGCCGCGCGCGAGGATAAAGTTCAGCGTGCCAGCGACGACCTTCTTGTCCTGCCCCATCAAGTCCAAGAGCCCACCGGCATCCGGCAGATCACCCGGAATGTCAGCAATGTCCGCTTTCATCCCCATCGCCTTGATATGCGCACGCACCCGACTGGGATCTTCCTGTGAACAAAGCCCCAAACGCGCCGACAACTCGAAGGCAAGACCGCAGCCGATGGCCACGCCCTCGCCGTGCAACAAACGATCCGAATACCCCGTGGCAGCTTCCAGCGCGTGACAGAACGTATGGCCAAGGTTCAAAAGTGCCCGATCGCCTTGTTCCGTTTCGTCCCGCGTCACGATCTCGGCCTTCATTTCAACGGATCGTTTGACGGCAGCCACGCGCAGCGCCATGTCACCGGCCGCCATTGCAGCGGCATTGTCTTCAAGCCAAGCGAAGAACGCGGCATCGCCCAGCAGACCGTACTTCATAACCTCGCCATATCCCGCGAGGAAATCGCGTTCGGACAACGAGGCCAATACATCCGTGTCGGCCAACACGAGGCTGGGTTGGTGAAACGCCCCAGCCAGGTTCTTGCCCTGAGCCGTGTTGATACCGGTCTTGCCGCCCACTGAACTGTCGACCTGTGCCAGCAGCGACGTTGGCACCTGCACGAACCGCACACCGCGGCGCAGGATGGCACAGGCAAAGCCCACCAAGTCGCCAATGACGCCTCCGCCAAGGGCCACAACAACATCGCGACGCTCAATCTTCTGATCCAGCAACCACTCGGTCACCTGCCCCAGATGGGCCCAGCCCTTGGTTGCCTCACCGGGTGGCAACTCCAGTGCAACCGCCTCAATCCCCGCATCGGCCAGGCCCGCGCGCAAAGCGTCAAGATGCAGCGCAGCGACGCGGGTTTCCGTCACAATGGCAACCCGGCGGCGCGGCAGCAGCGGCGCGATCAATGCGCCCGCCTCGGCCAGCAAGCCCGGCCCGATCAGCACATCATAAGCCCGGTCCCCCAGGGGCACATGAACAGTTTCACGCATCCGCGGTCTCCAAAACATCGGGGCGTTCAGCGAGCAAAGCGCCAATCACCCGATCCACCATTTCTTCGATACTCAGGTTGGGCAAAGACACCACTGTCACATCCGCGAGCGCATAAAGCGGTACGCGCGCGTCATAGATTTCACAAAGCGTCGCACGCGGGTCAGCGGTGCGTAACAACGGGCGCGTATCCTTATGGCGAACCCGTTGCCAGAGCAGATCAAGGTCTGCGTTCAACCAGACCGACACACCACGGGCCGTGATATTGGTCCGGTTTTCTTCCGCCAAAAAAGCCCCGCCACCGGTTGAAAGAATGCCCCGTTCTTCGTCCAGCAGACGGGAAATCACTTGTGTTTCCTTGTTTCGAAAGAACGGCTCGCCATCCCGCTCGAAAATCTCCGGGACGGTCATGTTGGCCGCACTTTCGATCTCTGCATCGCTGTCCAGAAACGGCACACCCAGCCGAAGGGCCAAGGCGCGGCCTACAGCCGTCTTGCCCGCCCCCATCATGCCAACCATGACCACGGTCTTCTTCAGTCGAAAGCCTGCCCCAACAACATTATTATGCTGATTTTCGCTCATATGGCTGTCAATGACGTGATTTTGCGAAAAAGGCCATATATGCTTTGTGCAAAACAAAGAACCACAAACAAGAATTCTGGGGCAGGCTGACACATGATCCGTCTTTTTAAGCTGTTGATCTTTCTTGCGATCATCGGATTTGTCGGACTTGTAGGCTATGCCTATGTGGGCGAGTATTTTGGCGCCAACTTCTCGCCCCCGCAAAATGAAACACGCATGCCTGTCACATTGGATGCGGAGTAGTTTTGGTCCTCTCCTTGCCGCGCTCGTCAGCGCAGGCACAGTCTTGGCTGCGCAGGAACAGGCAACAGCACCGCTAAGCGTGATTGAGTGGCTTGATACCCAGGACGCCGTTCAAGCTACACAGCCGGTGCAGCCGGAACCAAGTATCGCATCAAGCAGTATTGTGCCGCGCGTCACAGTAAAACCGCTGGGCGACGTGGCTGCACAACGTGTTGGGCTGGCGCCCTCAGCAGTCACCGGGCTTCCCGAGACAATTTGGTCTGCAAGCAACGGATCCAGCCTGGCCGAGGCAGTAAAAGACCTGCCTGACGCCCCTCTGCCAGCGCTTCAGGCACTCATCACGACCCTGTTGCTCGCCGAAGCAAATCCGCCCAACGGCGACGCATCGGCTTTTGACTTGGCAAGAGTTGATGCGCTTGTGCGATTGGGGGCGTTGGACCCCGCACTGGCACTTCTTGAACAGACCGCCGTTAACCGTGATTCAGCGCATCTGAGGCGTTATCTGGACTTGTCCTTGATTGCAGGAACCGAAGGCGGAGCCTGCACTCTGGCCATGCAGAACCCGATCCTTTCGCCTGCGAAGGCTTACGAGGTGTTTTGCGCCGCAAGGGCTGGCGATTGGGACAACGCTGTGCTGGTTCTGGGCACGTCCCGCGCCCTGGGATTGATTGAACCAGCGATGGCAGACGCGTTGGAGCGGTTCCTGGATCCTGAACTGTTTGAAGGCGAGCCGCCGTTGCCGGTCCCAACCGCACCGGACCCGCTTGCATTTCGTCTGTTCGAAGCGATTGGCACGCCGATCCCGACGCGCGGATGGCCTGTTGCCTATGCCAATGCGGACCTGTCGCCGAATGCTGGTTGGAAGGCACAATTGGAGGCGGCAGAGCGCCTGGCGCAACGCGGAGCCCTTGGCGACAATCGTCTTCTGGGGCTCTATACACAACGTCGACCCGCGGCCTCGGGCGGCGTATGGGACAGGGCCGCCGCTGTTCAACGCTTCGAAACAGCGCTTACGACGGGCAGCCCGGCAGCGGTGTCGAAGACGCTTCCCGGCGCATGGCGCGCGATGGGTGATGCCGGCTTGCAGACGGTCTTTGCAGGGCTATTCGCCGACAAGCTATCTGAGCTCGTTCTGAGTGGTGCCGCAGCTGATCGAGCATTTGAAATGCTTTTATTATCCCCCGCCTACGAAACGGCAGCCACACAGTTCCCGGCGCGGGCAATGCGCCGTCCGGTGTTAAGCGCCATTGCTGCAGGTGTTGTGCCGCCCGGCCTCAGCGCGGATGGGATAGAAGGAGCGGTGATTGCAGCATTCTCGGATGCAACACCGGACGCTCAAATCGTACAATTGGCGCAGTCAGATGCTCTTGGAGACGCGCTGCTGCAAAATATTGCACTTGCTCACGAGGGCAGTTCAGGCGACGTGGCGCAATTGACCACTGGTCTTGCCACGTTACGCGCACTTGGTCTCGAAGATGTGGCGCGGCGCACCGCCCTGCAAGTTCTCTTGCTGAAAGGGACAGGATGAGCGACCGCTGGATCTCTACCTTTCTGGAAGCGCAGGCGGCCGAACTGGGCGCAGCCCGCAACACGTTGCTCGCCTATGGTCGTGACCTCAAGGATGTTGCGGCTTGGCTGACCAAACGAAGCGTTGACTTTGAAACGGCAACGACAGCGCAGATCGAAGCCTATTTGATCTATTGCGACGCGCAGGGCCTTGCAAAATCTACCCGTGCTCGACGTCTGTCGGCCATCAAGCAGCTCTACCGCTTCGCTTTTGAAGAAGGATGGCGCAGCGACAATCCAGCCATTCAGATCGCAAGCCCCGGTCAGGACAAGCGTCTGCCAAAGACATTGGACGAGGAAGAGGTGGAACGGCTGCTGACAGCCGCGCGCGGCTATGGGCGTGGTGATCACGACAGGCTGCGAGACACCTGCCTGATGGAGCTGCTGTATGCCACGGGCATGCGGGTCAGCGAGCTGGTCAGCCTGCCCGTTTCAGCCGCGCGTGGCGATCCGCAAATGCTGCTGATCCTGGGCAAGGGCGGAAAGGAACGCATGGTTCCACTGTCATCTTCGGCCCGCTTGGCGCTGGCGGCGTGGATCAAGCTGCGGGACACCAAGCAACAACAGCTGGAAGGCAAAGGCGCCGCGCCGTCTCGTTTCCTTTTTCCATCGCGCGGTGCATCAGGCTATTTGACTCGACACTGGTTCTACGCCCGGATCAAATCCCTGGCCGTGCATGCAGGCGTTGAACCGGGCAAAGTCACCCCTCATACGCTGCGCCACGCCTTTGCAACACATCTGCTGGCGGGCGGCGCTGACCTTCGGGCAATTCAGACGATGCTTGGCCACGCTGATGTTGCAACGACCGAGATTTACACGCACGTGGTAGACGAACGATTGACGCAGCTTGTGCTGGATCATCACCCGCTGGCCAAGGACAGCCGCAAATCGGGGGGCAACACATCCTCCGAAGGCCAGTGACCCGAGCGCAGAGCCTCGTGATACCCGTGCGTCAAACCGGCGGCCTCCATGTCTCTGACAGCACCGCCCACATCATATTTCAGACGATGCAGGCTGAGCTGCCCAGATGTCAGCGTTGCATAGGCCGTGTCACAGCTGCCGTCATGCGGAGGCATGCCAACGACGCCCGCATTGATCCATTCACCCGTGCCAACCGGACGCCGAAACGGAATGCCCGAATGACCAGCGACCACATGATCCAGCGGACCAATGATGACCTCCAAAGCCCGGTACTCGACCTCGAATGCATCTGCGGGTGAGGTTGACCACAAAAAGCGGGCCACATCCGTCACCCCGCCGTGAATGACCCCATAGCGCGCGCCGCAATGTGAAAAGGTTATGATGTCGGGCAAGGCCCGCATCCAGTTGCGGTCCTCAGCACCGACCTGACCGTCGGCAAACCGATACCATCCAACAGACAGCAGGTCGCATGAGCTTCCCTCTTCAAACCCGCACCCGCAATCAGCGGCCCACTCTGCCAACTGTATCTCGCAATTGCCCGCAACGACCGCGCAGCCAGCCGCGCGGATTGCGACAACGGTTTCGGCAGGTCGCCCGCAATAGGCAACCACGTCGCCCGTGCAGATGGGATATGCACCTTGCGCCCGGGCCTCGGCCAAAACGGCTTCGGTGGCCTGAAGGTTCGAATATGGTCCACCAAAGAACAACACATGGCCTTCAATTGCACCCAGATCCAACACGCGCATCCTGTCGCATCCCTTGATTGCATCGTCTGGCACCCCCATAACCGATCCAAGATCAAAGGATAAATCACGAATGGACGACCCCTCATCGACGCTTGATGCAGCGTTCTGGATCACATGCGCTGTGATCCTGGGCTTGCTGGTCATGTCCGGCTTCTTCTCCGGCTCGGAAACAGCGCTGACCGCTGCATCACGGGGCAAGCTGCGGGCCAAGGCCGACAAGGGATCGCGGGGGGCTGAACGGGCGCTCCAGATCACGGAAGACAACGAACGGCTGATCGGCTCGGTTCTTCTGGGCAACAACCTGGTCAACATCCTGGCCACATCGCTGGCCACGGCGATCTTCACGCGGGCCTTCGGGGAATCCGGCGTGGCACTGGCCACGCTGGTCATGACAGTGCTGGTTCTGGTCTTTGCAGAGGTGTTGCCAAAGACCTATGCCATTACGAACTCCGAAACCGCCGCATCGCTTGTCTCGCGCCCAATCTCCCTGGTGGTAACCGTCTTTTCACCGATCGTTTCGGCGGTTCGCCTCTTGGTGCGCGGCGTGCTGCGGGTGTTTGGGGTCACGATTGATCCCGACAGCCACATCATGGCCGTGCGCGAGGAAATCGCGGGCGCCCTGCAACTGGGTCACTCCGAAGGCGTTGTCGAAAAGGAAGACCGCGACCGCATCCTCGGCGCGCTGGATCTGGGCGACCGGGTGGTGGAAGAAATCATGTTGCACCGCTCAGGGATCGAAATGATTGATGCAGAGGATGATCCGCAGGCCATCCTCGAACAGTGCCTTAAATCGAACCACACACGCTTGCCCGTGTATCGCGGAGAGCAGGAAAACATCACCAGTGTAATCCACGCCAAGGACCTGTTGCGCGCGATGTACCAGGTGATCGGTGGACCCGAGGGCGATGCCGCTGCGCTGAAATCATTCGACATCAGCCAGGTTGCCATGTCCCCTTACTTTGTCCCTGAAACCACCACGCTTGATGACCAGATGCGGCAATTTCTGCGGATGCGCACGCATTTTGCGCTTGTGGTAGACGAATACGGTTCACTTCAAGGGCTGATCACGCTCGAAGACATCCTCGAAGAGATCGTCGGTGAAATCACGGATGAATTCGATCCGGATGGCGAGCATGCTGTGCAACGTGCAGAAGACGGGCATTTTCACATTGATGGTGCGATGACGATTCGTGACCTCAATCGTGCAACCGATTGGAACCTCCCGGATGACGAGGCGAACACCATTGCAGGTCTCGTGATCCACGAGGCCCAGACCATTCCCACGGTTGGTCAAGTCTTTAGCTTTCATGGGTTCCGGTTTGAGGTAACCGCCCGCGATGGGAACCGGATCACCGCATTGCGAATCCAAGTGTTGGATTAGCGTGGTTTAGGCAAGCTCTCCGGTGTCTGCATGCTCGCTGATCCATGTGCGGACATCCTCCAATCGACCACGCGCAATTGGAATTTTCTCGCCATCGGTCAAGCTAAGCTTCGATCCGGCAAGGGAATGCGCGGTTTGCCGTGCGACCCAATGTGACCGGTGCGTTTGGATGCCGTCCTCCGGGCGGACTTGATCAAGGAAAGTCGCCATACGTTCGCGAATAATTTCGACCCTATCCGACATGTGGATCTCCAAATAGTGCTCGGCTGCCTTGACCCGCACAATTTGAGCCAAGCCAACCTTGCGCCCCGCCAGAGTGATATCGCGCCCAGCACTCACTTTCGCCTTGCGCGCACGCTGCGCAGGCAGCAACCAAAGCAACGCTACGGTTTCAAAGACATGCGCGACAAACACGTTCCGAACGTTCATCTGCCAAGTCATGGTACCAAAGGCGGGTTTACCGGGCTCAAACAAGACCGTGAGCATGCCAGCCGTCAGGTACGTGGATGCAAGCACCAAAGGAAACGACAGAAGAATCAACGGGATAGGACCGCCAAAAATAGAACGCCAGATCCTGCAAGTGGTCAGCGCATAAACCATCGACAAAACCAGGTAGAAAAATAGCGCAATGAACCAAAAGGACAAACGCGCCCAGAAACTGTCGAATTGCGGCAAGGTCACTGGGTGGCCTGTCGCCATCACGAAGAAGCCGACCAGCACCAATACCCACATCTGCCAAGACGCATAAAGCTCATGCATTTCACGTATCGTGAAGTGTGCCCGGCTGCCATTTGAGACAAAAACCTGCACTTCGTGATCATATACCTTGGCCAACATGAAAGCTGCCTACCATGTGACGCTAATTAGAGTAAATGCGCGTCCAAGGCCTAATTGGAGGTGTGGGCGGGGGCAATTCGGTGTCAGTTACAGGCCTGTTTAGATCGGTGCGCTCCTACGCTTACACCTCCGTCACAACCATGGGCCGACCCGCTCATGATCGCAGGCGCGTTCCATCCGGGTCAAAGGGGGGCGCTTCAAGTATTGTTGCCTTGTGCGCCCTGCCCAGAACCATGATCTCTACCTCGTCTCCAGGTTCCGCCTCTCTGACAAACCCCAACGCGAGGCTCATTCCGACGCTGTAGCCATACGCGCCCGATGTGACCCGGCCGATGCCGACACCATCACGGAAAATCGGCTCTCCTCCCGTGGCATCAGCGCCAGACGCCATCGTATCCGTCTCATCCAAATGCAACAGAACCAACGTTTCGCGGGTGCCTTGGGCCATGCTTTCCGCCACGGCATCCTTGTTAAGAAAATTCTTGTCCATTTTCACCAAGCGGTCCAATCCAACTTCCTGTGGCCAATATTCAGGACTGTATTCCCTGCTCCAGGAGCCGTACCCTTTCTCAATCCGCAGGCTCATGAGAGCCTGGCTGCCCACCGGACCGATGCCCATATCGGACCCGGCCTCGATCAACGCGGAATACAGGCGCAGCTGATCCTCGGCCCGGCAATGCAATTCCCACCCAAGATCACCGGTAAACGAGACGCGCAGTGCCAGAACATCCACACCAGCCAGCTCGATCCTCTGTGATCGCATGAACGGGAACGCGTCGGCTGCAAGTGACGCGTTGGTCATCCGTTGCAACAGCGTGCGGCTGTCCGGGCCTGCCACGTTAAAACCGCACATTGTCTCAGTCCGGCTTTCAAAGTTCGTGCCCATGGGCAGCGGCACCGCCTTGAACAAACGCTGGTGATAACGCTCGGCCATCCCCGATCCGATTATCCAGAACTCGTCTTCCGCCAGCCGGGTCACCGTGAAATCCCCCGCTATCCCACCGCGTTTACCGATCAGAGGGGTCAAACACGACCGGCCGACGGCCCTCGGCATCCGGTTGGCAAAGACGGCGTTCAGCCAGTCCTCTGCCCCGGGCCCCTTGCACACATATTTGGCAAAGTTCGAGATATCGATGATCCCGGCCCGGTCGCGCAACATGCGTGCCTCAGCGCCCACGACATCCCACCACGGCTGGCGCGTGAACCCGGCAGTATCCTCCACATCACCAAAATACAGCGGATGCTCCCATCCATAGTTCAGGCCCATCCTGGCACCCATGTCGCACTGCATCTGGTACACGGGACGGGTGCGTACAGGCCGCCCGGCCTCACGTTCTTCTCCCGGGAAATGGATCTTGAACCGATGGGCGTATTGATCACCCACACGCGCCTTTGTGAACGCCTTGCCCGCCCATGGACCGAACCGGGCCATGTCCCATGCGAACATGTCGTATTTCGTCTCACCTTCGATCATCCATTGTGCCGCCAAAAGCCCCATGCCGCCCGACTGGGAAAAACCCGGGATGATGCCGTTACAGCAGAAATAGCCTGTAAGCTCCGGCACGGGTCCAAACAGCACATTCGCATCAGGCGACCAGATCATGGGCCCGTTGATCACCCGCTTGATCCCGGCAGTACCCACCACCGGCACCCGATCGATTGCACGCATCATATTGTCTTCGATACGCTCCAGATCGTCCGCGAATAGCTCGTGACCGAAACCCTGTGGCGTGCCGTCCTCTGCCCAGAACCGAACGTCTTTCTCATAGGCGCCAACAAGCAGCCCTTGCCCCTCCTGCCGCAGGTAATACTCGCCATCCCGATCCGCAACAGACGGCAAACGGCGATCAAGGGTCGCAATTTCTGCAATGGTTTCAGTGACAAAATACTGGTGCTCTGTTGGCTGAAGCGGCAGATCGATCCCCGCCAGCGCCGCCACTTCCCGTCCCCACAACCCGGCGGCATTCACGACCCACCGCGTGGCAATATCACCCTGTTCCGTTCGGACGATCCACGTTCCGTCGGCTTGCTGGTCCGTCCCGATCACAGGACAAAAGCGGATGATTTCCGCACCGTTCTGACGCGCACCAGTGGCATAGGCATTGGTCACGCCGGACGGGTCCACATTGCCGCCATCCGGCTCCCACATGATACAACGCACACCGTCGTAGTCGACCAGCGGGTGCAGCCGCTCGGCCTCATCGCGGCTCACTTCGTGGAAGTTCATCCCGTACAGCTTGGCCTTGGCCGCTTGCAGCCTCAGCTGATGCTCACGTGCCTCCGTCTGCGCAAGATAGAGAGAACCCGGCTGGAAGACGCCACAGCCCTGCCCCGTTTCCTGCTCCAGCTCCTTATAAAGCCCCATCGTATAGTGCTGAATACGGCTGATGTTGGTGCTGTCGTGCAGTCCGTGAATATTTGCTGCCGCGTGCCAGGTCGACCCACTCGTCAGCTCATCCCGTTCCAACAGAACAACATCGGTCCACCCCAGTTTCGTCAGGTGATAGAGGATCGAACAACCGATGACGCCGCCGCCAATGACGACGGCCTGTGCGTGGGTGCGCATGAAATTGCCTTTGCCAGTGTTTCGCTGACGCTCAACCTGCGCCCGGGTGCACACCCCTGATTGCCCGGACGCGACATGTTGCGTCGCTGCCGGATAAGGATGCGCGATTAGTCGTGGATGCGCCGCGCCACCGTGGCAACCGGCATGGCACTGGCAATCAGGTTCAACAGTCGATCCGCAGCCGGCCCAGGCAAACTCGTGGCTACTTTTGCAGGTACCAGCGGCTCGATCACCTGGCCCAATCCATGGGCAAAAAGGCAAACATGCCCGTTGCGGCCACCCGCACCCACAACTTCCACGCATAGTGACGGATCAGCGCCCAGGCGGTTTCGGGAAAGCGTTTCAAGACGTCCACGCTGCGCAACCGCCCTCTTGATCCAAGCGGCTCCCATTACCGACAGAACATGTCGCAGATGGCCACTCCGCGTCGTAGGTTTGGCAAATAAACTCTACTGACAAGGCAACACCTGCCCAAACAAAGGGTCCACACCATGCAAACCACCACCCGCGTCGCCGTAATCGGCGGTGGCGTCGTTGGCGCCTCTGTCCTCTATCACCTGACGAAACTCGGCTGGTCCGACGTGATGCTACTTGAACGATCAGAGCTGACATCTGGCAGCACGTGGCATGCTGCAGGCGGTTTCCACACGCTCAATGGCGACACCAACATGGCCGCGCTGCAGGGATACACGATCAGGCTCTACAAAGAGCTGGAAGAGATCACCGGCATGTCCTGCGGCCTGCACCACGTGGGCGGAGTGACACTGGCAGACAACCAGGACCGGTTCGACATGCTGCTGGCGGAACGGGCCAAGCACCGTTTCATGGGGCTTGAGACCGAAATCGTTGGCCCCGAAGAGATCAAGCAGATCGCCCCCATCACCAACACCAACGGCATTCTCGGCGCGCTCTACGATCCGCTTGACGGGCACCTCGACCCTTCGGGCACCACCCATGCCTACGCCAAAGCCGCGCGCATGGGCGGTGCCACGATCCACACGCACACCATGGTACAGGAAACCAACCAGCGCCCCGACGGCACATGGGATGTGGTGACGGACAAAGGTTCCATTCACGCCGAACACGTGGTCAATGCGGGCGGCCTCTGGGCACGCGAGGTGGGGGCGATGGCAGGCGTCTACCTGCCACTGCACCCGATGGAACACCAGTACATTGTCACCGACGATATCACCCAAATTTACGAACGGGGCGAAGAACACCCTCACGTCATGGACCCCGCTGGCGAAAGTTACCTGAGGCAAGAGGGGCGCGGCCTGTGCATTGGCTTTTATGAACAACCATGTCGGCCATGGGCGGTCGACGGTACGCCATGGAATTTCGGCCATGAACTCCTGCCCGATGATTTCGACAAGATCGAAGACAGTATCGCCTTCGCCTACAAACGCTTCCCCGTGCTGGAAACCGCAGGGATCAAATCCGTCATCCACGGTCCATTCACCTTCGCCCCCGACGGCAATCCGCTCGTCGGCCCCGTCCCAGGCCTGCGCAACTACTGGTCGGCTTGCGGCGTCATGGCAGGCTTTTCACAAGGTGGCGGTGTGGGTCTCATGCTCGCGCAATGGATGGTCGAGGGCGAATGCGAGCGGGACGTCACAGCCATGGACGCGGCCCGGTTCGGGGACTGGATCAGCCCCGGCTATACACGACCAAAAGTCATCGAAAACTATCAGAAACGGTTCTCCGTCGCTTACCCGAACGAAGAACTGCCCGCGGCACGGCCCAATCGCACCACGCCGATGTACGACATCTTCACGGACATGGGTGCCGTCTGGGGGCAACAATACGGGCTCGAGGTCGCCAACTACTTCGCGCAAGAAGGTGAACCCACCTACGAAACCCCTTCCTTCCGACGCTCCGACGCGTTCCAGGCAACAGCACGCGAAGTCACGGCCGTCCGCTCAGGCGTTGGCATCAACGAGGTGCACAATTTCGGCAAGTACCGCGTCACCGGCCCGAATGCCCGCGCGTGGCTCGACTGCATCATGGCAGGCCGCGTGCCGCAGCCGGGTCGGGTTTCGCTCACCCCCATGCTGAGCGCGCAGGGCAAGCTGATCGGTGATTTCACCATGTCCTGCATCGCCGAGGGCGACTTTCAACTCACTGCCAGCTATGGCGCGCAAGCTGTGCATATGCGCCACTTCAAGAAACATGAAGAACGCGGCGCAACCATCGAAAATATAAGTGATAAATGCAACGGCTTCCAACTCGCGGGCCCTTGCGCCCGCGACGTCCTGCAAACCTGCACACGGCAAGACATCTCGGACATGGCATTCCTCGACGTCCGCCCGGTCACCGTCGGCATGACGGACTGCATCGTGCAACGGGTCAGTTACACCGGCGACCTCGGCTTCGAAATCTATTGCGACCCCATGGCCCAACGCCAGCTTTGGTGGGCACTCTGGGACGCAGGCCAAGCCTACAACATCACCCCTTTCGGAATGCGGGCCATGATGTCTCTACGCCTCGACAAGTTTTTTGGGTCATGGCTCTCTGAATACTCCCCTGACTACACGGCGGCGGAAACTGGTCTCGATCGATTCATCTCGTGGAAAAAGAATGCGAACTTCATCGGTCGCGCCGCCGCGGAAGCCGAACGTGAAAAGGGTCCCGCACGTCGGCTTCGTGCCTTTATCGTAGACGCTGACGACGCTGACGCGCATGGCTATGAACCAATATGGCTGGATGGCACGGTTGTCGGCTTTTGCACTTCGGGCGGTTACTCGCATCACACCAGCACATCCGTGGCGTTAGGGTTTGTGCCAGCAAACCGTATTGAGGAAGGGCTCCGGGTCGAGATCGAAATACTCGGACAGATGCGTGAAGCCACCCTGACAACCAAAGCATTGTTTGATGCGGACGGGACACGCATGCGGGGTTGAGTTGCAGTGCCCCACTGCCAGGCCTAGAGTTTGGGCATGATGCCGATCCTCATCCTTGCAGCAGGTGCTGCGTCGCGCATGCGTGGCGCAGATAAGCTCATGGAAAACGTGGATGGTCAGCCACTACTGGCACGACAAATTGAAACTGCGCAAGCGGTCAGTGACGATGTGCGCGTCGCCCTGCCTCCCGGGCCGCACCCCAGACAGTCTATCGTCGAGCGCGCTGGGGCGCGTTCGGTTATCGTGACAGATGCGGTCGAAGGGATGGGAGCCAGCTTGCGCACGATCTTTGCGACGCTGGGGCCCGACGATTTCCACGCCATGTTACTGCTCGGCGATTTGCCCGACATCACCGAAAGCGACTTACGTGCGGTACAACGCGCAACGCAATCCCATCCCGATGCCGTGGTCTGGCGAGGCGCCACAGAGGATGGGAAAGGCGGACACCCGATCATATTCAGTAGAAAACTTTTTCCTGCCTTTTCAAAGCTTTGCGGCGATGACGGAGGACGTGAGATAGTTATACGTGCAGGCACACGCGTTCATCTGGTCCCATTGCCCGGACAGCGCGCGCGGACTGATCTGGACACACCGGAGGAGTGGGCCGCGTGGCGCGCGGCCCGTCACGTCACTTGAGACGATCTACCAGTGTATGTGCTTCATGCTTCTTCAAAGAGAGGCGGGCCGAGCTGTATGTATCCAGCCCAGCCAACGTGTCGAGCTCCGGAAAAAGCTCCAGGATCTCGGTCCGTTGGTTCACACCGATGCCACGCAGTGACTGATCACCCGGCTGGAAGCTTTCGGACCACGCACCCTCAGCCAAAACAACCTCGTGCTGATCAAACATCAGGTGCAGATAGCTGACCGCACCCGTCTGGACTTGATCCACACCGTCGAGCCCGGTCAGGTGCTTGGCAGCGACCAATACTTCACGTTCCTCGAACATCACTTCGGCAAGGTCTGAGTTTATCAGCATCCGGTGCTGTGGCGATACCAGCAGGTCACGGTCAGGCAGGCCTTTTCCCAGCGCTCCTTCACGGATCAGGATTGGCTGAAAAGCGTCGTTCGCTCGCATTTCGTCCGGCGTCAGATCGCGGCGGCCAACCCAACGCAAGGTCTGTGCACCGTTGTCCCGGGTAATAACCTTGTCACCCGCGTTGAGTCTTTCAACGGGAATTTCACCCCTCGGCGTCGCAATACGCGTGCCCGGCGTAAAGCAAATGATGATTTGTTCGATTTCGGAATACGTCACGCGCCGGGCGACGTTTCCACTGTCATCAAGCAACTCGACGGTGCCGGATTCTGACCCGGGACCATCGGGAAGAACATTCGCCCGAACGCCCGACAGGTCCAGAACGTCGATATCGGTCCCATCAGCGTCTTCACCGCCGACAATGTTGTGATTGCCAAGACCGTCAAAGGTGAACCGGTCCGACCCCGTTCCGCCCTGCGCCTGATCGTTGTCGGGGCCAAGGGTGATCAGGTCCTCGCCATCGCCGCCCAAAAGCGTGTCATCGCCGGTGCCGCCGACCAATGTGTCGTTGCCGGCACCACCGATCAGCTCGTCCTGGCCCTGACCGCCATCCAGCACATCATTGCCTTCGCCACCATCTATGTCGTCATCACCCTGGCCACCGGACAGGCTATCGTCGCCACCCTGGCCAAAGATCACGTCCTGACCCGCGCCACCCTCAATGGTGTCATCCCCGGCTTCGATCGGCGTCACAACGATATCGTCAATCAGGTCGCCCGAGAATGAGAAACCGGAGTTGGTGTTTCGCGCCTCAAGTGTGAACTCGATGAACTCGCGGTTCTCGAATGAGGCCGAGAACCAGGCGTCCTGATCACTTGGGTTGTTCTGTTCGCCCCCTGCAGCCGTAACGCTGCCGCCATCGGTCGTCACATTCAATGACGTGTTTGCGTCGGTCGCAAAGGACGTGAAGCTGCTGGCATCAATGGTAACGGCTTCCTGGTCACCCGGACTGTTGCGATCCAGATCGTTGACGGTCGCGGTCGAATTCAGTGCGACAGGCGTACCCGTCGTGGCATTCGGGCTGTCGGGAATGAAGAATTCCATACGGAAGCTGGCAGTGTCGCCAGTTCCGTTACCGTTCATCAGGATTTCCGCCCCGCCTCTACCGGACAAGTCGACGCGCAGGTTGGGGTCTGACTTGGACACCAGAACAAGACGGGCCGAAACCTGTGTTCCATCCTCAAGCTGGGCAACATTGCGGTACACCGCAGACGTCCCTGCCTGGGCATTGTTGTCTGCGTTGTCACGCGTCACCAAATTGTTAATGTCGATTACAAGAGGGGTCGCATCATTGCCGGGTGCGGTGCCTTCACCGACGTCCCCAAACAACGTATCGTTGCCACCGCCACCCAGAATACTGTCGTCACCGCCCTCGCCAGACACAAGGTCCTGACCACCAAAGCCTTGGATCGTATCGTCTTCGTTGGTTCCCTGGAGGGTGTCGTTGTTCGAAGTACCGTTGATATTGGCCATGGCAGCTGCCCTTATGCACGCAAAAATTGAATGGTCATTGCACTGCCCCCACAGTTTCAACAGCCGAGCTTCAGTTTTAATTCAAAGTGCAGCTAAGTTCAGGGGGAAAAATCGAAAGAAAGTAAACCTTGCCACATTTGGTGCACAAAGATGCCGCAATGCGGCGCCGTACGGGCCCTTAGAAGAAACAATTCGGCACTATTACCCGGATTGAACACAAAAAACGGGTGCACCCCCCAATGCCCCGTTTTTTGCGCCCTCGCGAATCATGGCGAGAGGCTGCGCGCCTTTTTCCGGCTTTTGGTCAGGCGTTTAATGCGTAAGAAGTTGCGCCTCGTGCTTCTTCAGACTTCTACGCGCTGACGTGTAAGCCATGGTTCCCTCTCCGGTTTCCAATTCAGGGAACAGTTCGAGGATTTCGGTCCGTTGTGCCTCCGTCATGGCATTGAGCGTCATGTCACCAGGCTGGAAACTTTCCGTCCACGCGCCATCGGACAAGATCACTTCGTGCTGATCAAACATAACGTGGATGTACGTCGTGGCAGACACATCAACCACGTCGATACCATCCATGAACGTCAAATGCTTGGCGGCCACCAGTACTTCGCTCTCATCGAAATACAGAGCTGTCTTGTCGGTCGCCATCAGCACACGGTGCTGAGGCGAGACGAGCATGTCACGCTCTGGCAACCCGTTGCCAAGGGCGCCCTTCTGGATCAGTACCGGACGCAGATGTTGGGCTCGGGCCAATTCTTCTCCGGACATTGCGCGGCTGCCGACCCAGCGGATTTCCTGGATGCCGTTGTCGCGGGTAATAACCCGATCACCAACTTCAAGATCTTCGATACGACGCTCACCCGTCGGGGTCGCAATAAGCGTACCGGGGGTGAAGCATGGGATCACGTCCTCGATATCGGTAAAGGTCAACTGCCCCGCAGGATCACCGTTCTGGTCGAAGTAATTGACCACGCCGTCAAAGCCGTTGCCGTTGGCATCCGGATTGGTAAAGACAACCTGCAACGAGCCGTTGTTCGGCGCAGACCCACGCAGATCGAGCGTGTCAAAGTCATCGCCACCGCCGCCGCCATCGACATCTTCACCGGCGTCGACATTGACGAAGGTGTCGCGATCATCACCGCCGCGCATGATGTCGGCGCCACCATTGCCGCCGTCGATCGTGTCATTGCCGGTGCCACCGTCAATGACATCGTCGCCGGTCGAGCCAAGGATCGAGTCGTTGCCAGCATCGCCGCGCAACGTGTCGTCGCCGGTGCCGCCATCAATGAAGTCGTCACCATCACCACCCGACAAGAGGTCGGCGCCATTGTCACCCAGAATGGTGTCGTTGCCGTCGCCACCTTCAACCGTGTCAGCCTGACGGCCCCCATCGATGAAGTCGTTGCCGTCACCACCGAGGATAGTGTCGTTGCCTTGACCGCCCAGCAGGCTGTCATCGCCGACACCACCGTCGATCAGGTCGTCATCGATCTCACCATCAATGGTGTCGTTGCCTTCCTCACCGAACAGTTCGTCATTGTCGTCCGCACCAAAGATGACATCGTTGCCTTCGCCGCCAAAGACAGTGTCGATGCCATTGTCGGGGCGTGGATCCGCGGGGAAGATCGGGTTAGAGCCGTCATCCTCGATATTCAGTTGGTCCAGACCCAGATCAGGGTCGTTACCGGCGAAAATGGTGTCGTCACCAACGCCGCCTTCGATAAGGTCGTTGCCTTCACCGCCGACAATCCGATCAGCGCCTTCATCACCCGAGATTTCGTCATCGTCGATACCACCGTCAATGACATCGTTGCCTTCGCCGCCGACGATGGTGTCTGCGTCGTCGCCGGTGCTGATTGTATCATCGCCGGTGCCACCATCCACAAAGTCGAGGTCGTTGTTCGGGTCATCATCGGCAGGGAAGCCGAAGGGGAAGCCCGGAACAGGCGTACCATCGTCGTTGGGGAAGCCAAGGTCAGGTGCCAGATCGCCATTGCCAGTCTCGATCAGGTCGTTACCGGCCCCGCCATCCACAACATCGTCGCCCTGGCCCGCGATCACCGTGTCGTCACCACCACCCGCTTCGATGATGTCGTCATCCGCATCGTCCGGGTCGTTCGAGAAGATGTTGTCGCCGTTGTCGACCATGTCGCCTTCGGGGTCGCCCGTGTAATCCTCGTCGATCACCTCACCGTCATCGGTGCCTTTCACGATGCCATCCAGCGGGTTCGGTTCGACCGTCACGGTGACCTGGGCGCTGTCAAAGCCGCCATTGTCGTCGGTAATGGTATAGTCAATGACCGCGTCGCCTTCGAACCCGTCATTCGGCGTGAAGGTCAACGTGCCGTCACCATTGAGGGTGACGTCGCCGTCAGGTGACGTGGCCTCGGTCACGCGCAGTGCGTCCCCATCCACATCCGTGTCGTTGTCGAGCACGGGGATCGTGACAGCCGTGTTGAACGGCGTGGTGTCTGCATCATCGCTGGCGTCCGGCGCGTCATTTACCGGTGTGACATCAATCACCAGCTCGGCGGTATCCGTGCCACCGTTCCCATCCGCAATGGTGTAGGTGATCGTCGCTTCACCGTTGAAATTCTCGGCGGGGGTAAAGGTGATTGTGTTGTCGGGATTGATAACCGCTGCACCCTGATCCGACGGGACAACCGCCGAAATCACGGTCAGATCGTCGCCATCAGCATCGCTGTCATTGCCAAGCACATCGACGGTGACCGGCGTGTCTTCCTCGGTTGTGTCCGTATCATCCTCAGCCACCGGACCGTCATTCACAGCGCCCACGGACACGATGGCCTCGCCTGTGTCTTCGCCGCCATTGCCGTCTGTCACGGTGTAGGTGATGGTCGCCGGGCCGTTGAAGTTCGGCGCGGGGGTAAAGGTGACGGTGCCGTCACCGTTATCGACGACCGAACCCTGGTCCGCAGGGACCGACACGTCACCCAGTGTCAGCGTATCGCCGTCCACATCCGTGTCGTTGCCCAGCAGATCGACCACGACGGCCACGTCTTCGTCCGTTGTTTCAATGTCATCCACGGCCAGCGGATCATCATTGACCGGGGTCACCGTCACCGCGACTTCGGCGGTGTCAGTGCCACCGCTATTGTCGGTGATGGAATAAGTGATTGTGGCATCGCCATTGAAATTCTCGGCCGGGGTGAACAGCAATTCGTTGTTCACGATCTCGACGGTCCCCTGATCCGCAGGCACGGACGCACCCGTGATCTCAAGGGTGTCCCCATCCGGATCAGTGTCGTTGCCCACCACGTCGATGGTGACCGGAGTGTCCTCATCCGTCGTTGCCGCATCATCGACGGCGGTCGGGCCATCATTGACCGCACCGACATTGACAATGGCCTGCCCCGCGTCGGACCCACCGTTGCCATCGACAACGGTGTAGTCGATGGTCGCCGGGCCGTTGAAGTTCGGCGCGGGGGTAAAGGTGACCGTGCCGTCGCCGTTGTCCACGACAGTCCCTTGATCAGCCGGGACCGACACCGCACCAAGCGTCAGATCGTCGCCATCCACATCCGTGTCATTGCCCAGCAGATCAATCACGACGGGTTCGTCTTCCATCGTGTCAGCCAGATCATCCACGGCAACGGGATCGTCATTGACCGGGGTCACGTTGACCACGACCTCGGCCGTGTCAGTGCCCCCATTCCCGTCCGAAATGGCATAGGAGATGGTCGCATCCCCGTTGAAGTCCGGGGCGGGAGTGAACAACAACTCGTTGTTGACGATCTCGACCGTCCCCTGATCAGCCGGAACCGAGGCTCCGGTGATGGTCAGATCATCACCATCCACATCAGTGTCGTTGCCAAGCGCATCGATCGTGACGGGCGTGTCTTCGTCCGTCGTCGCCGTATCATTAACCGCATCCGGCGCATCGTTGACCGGGTTCACCGTAACATTCACGGTCGCCGTATCTTCGCCACCGTTATCGTCAGTCACAGTGTAGGTAATCGTGGTGGGGCCGTTGAAGTTCTCGGCAGGCTCAAAAGTGATCGTGCCATCCGGGTTGATGGTCACGTCCCCGTCGGGCGACGTCGCTTCGGTCACGCGCAGCGGGTCGCTGTCGGGGTCCGTATCATTGCCCAGCACATCGACGACAACACTGCCGTCTTCGTCCACCTCGGCCGTATCATCCACAGCATCGGGGCCTCGGTTGATCTCATCCCCGATGACCTCTTCGATCTCGGTAAAGGTCAGGGTCAGACCGTTCGGATTCCCCGCATCATCAACAAACACCACAGTGCCGTTAATACCGTTGTCATTGCCGTCAGGCGTCACATTATCAAGGAAGAACGGCCCCTGCCCCGTCAGGTCCAGAACATCGAGGTCTGTGTTGTTCGCCGGGTTGGTGCTGAAACCACCCGCACCGCCGTCAACCTCGTCGCCCGCGCCACCAAAGATAGTGTCGGCATCATCGCCACCGCTCAACAGATCAGCGCCGGCACCGCCAGAGATGACGTCGTCACCCGCTTCGCCAAAGACCATGTCGTTGCCGTCTTCGCCGTTCAGCGTGTCGTTGCCGGCCTGACCATGGATCCAATCGTTGTCGGCACCACCGTCGACCGAGTCATTGCCGGATCCCACCCATATCTCGTCGTTGCCGTCGCCACCCAGGGCGGTGTCGTCGCCAGACCCACCAAGCAGGACGTCGCGGCCAGCACCGCCATCCAGCAGGTCATCGCCCTTGCCACCTTCAAGGCGGTCACCACCCTCGCCACCGAAAAGCGAGTCGTTGCCGTCTTCACCCTTGAGCGTGTCGTCGCCACCTTCGCCAAAGATGGTGTCGTCACCGATACCACCATGCAGTGTGTCATTTCCATCTGCGCCATCGTCGATGATCGGCGCATCAAAATAGACATCCGTGATGTTGATGCCCGAATTGTCGCCGCCGTCCTGATCATGCTCGATCACGATGCGCGCGACGGGCCCCGGGATGCTGACAAGCAGCGAATACTCTTCGGACGTGTCGTTCAGATAACCGCCATTGCTGTCCGCCGTGTCGTTGCCCGCAACGCCATCCGCGTCCAGCAGCGTCAGATTGCTGCCGCCCTCAAGATTGACGATGATCTGTTGGCCAGCTGCGTTGTATGCCTTGACGCGCACCACGCCATCGCCGTCGATATCATTGATGCGGAAGGATACATCCTCAACCGGGTCCGAAAATTCCAGCTGATAATCTGCTGAATTGCCATGCCCGTTCAGAACGTTGTCAAGCGAGCTGTTGTCGTCGATCCGGTTTCCGTCACCATCGATGTTCTGGATGTTCTGATCGTCATTCGACTGGATCGTGCGGGATGCAGCGGACTGACTGAGGACCGAGAATGACACTTCGACATTGCCGGTGTCCTGGGTGAAGTTGCCCAGATTGTTGCCGTCGCCAAAGGGGGATTTTTCCCACTCGAACACTTCGCGCTCGGACACACCAGCGCCGGGACCCGCATAGTTGCTGTCGCCATAAATGACGTCGTCGCCGTCGCCGCCAAGCACGCTGTCATTCCCGGACCCGGCATAGACTTCGTCGTCGGTATCGCCCGACTTGATGGTGTCGTCACCACCAAGTGCATCCACAATATCGTCATTGGGCGCTTCGCCCGGCAGCAATGCGTCGCCCGCATCGATCATGTCGCCTTCGGGATCGCCTTCGTAATCTGCGTCGATCAGAGTCCCATCGTTGCCGTCTTCGACGATACCGTCACCGGTCGTGTCGAATACCAGGTTGTCGATAGCGCCAGAGCCGCCAGGGATGACGTCCATGCGCGCGACGTTATCCACATCGAAATCGACGATCTTTTGTCCATTGTTCCCCACGCCATGTACATCGATGGTTTGGATCAGGTGCCCGTCGACGTCATAAAACTTCACCCACGCACTTTCCTCGGTGTCGAGGAAAGTGAGACGGTTGATCGTCGATGGCTCATCGAACACAAAACGCAGCGTGCCGCCGTCAGCTTCGTCATCGGGATCGCGGCGATCACCGTCTTCCGAGATGATCAGCGCCTTGTTAAGGTTGGTTGTCTCGAGATCATGGTCGCCGCCCGTCGGATTGGCCGTATCGAAAATCATGGCTTTGTTCGAACCACCGATGGCCGAAATCGTCACACCCTCGGCTGAAAACTCGTTATCTACGACAGTACCGGCTGTGAGGGTATTGAAATCAATGAATTTTGTCATGCGGTCGATCTCCTAGGCCAGGTTGCGCGCAGCACGCAACGCGACCGGAAAAATTGCAAAATGAACGGGGAACACGGGCCCAGTGGGTGTAGCGGCAGTCAACCTGGTTGCCTTGGTTTCAAGCACCGTTTGGCGCGTCATATGCCACATGGGTTCAGTCTCCATTCGTTACTCACTCTTCACCCAAACGAAGCGATACAGCCGGTGACCGGGCGACCCGCATGCACGCCTGAACAAATGGAGGGAAATCTTGGTTCGCGCTGATACGCGTACCGGTAACCACCCGGCACTCGCATGTTTCAGCGGTTGCTCAGCAACGCAGCGAACACACAATCCCGCATTTACCAATGCGTCTCGTGCGGTCGCCCCCATGACCTTCAGATATCGCCCCCCAGTTGGGCAAGAATGTTCTTACGATCACGTTTGAAGCAAAAAAAGGGAAAAATGTCTGAAAAGTGGCGCATTTTGCGCAGGCCAGACCACAGAAGTGGCGGAATATCGAACAATATCGCCACCACAGATTGTACTGGCATTTTCAACATACAGCAGCGCATGGGCACATTGCCGCCTAAGCCACTGTACAGCAACATTTTAAGCGGATTCCCGCCTATGGTGTAATACACCATTAAGTTCCTTCGGGTGAAACGGTTAACGACTGATAACAATGCCGTATTTTTGCCCCGTTTGACGTTTTCGACGTTCACGAAAAGCGACCAATGGCCAAAAAAATACCATAATGATGCAGCGTGACTGACAAGCTGGCTTCACCTCACGAATCGCTTGGCACCGCTTTGTCCGATAACAGGGCCTCGCATGCCCTTCCGGCGTTGATGACATCAATAGGTTCGGGTCGTGGATGACGGTTCATATTGCAAGGCCGGTGCCCTTGTCGAACAACGAACGGCACGAAACGCCAGCGCGGCGCCGCGATCAACGCACGTTCGCATCGCTTCATCTTATCGCGCTTTTGAGGCTGGTACCCAAGGCCGGACTCGAACCGGCACGCCCGCAAAGGCGGGGGATTTTGAATCCCCTGCGTCTACCATTCCGCCACTTGGGCCTCAGGACTGCCGGATACCGAAGTGCTGCGTCAGGGGCAAGTGCAAAGCGACTTGACCTCCCTTCCCGCCCATGGTCTGCCGCCTCGCATGATTAAGCGACTGTACGACTGGACCATGGGATGGGCCAATCACCCGAGAGCGCTCTGGGTATTGGCCGTTGTTGCATTTGTGGAAAGCTCGGTTTTTCCGATCCCACCCGACGTCCTTATGATCCCGATGATCCTTGCTGCGCCACACCGTGCATGGCTCATTGCCGGTGTCGCACTTGTCGCCTCTGTTCTGGGTGGCCTGCTGGGGTACACCATCGGCGCGCTCGCCTTCGAAACGATCGGGCAACCCATTCTGGCCGCCCTCGGAAAAGCGGACGCGATGGAAGCGTTCAACACGCGCTTCAACGATTTTGGCTTCTGGGCTGTCCTGACAGCGGGTGTGACCCCCTTCCCTTACAAGGTGATCACAATCATGTCCGGCTGGACAGGCATGCCGCTTGCGACCTTCATGGCCACATCCGTTCTGGCCCGCGGGCTGCGCTTCTTCATCGTTGCAGGACTGCTTTGGAAGTTCGGCGCACCCATTCGTGACTTCATCGAGCGCCGCCTTGGGTTGATGTTTACCCTGTTCATCGTGATCCTTGTGGGCGGATTCCTGGCTGTGGGGGCACTATGAAACGGCAAAACCTTGTCGCATTGGCCGCAGGTGGCTCGGTCGCGCTGCTTTTGGGGGCGTTTGCCTTCCAGCACCTCGGCGGGCTGCCGCCCTGCAAACTGTGCATCTGGCAACGCTACCCGCACGTGGCGGCAATCGCCCTCGGTGCGTTGGCCCTGTTTGTCCCTCTCCCCGCTCTCATCGCGTTGGGCGCGATCGCCGCCCTCAGCACGGCGGGGGTCGGGGCATATCACGTCGGGGTCGAACAAGGCTGGTGGGAAGGTCCGGCCAGCTGCTCGTCATCAGCAATTGGCGGCCTTGATCCCGACGCTCTCTTTGACCAGATCATGGCCGCCCCGCTGATCCGCTGTGACGAGGTCGCCTGGCAGTTCGCGGGCCTGAGCATGGCGGGATGGAACATGGTTCTTTCAGTCCTGATCGCGGGATGCTGGATCGCGGCCCTGCGCATCAAGCCGACTTCCGCGTAGAGAGCAGCAGAGACGTCTCGCTCGCCACCACGCCATCCAGCTTTCGAATACGGAACAACACCTCGTCAAACTGTTCGAGTGTGTCAGTCCCGATCTCGACAATCACATCCCAGCGGCCATTGGTCGAATGGACAGCGCGCACCTCGACCATGCCCTGCAACTGGCGGATGATGCGTTCGGTCCCCCGTCCCTCGATGCCAATCATCATCAGCCCGCGCACAGGATCCCGTGCCGCGTCAGAGCGCAGCACAACGGTGAATCCCAATATATCGCCGCGTGCCTGCAACTTCTCGATCCGCGACCGCACCGTTGTGCGCGACAGCCCCAAACGGACGGACAGATCTGACAGTGACGCCCGCGCATCATGGCGGAGGGCGGCAATCAACCGGTTGTCAGTATCATCCATTTCGACCTCCATTTTGATCAATCATGTTTCGATACGGACAAAATGATTGCTTGTCTACGACGCGAATTGCGCAAATCTCTGTGGCAACAGCGACAAGGTGCAGAATGGAAGCCAGAACAATAGAATTGATCGGTGTGCCGATGGATAGCGGCAAGCGCCGCCAAGGCTGCCTGATGGGCCCGGATGCCTTGCGGACGGCAGGACTGCTCCAGGCCCTGGTTGATCTCGGCCACTCGGCTTCAGACCGCGGCAACGTATCGCCTGCCCCCTTCACCGAAGACACCAACGAACGGCTACACGCGCTGCAAGAGACCATCGCGTGGACCCATGCATTGTCCGATGTGGCCCAGAGCGCGTCCACTACATCTGTACCGATTTTCATGGGGGGTGATCACGCATTGGCGCTTGGAACGGTCCGCGGGATGGCGAATGCGGCGGCTCAACGCGGTCGCCCCATATTTGTCTTGTGGCTGGACGCACATACCGACTACCACACCCCTGCGACAACAGCCTCGGGCAATCTGCACGGCACCCCCATGGGGTATGTAACCGGGCGGTCCGGGTTTGACGGTTTTCCCGACATCACACATCCAATCCAACACGAAAACATCGCCATGCTTGGATTGCGGTCCGTCGATGCGGAAGAGCGCGCGGCACTCGAGCAAAGCGACGTCACCTATGTCGACATGCGCCACATTGACGAACATGGCATTGCCAAGCCTCTTGCCGCATTTCTCGACCGTGTGACCAAGGCAAACGGCTTGCTGCATGTCTCGCTCGACGTCGACTTCCTGGACCCTTCGGTTGCCCCGGCCGTCGGAACAACAGTGCCAGGTGGCGCCACGATTCGCGAAGCGCACCTGGTGATGGAGATGATCTGCGACAGCGGGCTCATGACCTCGCTCGATATCGTGGAACTCAACCCGTTTCTGGATGAACGCGGACGCACCGCGCAATTGATGGTCGACCTCGTCGCCTCGGCTTTTGGCCGCCGCATCTTCGACCGCCCCACCCGCGCCTATTGAAAGGACTTATGATGAAACCTTCGGACAAGGCCCTCGTGCCCTTTGTATCGGTCGACCACATGATGCAGCTGATCCATCACATCGGCGTGCAAGACATGCTGCGAGGGTTGGCAGGCTATATCGAGGACGATTTCAAACGATGGGAGCGGTTCGACAAAACACCGCGCATCGCCAGCCACTCTGCCGAGGGGGTCATCGAACTGATGCCGACCTCGGATGGCGAAACCTATGGGTTCAAATACGTCAACGGCCACCCCAAGAACATGGCGGAAGGGTTGCAAACCGTGACCGCATTCGGGCTCTTGGCCGATGTGGATACAGGTTATCCCGTGCTTTTGACCGAGATGACGATGCTGACGGCCCTGCGTACGGCAGCGACATCCGCCGTGGTGGCGCGCGCACTTGCCCCCAAGGGGGCCAAAACGATGGCGATGATCGGGAACGGGGCTCAATCTGAATTCCAGTCCATCGCCATGCAGGCCATTGCCGGCGTCAGCGAAGTTCGGCTCTACGACATCGATCCGGCCGCCACCGCGAAATGCGCTGCCAACCTCGCAGGATCGGGCCTCAAGGTCACGGCTTGCAAAACGGCAGAAGATGCAATTGAAGGTGCACAAATTTTGACCACCTGCACGGCGGACAAGGCCTATGCCACCATCTTGACGGACAACATGGTGGGCGCGGGTGTGCATATCAACGCCATCGGGGGCGACTGCCCCGGCAAGACGGAAATCGCGCCAGCCATCCTGAAACGCGGTGACATCTTCGTCGAATACCCGCCCCAAACCCGGATCGAAGGCGACATTCAACAGTTGGCGGATGACCATCCGGTGACCGAGATCTGGCAGGTCCTGAGCGGTCAGGCGCAGGGCCGCACATCGGACAAGCAGATCACGATCTTCGACAGCGTCGGCTTTGCAATCGAGGATTTCTCGGCCCTGCGCTTCGTGCGCGACCGGATCGAGGGAACGCCGTATTTCCATCCGCTCGACCTGCTGGCCGACCCGAACGATCCGCGCGACCTCTATGGCATGCTGAACCGCGCTCACCCCTGAAGGGCGTTCGACGCATACCGGCAAATATGAACCAATAGTTACCGCGCGCGGGCAAACGTTAACGCGCGGGACTTCGTGGACAGAAGGTTAAGGGGCACAGGTTGCGAAAAGGCGCAGTTTCCGCGTCAAAATATGCAGTTTTTCAGAAAAGGCCCCCAATCGGAGGTTTTTGGCCCTCTCAAAATACGCAGTTTTCAGGCCAAAAAATGCTGTTTGGGGCGAAAGACGCCCCAACCCCTCACCGAACGCACCGTTAACGGATCACATGTGTGATCCGTCGCCGCTCAGTCGTCGCGGTGGACTTTTTCGCGGCGCTCGTGGCGTTCTTGCGCCTCAAGGCTCATGGTCGCAATCGGACGTGCATCCAGACGTTTCAGCGAAATCGGCTCGCCCGTTACGATGCAGTACCCGTACTCTCCTTCATCGATCCGGCGCAGCGCGCTATCGATCTTGGCCACCAGCTTGCGCTGACGGTCACGGGTGCGCAGCTCAAGCGCGCGGTCCGTCTCTTCGGACGCACGGTCAGCCACATCAGGGATGTTGCGTGTCCCGTCCTGCAGCCCTTCAATTGTATCCTTGCTGCCTGCCAGCAGCTCAGACTTCCAGTTCAGCAACTTGCGACGAAAATACTCGACTTGCCGGTCATTCATGAACGGCTCGCCTTCTGCCGGGCGATAATCATCCGGCAGGAACACTTCCTGTTTCATTAGCTTCCCCTCGATACGACTGACGTTGGCCATCAACGGTTCCCCAGTTGGTCCAGTGTTTTGCCCCGATCAGCTCCCTGCCGCAGCGTCTATCCGAGGGACCAAGGATTGTCACTACCCATTCCCGCACCAGATTGGCTAAAAGCAGCTTGATCAACACAATGCCGCAACAGGATGAACAAACATGAAATTCCAAGGCACTGATGCCTACGTCGCAACCGATGATCTGACAATTGCGGTAAACGCTGCTGTTACTCTGGAGCGGCCACTGCTGGTCAAGGGCGAGCCGGGCACCGGCAAAACGGAGCTGGCCAAGCAAGTTGCCCGAGGCTTGGGTTTGCGGTTGATCGAATGGAACATCAAATCCACGACACGCGCTCAGCAGGGGCTGTACGAGTACGATGCCGTCAGCCGCCTGCGCGACAGTCAGTTGGGCGAGGACAAGGTCCACGACGTCTCGAACTACATCAAGAAAGGCAAGTTGTGGGAGGCGTTTGAGGCCGATGAAAAGGTCGTTCTGCTGATCGATGAAATCGACAAGGCAGACATCGAATTCCCCAACGACTTGCTGCAGGAACTCGATAAGATGGAGTTCTTTGTCTATGAGACGGGCAACACGATAAAGGCGCGCCAGCGCCCTGTCGTGATCATCACCTCGAACAATGAAAAGGAACTGCCAGACGCCTTCCTGCGCCGCTGTTTTTTCCATTACATCCGCTTTCCGGACATGGACACGCTGAAACAGATCGTGGCGGTACACCACCCGGGTATCAAGGAAAGCCTTCTGACCACAGCACTCACCCAGTTCTTCGAAATCCGCGATCAACAAGGGTTGAAAAAGAAACCCTCAACTTCCGAAGTGCTGGATTGGCTCAAGCTGCTTTTGGCTGAAGACATGAGCGCCGAAGACCTCAAATCCGACGGGGCCAGCGCCCTGCCCAAGCTGCACGGTGCCTTGCTGAAAAACGAACAGGACGTGCATCTGTTCGAGCGATTGGCGTTCATGGCACGGGGGCAGCGGTAGACCAAAACGTCCTCCGATGCGCAACCCAAATGAATGCGCGGTGCCACCCGCGACGCGCACCCGGCATTACGCATCCGCCAGAAGCTGCTTGGGACACGTTAAGCGAGTCTTTTCCGCCACAGAAAACCACAAGTCCTGCCCAACGCAGAGCTTGTGGATAAAAAGTCTTTCTTTTGCCTGAATTGCTCCATACCTTGACCGCGATGAGAGGCGAAAACGCCCGCATCCAAAAAATGCTAAAAGGCAGGCAGGCAGTTATAATGACCGGTTCCGACGCACTTACTGTGCGCCCACTCACCTTGTCGGATCGCCCAGCATGGAGCGACCTCTGGACAGCTTATCTTGCCTTCTACAAAACCAGCCGCCCGCCCGAGATTTACGATACCTATTTCGCACGCCTGTTGGGTGACGACCCACAGGACTACAGCTGCCTGGTTGCAGAGCTTGACGGCACACTGGTCGGTCTGGCTCACTATCTGTTCCACCGCCACGGCTGGAAAGTTGAAAACGTCTGCTATCTGCAGGATCTTTATGCGGATCCGGCCGTTCGTGGCCGTGGCATCGGCCGTGCGCTGATCGAAGGTGTCTACGAGGCTGCCGATGCTGCAGGCGCACCGTCCGTCTACTGGCTGACGCAGGACTTCAACACCGAGGCGCGCAAGCTATATGATCGCATTGGCAAGCTGTCACCTTTAATCAAGTATGATCGGGGATGAGCATGATGCGTCGATTTGTTCTGCCCTTTGTTCTTGCGCTCAATGCATGTGTGCCCGTCACACCTGGTGATACGCCCACACGTGCCCTTCCGCACAGCACAGACCTGCCTGCAATGAAGACATTCGGGGCGCCCCGCCCGGACAAACCAACCCGGTCAAACAACGATCTGGCCCTGGATTTCATCGAACTGAGTTTCCAACTTGAGTCCGGTCGGGCACTGCCCGTGCTCACGCGGTTCGAGGGCCCGATTTCGGTCCGCGTGACGGGCAAGCCACCCGCCTCGCTGGGCACGGACCTTCGCCGGCTGATGCACCGTCTGCGCACCGAGGCGGATATCGACATCTACGAAGCGGCACCGGGCAACGCGGCGAACATCACGATCGAAGCCGTATCGCGCAAGGACATCCGCAAAGCCCTGCCCCACGCGGCCTGCTTTGTTGTGCCGAACATCAAGACAATATCGGAATACAAGTCGAATCGTCGCACGCCGCGCACCAGCTGGAGCAATCTGCGGACACGCAAACAACTGGCCATTTTCCTGCCCAACGATGCAAGCCCACAAGAAGTGCGCGATTGTCTGCACGAAGAACTGGCGCAGGCTATTGGACCTCTGAATGACCTCTACCGCCTGCCGGATAGCGTATTCAACGACGACAATGTGCACACCGTTCTAACCGGCTTCGACATGCTGATGCTCAAGGCGTATTACGATCCTGAACTGAGATCAGGCATGACCCGTGGCCAAGTGGCTCAGCGCCTGCCTCGGATCTTTGCCCGCATAAATCCTGCCGGTGAAAACCTGCCTGCGAAATTCGCGACCCGCACACCCCGCGCCTGGAGCCAGGCCGTACAAACGGCCCTTGGACCCGGCGCGACAACGGCCCAACGCAAGGAGGCCGCAGAGCGCGCTCTGGAGATTGCACGCGCCATGGGCTGGCGTGATCACCGTCGCGCCTTTGCCCACTACGCCAACGGACGCTTGCTCTTGTCGAGTGACCCAAAGGCTGCGCAGTCGCATTTCCGTGCAGCAGACCAGTTTTATGCCGCAACTCCCGGCGCCAACCTGCACCGCGCCTACGTCGCAACCCAGCTGGCGGCTTATGCGATCAGTCGCGGCGAAGGGGATGCTGCCCTTGTGACGCTTGCTCCGCACATCGACCTGGCCGCACGCAACGAAAACGCCGCACTCTTGTCGACCCTTCTTCTATTGCGTGCCGAAGCGCTTGATCTGCAAGGTCGCACAGCAGAAGCACGTGCCGTCAGGCTGGACAGCTTGGGGTGGGCGCGCTACGGATTCGGCTCTGACTGGGCGGTGCGGGCCAAACTGCGAGAGATTTCTTCGCTGAGCCCGCTAAAGGGGTGAACTTTTGGCCCCAACACATTGAGGGGCAATACAAATGATCGTTATCACAGCAGCTCTGCTGGGCGCTTTGATAGGCGGGTTCACCGCAAGAAAACGTAACGGTAACAGATTGGATATTCTTCAATACGCAGCAGGTTACGCGCTGGCCTTTGTCATCGTTGGCATGATCGCGACTGTTCTGATCGACCGCGCGATGAGAGGCTGACATGTTCCTGCCCTTCTTCGAAAGTCTGCGAAAGAATGGCGTGCCCGTCTCCTTGCGCGAATTCCTTGTGTTCCTTGAAGGAATGAAAGCAGGCCTTGCGACATACGATGTTGAGGCGTTCTACTATCTTGCCCGCGTCGCAATGGTGAAGGACGAGCGCAACATCGACAAATTCGACCGCGCTTTTGCCGCCGCTTTTGAGGGGCTGGAACAGATCAGTATTGATCAGGTGCTGGAGGCTGTGGATATCCCGCAGAACTGGCTTGAGAAGTTGGCAGAAAAGCATCTGTCCGAAGAAGAGCGTAAAGAGATCGAAGCCATGGGTGGTTTCGACAAGCTCATGGACACGCTCAAGAAACGCCTCGAAGAACAAAAGGGACGGCACCAAGGTGGCAACAAGTGGGTTGGCACGGCGGGAACCTCGCCCTTTGGCGCATACGGCTACAACCCGGAAGGTGTTCGGGTTGGTCAGAAGGAAAGCCGTCACCAACGGGCGGTCAAGGTTTGGGACAAGCGTGAATTCAAGAATTTGGATGACACAGTTGAACTTGGCACCCGCAACATAAAGGTTGCTCTAAAGCGGCTGCGTCGCTGGGCCCGCGATGGCGCTGCCGAAGAGCTGGACCTGAACGGCACGATCCGGGCTACGGCCGAACACGGGTATCTAGATGTCAAAACCCGACCCGAACGACGCAATGCCGTCAAAGTGCTCTTGTTTCTCGATATCGGCGGATCAATGGATCCGCATGTAAAGATCGTGGAAGAGTTGTTTTCGGCGGCGAAATCCGAGTTCAAGCATCTCGAGCATTTCTACTTCCACAACTGTCTGTATGAAGGTGTGTGGCGTGACAACCGCCGCCGTTGGGACGCGCAAACACCGACACATGAGGTGCTGCGTACATATGGTCCCGACTACAAATGCATTTTCGTTGGCGACGCGAGCATGTCACCCTACGAGATCGCCTACCCCGGCGGTGCGAACGAACACTGGAACCAAGAAGCTGGACAGGTCTGGTTGGCGCGTGCCCGCGATCAATGGGCTTCACATCTTTGGATCAACCCGGTGCCCGAGAAATACTGGCCTTACACCCACTCGATCAGCATGATCCAGGAAATCTTCGGGGTCGACGCCATGGTGCCGATGACGCTCGAAGGGCTCAGCCGCGGCATGCGCGCCCTCACCCACTAGGTTGTGACGCAACAGATCTGGGCATGTCGGGATCGAACGGCGGGTTTGCTTTGCCGATTTCGACGATGCGGCAAGACTTTCCTCGGCACGGTCCTGGCCGTACTGTTCAGTACATGTCAAATGCCCCGGTTGTCTCGATCGATCTTTCGGCATTCCATGCCGATCCATATCCGACGCTGGCACGCATGCGTGAGACTGCGCCTGTGTGCTTTGTACCCGAACTGGGTGCGACACTGTTCACGCGGCGGGACGATGTATTTCGTGAAGAAAAGCGTGTTGATCTCTTTTCCAGCCATCAGCCAAACGGTTTGCTGACCAAGGTGATGGGGTCGAACATGATGCGTAAAGACGGTGATGCGCATATGCGAGAACGCAAGGCCCTGTGTCCTGCATTGAGTCCCCGGTCTGTGCGAGACGTTTTGGCACCGCGGTTCAAGGACCTTGTTAAGGGCCATATCGATCGTATCAAACTTCACGGGCGCTGCGATCTGGTGACCGACTTCGCGATGCCCGTTGCAGCAGATGCTTTGCGCCTGATGACAGGCCTGACTAATATGGATGCCGCCGAAATGGATGCCGCGAGCCAGGCGATGCTGGATGCGGCGGCGAACTATCGGCGCGACCCAGAGGTGGACAAGCGCGGCTACGGCTATGCAGACCGCGTGCGGTCATTGATCGAGGCCCGCCTACCGGAGTTGCGGACGAAACCGGATCGATCCATCATTTCGGTCCTTGATCAAGCGGGACTGACACTGAACGAAATTACAGGCAATATCCGCATCATCATCGGCGGAGGCCAAAACGAGCCTCGCGACGCAATTGCAGGAACCGTCTGGGCGTTGCTGACCCATGCCGAACAATACAAACGCATCACTGATGGTACGGCGACCTGGGACAATGCCTTTGACGAGTATGTGCGTCTTGTTGCACCGATCAGCATGTCACCCCGTCGTGTTGCACGCAACGGAACGGCCTGTGATGTCGATTTTGAAGAAAACGAGCTGATCTTCTTTATGTTTGGTTCTGCCTGTCGGGATGCTGGACATTTTCAGCAGCCTGACCGCTTTGATCTGGGGCGCAACACAGGACCTGCCATCCCCTTCGGCGCGGGTCCGCACTTTTGTGCCGGTGCGGCAGCATCACGCAGCCTTATTGCAGGCCATGCTATTCCCATGCTGTTCGCCGAGCTGCCCAACTTGCGCTTGGAGGGTGATGTCACCTTTGCTGGGTGGGCATTTCGCGGACCGCTTACAGTTCCCGTCACTTGGGACACATAGGCAACTTGCCGACACCCTAGAACAGCCCCATATCTTCAACATGATCAAATTCCTGCCGATCCTTTTGGCCCTCGTGTACGGGCTGGCGATGTACCGGTTTTCCGTCTGGCGCACCGCACGTGAGCTGGACGAGAAGTCCACCGAACTCGCAGATCCAATACTGCGCCAAATGTGCGACCAGATGGCCGCTGCGCTCGATCTGGACCGGATCAGGGTCCACATTTATGAAATTGAACCGGTGAATGGCCTGGCGGCACCGGATGGGCGGATATTCATCACGCGGGGTTTCTACAATAAATTTAGGCACGGTTCCGTTTCAGCCTCCGAAATGGCGAGCGTAATTGCGCACGAACTGGGCCACGTTGCGCTTGGGCACAGCCGCCGTCGGATGATTGACTTTTCTGGGCAGAACGCATTGCGCACGGCGCTGGCCATGGTGTTGTCCCGACTTATTCCCGGTATAGGCGTTCTTATTGCCAACGCGTTGACCACGCTTCTTGCAGCACGCTTGTCACGCAGCGATGAATACGAGGCAGATGCCTATGCGGCGGCCTTGCTGACAAAAGCCGGGATCGGCATTGGACCTCAAATCTCGCTTTTCGAAAAGCTCGAGGTGTTAACCAAATCCAATTCAGGCGCTGTCCCAGCCTGGCTGATGAGCCACCCGAAAACCCAGGAACGGATCAAGGCGCTCGAAGCGCTGGATGCCAAGTGGAAAAGCGTGCCCGCACCGTAGGCCGCACTTAGCCTCCAGACCTACTATCAAACGCTTAGCCATACTTTGGTTTGATGTTGCATTTCTAGGTCGGTCGCATCGGCTTTAGGGCAACCGCTCCAACGCTTTACCCAAACGTGGCAGGCGCGCCTTTTTCATCAGGCTGCGCATCTGCCAATCGTCACCGGACAGTCGTCGCGCCTCGGACAGCACACTTTTAGCAGCCCCCCGCACCGCAACTGGCTGCGCTTCGAAACAACCAAGGAGAAATCCATCAGGATCGGCACGCGACAAACCTTCCTCAGCCAGGATATGACGCGGAAAATCCTTGGCATTCGACGTCATAATAATGTCCGACGATCCGGAAATTGCTGCGGCCAATACATGTATGTCTGCCGGGTCTGGCAGCCATAAACGATGCTCCAACTCAGGCGGATACTTCACATTTGCGCCTGGCCAGCGCGCAGAGAGCATTGCAATCTCTCCCCGTGCCTGTGCCTCACCTTCGGGGCCCAGCCGTGCAGCCGCTCTGGCCCATTCCTCAAGAAGACGATCAGACCATTGTGGCGTGAATATACCTGCTGCAGCCACACCCAACACAACTTCACGCATGACAGTGGGATAAAGTACATTTGCGTCAATAAGGACTTTCATAGACGAAAAAACAGAGCCTTCAGATAACCACTCTCAGCCAATTGGGGCAGCTGCGGGTGATCCGGCCCTGCAAATCCGGTGTGAAGAAGCACAGGCGACCGCCCGGCCCGCCCGATACCTCGTACAGAGGCTGTGCGGAACCTGGTCAAATCGGCAGCGTGCGAACAGCTGCACAGACCCAGTATGCCCCCTTCGGCTACCAATGGAGTGGCGAGACGCGCGACCCTTTCGTAGGCGCGCAGCCCCGCATCAAGGGCTTTTTTGGATGGGGCGAATGCAGGTGGGTCACAAATTACCACATCAAACTGTGCGCCTTCGTCCCGCAGGGCCGCCAACACGTCAAATGCATCGCCTTGCCGTGCTTCAAACCTTTCATCTGCATTCATTGCGACGGCACCATCGGCGGCGAGAGACAGTGCAGGCGCAGACCCATCAACACACAGAGCGGACCCCGCGCCGCCCGCCAGCGCCGCCAACCCAAACCCACCGACATGTGAAAAGACGTCCAGCACGCGTGCGCCGGCTGCGACCGACTTGGCAAAGGCATGGTTATGGCGCTGATCGTAAAACAATCCCGTCTTCTGCCCAGTCGCAACATCAGCCATATATGTCGCGCCATTCATAGGCACCGGAATGGGGTTCTCGGGCATCTGACCAGTAAGAACGGCGTTCTGGTCATCCAGCCCTTCCAGGGCGCGTGTCCGCCCACCGGCATTCTTGATCAGGTTGGAGATTTGCGTCACGCTTTGCATCGCGGCAACCAGATCGTTCAACCGCGCATCGGCCCAAGCGGCGTTTGGCTGAATTACCGCCGTATCGCCAAAACGATCGATGATCACACCCGGAAGTCCATCTGCCTCGGCATGGATCAGGCCGTAGTAAGGCGCATCGAACAGAGTTTCACGCAATGACAGAGCGCGGGAAATGCGCGCCTCAAACCACGCCTGATCGACAATCGCATTCGGATCGCGGTCCAGCATTCGCCCCACAATCTTTGACAGCGGATTTACAGCCACAAGACCCAGCGGCGCGCGGTCCTCGTCTTCGAGCACAGCCAAGGTACCGGGTGTAAGTGCCTTGGTTCGTCGGTCCAAAACCGCCTCGTTGCCATAGACCCAGGGAAACCCATACCGGATGCGACGCGCATCCATTTTGGGACGCATACGAAGTTTGGGGCGATCGGACGAAAAAGAGGGCGCTGTCATGGCGCCCTCCTCTAATCCCATCGACCGTCGCGGGAAAGGTCAGATTTGGTTCATTGCCTGAATGAACCCCAGTTGCGGGTTCTGGTACCCGTCAATGGTCGTCAGTTCCTGACGAATAACTTCAGCCAAATGGTTGGTGATCCGCACCTTCTGGGTGAGACCGCGTGCCTCGGCTTGCAGGGCCTGCTGACCACCGAAGCCATCCAGATCTGCACGCACCATGCGGGGTTCTGCCAACAACGCGCCGGTTTCAGGATCGCGGAGTGTCAGCTCAAAATTGATGTTGTGCACGCCACCCACAGTGTAACGTGCCTTTTCCGTCAGCGCATGGAAGCGCAGAACTTTGACATCAAGCGCAACCGGTACAGCGCCGGCAAGCGGTTCAGTACCGCGGCGCATGGCCGTGTCGAAAATGGCGGCGACTTGCGCGTGGCGGTCACCGATTGCATCGCCGCGCCAGACGATGTCGGCCTTCGGCAGGTAACGGTTTGCCTCGGAAACAGACAAAGCACGAGGCACACGCACGGTGAGGTTCTCCACCCGAACATCCGTCAGCGGCGCCACTAGGGGTGTCGTTTCAACTGCGGCGACGGGCACGGTTGGCAGCGCGGGGGCTTCGAAGGGAACGTTGCGCGTTGCCACATTTGTGTTCGCACAGGCCGAAACAAGGCCCCCCATCACCAACAGCAATACCAGTTTCATGCGTTTCATCTTGGTCTCCAGTCGGGGCAGATGCACTGCGCCCTTTTGTTCTGAAGATCAATCTGCGGGCCAAATTGGGCAGAAATTGGACAAATTTGGTTCAAATCCGCGATTGTTTAGCGACACAGAACAGTGTCAGGCATCACGTTTCCGGCTGCGCCAACCGCCCCGTCGCCGCGGTTGTGCAATCCGTTCCTGTCCGTCGCGCAGGGTCTGCGTCATTGGGTGATCCGGGTGCTCGTTGCCGTACCGAACCAACAGGCTTGCAAGCAAATCGGCCGGAACATGCGTCCCCGGAACACTAAGCGCCCAATCCAGAAAGATGGTCCTGCATTCGGCGGCCGTTATCCCGTCAATGCGGTAAGCCTCAAAAATGAGCCCCTTGGGATCCAGCTCGTCGCCCTTTCTCATCACTCACGTTCCTTGCCTTGTGTGGCAATATCAATAATCGCCGCAGCTTGTTCGGTCATTGCGGTCAATCGATCCTCTGCCGCGGTCCTTGTCTCCACCCCTACAGCCCGCAGCAAGACCTCGTGCCCCCCTGCCCCAAGACTATCAAGATCAACCGCGTTTGTGCTGAGCAAACGCGACGCAATCTGCACGCGCCAAAGTATCGCGTGGGTTTGCGCAAGATGTTGTGCATCGGCGTCATTCAAAATGCTCACTGCGACACACGCATTCAGACCATCCCGAACTCCGGATCTAACCTCGCCTATCAGAACGGCGCCGGTTTGCGCCAAAAGTTCAATGTCCTGCAACCGTCCGGCCCCAATCTTGGCATCCCAGATTGAAGCAGGCTGCCTCGCTGCCGCAATGCGCGCGCGCATCTCGGCCAGTTCAGCAACGACGCTGTCAGGATCGCGTGCCCGACCAATAACCGCCCTTCGAAACAGCTCCACATCCTCGGCAACATCCGCAGGCCCCGCCACGACCGTTGCGCGAACCAAGGCAAGGTGTTCCCAAAGCCATGCATCTTCGCGCTGATAGCGCTGGAACGCAGGCCAGCTTGTTGCGACAGGACCTTGATTGCCGGACGGACGCAAGCGCATGTCCGCTTCGTAAAGACGTCCCTGTGCGGTTTGCGTCGTGATCGCGGTAATCATGGCTTGCGTGAGGCGCGCATAGTAACTGCGTGTCAGCAGCGGGCGTGGCCCATCCGATTGGTCGACATCATCCGGGTCATAGACGACGATTAGATCAAGGTCTGATTGCGGTGTCAGGTGCCCGGCTCCCAAACTGCCCATACCGAGGATGACGCCCCCGCGTCCCGGTGGCGGACCATGCCGCTGCGCGAAATGCGTCTGCACTTCCGGCCACAGCGCCGCGATACTCGCGCGTGCAAGGTCGCTATATTGCCGACCTGCTTCGGTCGCAGTGGTCAATTGGCGCAAATGGTGTACGCCAATGCGAAAGTGCCACTCCTTGGCCCAGGCACGTATGGCATCCAGCTTGCCCTCGTAATCCGGTTCCGCCACCAGCCTTGCTACCGCCAGATCCGTGAGCACTGCACAACCCGGCCATGCGTCAAAAAAACTGCCGCCAATCACTGCATCGAGAACACCCGCGTTGCGGGACAAGTACTGCGCCAAAGCAGGTGAGGTTCCCACAATATCGACCAGCAGGTCTATGAGTTGCGGGTTCGCCTCGAACAGGGAAAAGAGCTGCACACCAGCGGGAAGGCCCGCAAGAAAACCGTCAAACGCGGCCAGTGCTTCCTGCGGCTTTGTTGCAGACGACAGGCGTTCCAATAGAACAGGTTCGATGCGATCAAACAAAGCTGCACCACGTGCACTGCGGAGCGCGGGATAGCTGCGCCAGCGCGATTGCATCGCATCGTCCAACGCAATGCTGGGCTTTGGTGCGCGGGCATCTGGGGCAAAGAAGCCCTCGGTCTCTGCATGCACTGACGATAAGCGTTCTTTCAACTCAGTTTCGAGGGCCGAGCGCTCTACGCCCATCATGGCGGCAAGTCGCTCGAACCCTTCTTCCCGGGCCGGCAGCTTATGAGTTTGTGCGTCTCTTTGCATCTGAACGCGATGTTCAACTGTGCGGGCAAAGCGGTAATGATCGGTAAGTATGTCTGTCGTCGCTTGCGAAACCCATCCCTTAGCCGCAAGACGGGTCAGTCCCGTGACCGTATCACGGACACGTAAATCTGGGTCGCGCCCTCCGGCGATCAGTTGCCGGGTTTGCGTAAAAAACTCGATTTCGCGAATGCCGCCCCGTCCCAATTTCATGTCATGCCCGGGTAAAGTGATGGGTCCGCCCGTACCCTTGTGCGCCCGGATAGCCAGACGCATGTCATGCGCATCCTGCACCGCTGCAAAATCAAGGTGCCGACGCCACACGAAAGGGCGCAGATCATCCAAAAACGCCTCGCCAGCTGCCAGATCACCTGCGCAGGGGCGCGCCTTGATGTAGGCCGCCCGCTCCCACGTCCGGCCAAGGCTTTCGTAGTAACGCTCTGCAGCACCAATCGAGAGAACGACAGGTGTCACAGACGGATCAGGTCGCAATCGCAGATCAGTGCGGAAAACATACCCATCCTCGGTTAGATCGCTGAGAAGCTTGCACATCTCCTGCACCGCACGCACGCACCCTTTGCGCACACTCGCATAGTCGGACGGATCATGGCGCGTCTCATCAAAAAGGCAGATGAGATCAATGTCGGATGAGTAATTCAGTTCAAACGCGCCCATCTTGCCCATGGCCAGCACAAACAGACCAACTTCACCGGTCGGCAAACGACCCCTACGGACCTGTTCTTCAATGGCTGCGGACAAGGCGACGTCACAAGCCATATCTGCAAGACGCGTCAACGCGCCTGTAACGTCCTCGAGCGACCAGACTCCGGACAGGTCTGCCAAGGCCGCCAACAAGGCAACATGGCGCTTTGATTGTCTCAGGGCCGGTTTCAAAGCGGTCAAGTCCAAGCCAGGAAGCAAAAGCGCTTGCTCAAGCGCAGTGTCGATATCATCCAATGCCGCCGGCAGCCAATCCGCCTCTTTCTCGATGAGACCTGCCAGGTAGGGACTGCACCCCGCCGCTCCGACAATCAGGTCCCGCAATTCTCCGGTCAACCCGGGGACTTCTGAAGCCGCCGCCTGTCCCCGTTCGAGGTCAAACGGGCGTGGCATCCGGGTGATATGATCAGCTAAGCCCATGGCCGCACCATCAAAGGCAGACCGGGCGCCGTCAATGGCTCTTGCGCATGGTCACGCGCTGAACGACAACATCAGATTATGAGCAAGAGCCTGAAACGTGTACGCGCTGCGCTGGACGCAGCAAAGATCGAAACCCAGATCATCGAAACGCCGCTGGCCCGTACGGCTGCCGATGCCGCAAACGCCATCGGTTGCGAAATTGACCAGATCGCGAAGTCGATTGTTTTCCAGGGACAAGATAGCGGCAAGGCCATCCTATTCATCACGGCAGGCGGCAATACCGTAGATGCAGCCAAGGCCGCGGTCGTCGCGGGTGAGGCGTTGGGCAAGGCTGATGCCGCTCTGATCCGTGCCCAGACCGGGTTTGCCATCGGTGGTGTCTCTCCTGTGGGACATCTGAACCCGATACACACATATCTGGATCCGCGTCTCTTGGAATTCGACGTCGTTTGGGCTGCAGCAGGCACACCACACCACGTTTTCAGCGCCCAACCGGATGACTTACGCCAAATATCTGACGCACAACCATCTGATTTTACATCACAATAACACTTTATGTGAAAAAGATTTACATCGACCCTTGCAACACGAACCCGTGATCCCAATCTTAGAGATGTGAAACGGCTTCACATACAGTCACACATCTTCGGGGCGCCGACCCCGCATCACGCGAAAGGTTCGAAAATGACGTCCATGTCCACCACTGCCCCCGCCCAGCACAGCGCAGGCGGTTGGTTTTCCAAAACCGAACGCTGGCTTGACGACCGCGGCAAAGGTGCCTGGATCGCGGCGATGGTCCTCGGTTTCATCTTCTTCTGGCCCGTCGGCCTTGCCATTCTGGCCTATATGATCTGGAGTAAACGTATGTTCTCTAAATCCTGCACGACGCGCCGCATGGGCGGTGCAATGACCACGATGCGCTCGACCGGCAACTCGGCATTTGACGCCTACAAGGCCGATACACTGCGTCGGTTGGAGGAAGAACAGCACAATTTCGAAGCCTTCCTTGAGCGTCTGCGCGAAGCCAAGGACAAGTCCGAGTTCGACCAGTTCATGGATGAACGCGCCAAAGCAGCAAAGTCCGAAGACTAAGCATATCGGCCCCGGCACCGCCTGGGGCCCATACAATTCCACTCTTCGGAGCACATGATGCACCTCGCTGACCCCATCACGCAGCCGCAGTTCTACCGCGACGTGGCCGGCAAACGGTTCATGGCCTGGATCGTCGACACGGTCATTATTGGGCTCATCTGCGCGTTAATCGTCCCGTTCACAGCGTTTCTCGCTCTATTCTTCTGGGTCGGTCTCTATGCAGTGGTCGGCTTCATGTATCGGACAATCACCTTGGCCATTGGATCAGGCACATGGGGCATGCGCCTGATGGCAATCGAAATCCGCGACTCATCTGGCGCGCGGCTCGATCTGGGTCAGGCATTCCTGCACACGTTAGGCTACACGATCAGCTGGGCCGTGGTCCCACTGCAACTGATCTCGATCATGCTGATGGCGACATCGAACCGCGGTCAGGGTTTAACCGATATCGTGATGGGAAGCGCCGCACTAAATCGGCGCGCGCGCGCCTGACAACACGTTACACACTTGCCAGCAATGCGTGCACTGATATCATTTGCGCGAACTTTTGCCGGATCACAATGCGCCACACGCTTCCCCTTGCACCGCAGTTCTACGTGACTGCACCTCAACCCTGCCCTTATCTGGACGGGCGGATGGAGCGTAAGCTGTTCACGGCGCTGCAAGGTGAAAACGCTGAAAAACTGAATGACAGCCTAAGCCAGCAGGGTTTTCGTCGCTCGCAAAACGTGCTGTACCGTCCATCTTGTGCAGACTGCTCAGCCTGCTTGTCCGCACGGATCGACGTTTCGGCATTTAGCCCGTCCAAAAGTCAAAAACGAACCATCAAGCGCAACGAAAGCCTTGAACGTCGCGCCACGTCACCTTGGGCAACCGAAGAACAATACGCGCTCTTTCGCGACTACCTGGACAGTCGTCACGCCGACGGCGGCATGGCCGATATGGATGTGTTCGAATTTGCCGCCATGATCGAGGAAACGCCGATCCGCAGCCGCGTGATCGAATATGCCGACAAGCGTTCAAACGATCTGACCGGGGTCAGCCTGACGGATGTGCTGACCGATGGGCTCAGCATGGTCTACAGCTTCTATGCACCGGGCATGCAACGCCAGTCTCTGGGCACATACATGATCCTGGATCACGTTCGGATCGCGCAAGAAGCCAATTTGCCATATGTCTACCTGGGCTACTGGGTGCCAGGTAGCCAAAAGATGGGATACAAATCCAAGTTCTCGGGACTTGAGGTTTACATCGGCGGTCGCTGGCAAAAGATGCGCAACCCTGACTCTTTCAGCCCGGACATGCATCCGCTTTCGACCGATCCGATTGCCGAACAGGTGGCAAACATATCACTGCCTGACACGCGCCCGACGCGGTAAACGTCAAAAGATTTCGCAGATCGCATACTCCCCTCCCTCTGAGGGCCAGAGTACTCTGAGTATCGGACATCCTAACATAAACGCTTCGTTGCTGGTTTTCTGGCAGAAGAAACAAGGGCGGCCCGATGGCCGCCCTTCTCGTTGGATCAAGATATTATCAGTTCGGGATCAGGTCCGGGACCAATGTCACAATCCCCGGGAAGGTCCAGAGCAAGGCCAGCCCAGCAACCTGGATCAACACGAACGGGATGATACCGCGATAAATATGCCCGGTCGTCACTTCCTTCGGCGCGACGCCCCTCAGATAGAACAGGGCGAACCCGAAGGGCGGTGTCAGGAAAGACGTTTGCAAGTTCACCGCAATCATGATCGTCACCCATTTCGGATCAAACGTGCCGCCGTAAATGACCGGCCCCACAATCGGGATAACGATGTAGATGATCTCGAGGAAGTCGAGCACGAAGCCCAGCACGAACAACACCAGCATCACGATCAGGAACACCGTGAACTCGTTGTCAAAGGACTTGAGGAATTGCTGGATGTAGTGCTCGCCGCCAAAGGAGATCACGACAAGGTTCAGCAGCTGCGAGCCGATCAGGATCGTGAACACCATGGATGTTACCTTCGCCGTCTCCCGCACGACCGGGCTAAGCACACCCGAAGTGTAAAGGATCCAGCAGGAGAACAGCAGGCCGAACAGGGCATACAGATACGCGCCGTAGGCCACGAAGAAAGCAAACCAACTTTGCGCCGACACTCCGGACTGGTTGATGCGCAGATCAAAGTTCACACCTACGAGGATACAGACAATGATCGCCAGCGTAGACCAGATGATGATCTTGGGGCTGCGGTCCATATCCGTCAGTTTGCGGTAGGCCGCGAGCATGATCGCACCGCCCGCCCCCAAGGCCGCAGCAGGCGTCGGGTTGGTGATGCCACCCAGGATCGAACCCAGAACGGCGACAATCAGCACCAGCGGCGGGAAGACCACGCGGATCAGCTCGTTCTTGGCGCAGCGTTTCACCCCTTCGATCACCCCGTATATGATCAGTGCGAAGGGAATGACCATCACGAAGACATAGTAGCCTGCGCTATTGAGCGGTCCGATCAGGATGATATCGGCAAGCAACGCCAGCACGACACCAGTTCCGCCAATGATCAATGGCCGGTTTTCCTTACTCGGAGCGATGCCTTTGGCCGTGGTCAGGATCAGCCCCAGGAGGATCAGCAGGATCGCGGTGCCGGTGCCGATGGGGGCCGCAGAGGCGACCTTGGCCTCGATAGCTGCGGCGAGATCTTCTTCGCTCAGGCGCTCGGATTGCTGAACACCACCTGCAGCGTCGATCTCTTCTTGTTGCGTGATGGCAGCATCCCATGCATTTTGCCCATGCAACTCGATCATTGACGCTTTGCAATCGTCGCCGACATTGGTCCGCAGACTGGCCGATTGCCCAATGTCCGAGAAGGCGGACACAGTGCTGGACTGGCTGCCCACAACGTTCAGATTGCCCAAAAGGATCGTTCCCACGATGATCAGAATAGGCGCACCCAAGAACCAGGTGAAGGCTTCGTTGCGCGTTATTGGCTCTGCGTTGGTTGCGCCCATTTCAACAGCGGGCGCTTTCTCCGGGTTCAGAAGCGCATAACCAAAGGCATAAAGTGCATAGAGCAGCGCCAGCATGATCCCTGGCAGAAGCGCGGCCTGAAACAGCGTGCCCACCGATACAACTGCGGGCTCGCCCAGATAGGTCAGCGCGTCCGTACATCCCGCCGTCTGCGCCCGCGCCTCTTGCGCGGCAGAGTACAAGTCACCTGCAAGCGTGCCCAACAGAACGATCACGATAGATGGCGGAATGATCTGCCCCAAGGTGCCAGAGGCAGCGATCACGCCGGTCGCAATCTCGGGCGAGTAGTTGTTGCGCAACATGGTCGGCAAGGCCAGCAGACCCATGGTAACGACCGTTGCGCCCACAATCCCGGTCGAGGCCGCAAGGAATGCACCCACGACCACGATTGACACCGCCAGACCACCGGGCAACGGGCCAAAGACGCGCGCCATGGTTGTCAGCAGATCGTTGGCGATCTTGGACCTTTCCAGCGTGATGCCCATGAGAACGAACATCAGGACCGCCAGCAGCGTCTCGATTGATTGACCGGCCAGTACACGTTCGTTCATCCGGTTCACAACAAAGGACACGTTCCGGTCCAAAGCCACTTCCCAACCGCTGGGGAACACGGGCTCACCAATCCGGGGCAGTTCCGGGTATCGGAATACACTGATCGTATCGGGCTTCACCCCAGAGTTTACCAGATCACGGTACGCTTGCGCACTTTCGTCGATCGCCTGGTGGATCAAGAGACCGGCACTGTCCAAAGACGCGATGATCCCGAAGGAAATAACCCCTGCCCCCGCGATAGCGAACGCCACGGGAAAGCCGGAAAGAATGCCGCCAAAGAGGCAGACAAAGACGATGATCAGGCCAACTTCGACGCCATCTAGTCCAAACAACATGTTCTGCCCTTACTTCGGTTCGTGTGCGTGCAGCGCACGCGTATTCGGTGTGTCGAGGCGCAACAAACAAATCATCAGTGTGTTCCCTCGTAAGCTTCCTCACCCTCGCCCAGCGTGTCGCGGTCAAGGTACTTGCCTTCGCTCTCTTCGCCTTCTTTCCACTCCAGATAAGAGCGGTAGAAGAAGGCGATCGCATGCAGGAATACGAGCCCCGCAAAGGCGACCAGCAGGATTTTGAACAGGAAGTAGCCGTTGAAGCCGTTGGGGCTGAACCCTATGGTTTCAACGTTCCAGCGGACTGCGCGGGCCGACCGCTCAGCGCGTTCGATGTCCCAGCTGGCGGCCGGTTTCGGTGTGACAAGGTGGCGCCACAGGAAGTACCAACCATACATCCAGATCAGCGTGGCCGAGGGCAGCATGAACACCAGCGAGCCGAACATGTCGATTACACGCTTGGTGCGGAACTTCACCGCGGAATAGAACAAGTCCACGCGCACATGCCCGCCCTGCACAAACGTGTAGGTGACGCACATGCAAACAACGAGCGCGTTATAAAGCTTCAACTCTTCTGCAAACCACGAGATGTCGAACTGCAACGGAATACCGAACCCAATCGAGATGTCAGGCCGGGTAAAAATCCGCTGCATGAACACGATGATGATCTGCTGCAGCACCATCAAAAGGCCAGCCCAAGCAAAAAGACGTCCTGAGGTGTTGGCAATGCCTTCCATCACACGGACGCAGCCCCACATGAACTCGCGTTTCCACAGGCCCACGGCTGTAACGACAAGGATCACGGCAAGGACAGCAAAGAAAAACTGCGTCGACCCGCCGTAGTAGACAAATTTCATCAGGGACAGCTTGTCCTCGGGGGTGTTGGCCCAGGTCACCCAGTCCAGCCACGCCGACGGATGCGTGATGGCGTAGGCGATGTTGTAGAAGGCAAGGCCCAGGTTCTGAAAGAACCACAAAACGCCATCTATAAGCGTTGCAAAGGTGCCTGCGGCTTCAGCGCCGTTATCGTTTTCCATGAATGTGCCCCCTACGATCTGGTCAGAGTGTGACCATCTGATCGCCTCAGTTCCTCACGTGAACCAAGGGCCCCGATCATCGGAGCCCTTGGTGTTTTCAGAAAGTGTCGGCTTAGCCGCCCAGCACGCGCACGCGCTGTTGGACATAGTAGCCGTCCGATTTGTTGATCCAGCTGGCAGATGTGGCGAGGCTTTCTTCGAACGACTTGCGTGTTTTTGCAAACAGCTCGTCGCCCATGTTCTCGTCCATCACTTCTGCAGAGGCAGTACCGAACGCATCCCAGACATCGTCGGAGAATTGCAATGTTTTCACACCCTGCTGCTGCAGGCGGGCCAGCGCGGCACCGTTGTTGGCCAGTGTTTCAGCCAATTGATAGTGTGTCACAGCACGCGACGCGTTCTGAAGGATTGCCTGGTGTTGCGGTGTCAGGTCGTTCCAGACGTCCAGGTTAACGTTTGCGGCCAGAGCCGAACCCGGTTCGTGGAAACCGGCGGTGTAGTAGACCTTTGCCACTTCCTGGAAACCAGCGCGTTCGTCAGCCATCGGGCCAACCCACTCCAGACCGTCCAGAGCGCCGGACGACAGCGCCTGATACAGCTCACCGCCGGGGATGTTCTGAACGGATGCGCCCAGTTTACCCAGCACTTTGCCACCCAGACCGGGCATACGGAACTTCAGACCGTTGAAGTCAGCAGCCGAGTTGATCTCGTTGCGGAACCAACCGCCGGATTGCGAACCGGAGTTACCGGCAAGCAGGCCCTTGAGGTTGAAGATCTCGCCCAGCTCGTCGTGCAGCTCTTGGCCGCCGCCGTGCTCGTACCAGTTGGTGACTTCCTGCGCGGTGCCGCCAAACGGCACAGCCGTATAGTAGGCGTATGCGGGGTGCTGACCGATGAAGTAGTAGTCAGCCGAGTGATACATGTCCGCCTGGCCCGACGACACGGCGTCGAACACTTCGAACGCGCCAACCAGCTCGCCCGGGGCTTTCTTGTCGATGGTCAGCTGACCGTCCGACATCTCGCCCACGAATTGCTCGAGGTAGCTTGCCGCATCATCCAGAACGGCAAAGCCACGGGGCCACGATGTAACCATTGTCAGGGTGCGCTTGCCTTGTGCGTACGCCGGTGCGGCCAGCGTCGTTGCTGCGGCGGCAGACCCACCAAGTGCAGACGTCTTCAGAAAAGAACGACGATCCATAGAGATACTCCTCCCAATTATGATGCCCTTCCCCTCCCAGGGGGGCGGATCGTTTCGAGTGCCGACACACTAGCGATGGCGGCGACGATGAAAATACCTAGTACTGCGTAGAAAGTCGGCGATTCTACGCATCTGGTCAGTTTTTTTTCACCAATTTCGCCCGCGCTTCATTCTAACGTGATCCCGTTAGCGCCTGTAATTTTCTACGTTCCTCTTTGATTCGAGCGGTAATCCGCGTATCGAATCGGGTTGTGCGACGTGCCCTTTCTCATCTGCGCCTCAGCTATGCGCAAAAGCTATCTCTCGTGGCTGCAGTCCCGCTTATCCTTGCGGTTGCTGCCATCGCTGTTTTGGTTGCCATACAGTCCCGCGCGTTGGCCGAGCGGGAAATACAAGCGCTGGAAACCCAACTGATCGAGGCCAAGAAACGGGAGTTGCGCAATTACGTCACGCAGGCACGTAACGGGTTTTACTTTATCTACGGATCCGCTGCTCCCAACGACCAGCAGGCAAAGGATCAGGTCGCGCAGATCCTGTCCGCCATGATCTACGGAGATGAAGGTTTCTTTTTCGTCTACGACTACGATGGAAACAACCTGGTCAGTCCGCGCCAAACCGAGATGATCAACAACAACCATCTTGCCCTCACCGACAGTCGAGGCACGCATGTCGTCGCCAACTTGATCGACATCGCGCGTCAAGGCGACGGGTATCTGACCCACCTTTGGCCCAAGCCGTCGAATGGTCGGGAAGCCGAGATGATCACCTACGTTACCTCGTTCCCCTCATGGCGATGGGCCGTGGGCACCGGTGTGTTCATCGACGATGTGTTGACCTCGGTCGCAGAAGCACGCGCCGACGTGGAAACCCGGGTACAGCGCACCTTCTATTACATATCAGGTATCACGTTGGCCGCCCTGCTTATGGTTTTCGGATCAGGTATGGCGCTTAACATTCGTGAACGTCGCTTGGCCGATGCAAAGCTGAAGAAGCTGACGCAACGGGTTTTCGACGCGCAGGAGGAAGAACGCAGCCGTGTCGCGCGCGAATTGCATGACGGTATCAGCCAGATCCTCGTCGGTGTCCGCTATGCGCTCGACAGCGCAAGGCGGCGTTTGGACAAGGGCAGCGGGGATGCCACCGCGCCGTTGACCCAAGGGATCGAGAACCTTGGTACGGCCATTGCTGAAGTGCGGCGTATCAGCCGTGATCTACGACCTGGTGCGTTGGATGACCTGGGTCTTGGGCCTGCACTTAAGGCGTTGGTTGAAGATTTTGCGGATCGCACCGGAATAGAGACCGATTTTCAGACCTTTGTATTCCGCAACCGGCTGGACCAAGATGCCAAGATCGCACTCTATCGGATTGCCCAAGAGGCGCTCACAAACATTGAACGGCACGCAGCGGCCACAACCGTATCCGTCGATCTGCGCGGCCATAAACGCGGGGCCACGCTGCGTATCTCGGACAATGGGGTCGGCCTCGACCGCTCGCTTAGCCGAAGATCTACGGGAATTGGCCTGCGCAACATGCAGGAACGCGTGGAGCAGTTGGATGGCACCTTGCGTATCTTATCCGGTGCAGGCAACCAAGGTGGCACTGTGATCGAAGCAACTGTTCCATTGACCCACCTGCTACCACCAGAAAGCTCGACCCCCGGTAAGGAGCGCGTGCGCGCATGACTGACTCGATACGTGTTCTGATTGTTGACGATCACCCAATGGTCGCACAGGGTATCCAGTCGGTACTCGAGGACCATGAGGGTATTTCCGTGGTCGGAACGCTTGGCACCGGTCGCGCAGTTATCGACCAGCTTGATTCGTTTGATCCGGACGTCATCCTGATGGACCTCAACATGCCCGAGATGGGGGGCCTTACCGCAACCGAGCTCTTACTTGAAAAACGCCCAGGTACACGCATCCTGATTCTTTCCATGCATGACAGCCCCGAATACATCTCATCAGCCCTCAGCCACGGAGCGATGGGATATGTGCTAAAGGACGTACCAACCGAAGAGATCGCCAAGGCGGTAGAGACGGTGATGAAGGGTGAAAGATATCTCTGCATCGGCGCAGAAGGCGCAATTGCACCCAAACGCGCTGATGGCGCGGGGGCTTTAACCGGTCGTGAACAAACGATCTTGTTGCAATTGGCGCAAGGGCTATCGAACAAGGAAGTGGCAAATGCCTTGGACATCTCGGTGCGTACCGTCGAAACCCACCGCAAGAATATAAAGCGCAAACTTGGCATATCATCGACCGCAGGCCTAACCCGCTACGCACTGGAACACGGTGTGCTTCAGGGAACCGGCAACGCGCTTTGACCATTCATCACTAACGATTTCTAAATTGATCAATGGCAATGGTGACGCATGTCACAGCCTTCTCTCCAAAACGGGTTTGCGCCTGAAACGGACACTCAACGCTTTGCGCAACGCAGGGCGGCGATCGACTTGATCGCAACAACCCGCGCGCGGGCGATCCGCTCGGCATTGTTTGGTTCTTACCTTTTTCGCGTGAATCCACTCGGAACGGAAACAGCCGAGATGCGGGCACAATGGCGGGCAATCCTGAAAGAGCAATACGATGCGATTGCGCGTTCAGCAGCTTTGGTACAAGGAACTGACCCTCAGCGGGTCGTTCCAGACTGGGTATGCGACTGGATTGGGCAACACGGTTCCGAAAATCCGAAGGCAGTTGCCTCATTTGTTCAAATGCGCGACCTAACCCACGCTGTCACCCTTGCTGCAGATGCGGATGATGTCCGGCAGCTCCGTGATGCTCTGAGTGTCCATCTACGGGTCGGAAGGGGCGGTTTTTTCGAGTGTGTGACGGGATTTTGTGACGGCTTGTGGGCCAAGTTGGACGTAAATCGTCACGAGGAAGTCGAACGAGCAAGCGCAGCCGGCGACGCGATCTCCAAAACTCTGATGCGGCTAGAGCAGATCGGCAAGCATGTGCGCCTTGTTTCCCTCAATGCGTCGGTCGAGGCAGCGCGCGTCGGCGATGCGGGACGTGGCTTGGGCGTGATCGCAGTCGAATTCAAAACGCTTGCCGAAGAAATTCAGATGCTGGCGACCACCGCACGCACCGAAATCGCCACAATGGCCGGTGAAAAGAACAACAGCAACGTCGCCACCAGCACCAAAAATTTACCGTTAATGTCTGTTACGGCCCATCAGACGCAATAAAGTTTCTATTTTTTTCCGCTGGGAGACAGATTTTTCTGAATTTGGGCTGTTGACCCTCCCTCGGACGGCGCATAATGTTCGCACACGCAGAAAAGGACCTCAGGGTTAATGACTGATCTAGTCGTCATCGTAGTGGACATGCGCATGGGCCGGTAACGGAATTCCAGACTGACACCCATGCGCCCCCGAAACCCGGGGGTTTTTTTATGCGCAATGATAAACCGCAGACGGAGCACGCGGATATGACACGTCAAATGACCGGAGCGAAAATGGTCGTCCAAGCCCTCATCGATCAGGGTGTGGACACGGTATTCGGATATCCCGGTGGCGCTGTGCTACCGATTTACGACGAAATCTTTCAGCAGAACTCGATCAAGCACATCTTGGTGCGCCATGAGCAAGGTGCGGTGCATGCCGCCGAAGGCTACGCGCGCGCGACAGGCAAACCCGGCGTGTGCCTCGTCACCTCTGGCCCGGGTGCCACAAACGCCGTGACCGGTTTGACGGACGCATTGATGGATTCAATCCCGATCATCGTTCTGACAGGCCAGGTTCCTACATTCATGATCGGATCGGATGCGTTTCAGGAAGCGGATACGGTTGGCATCACCCGTCCCTGCACGAAACACAACTGGTTGGTGAAAGAAACCGACAGCCTGTCGGGCGTTATTCACGAAGCGTTTCATGTTGCGACTGCGGGCCGTCCAGGTCCGGTGTTGATCGACATTCCCAAGGATGTGCAATTTGCCACCGGCACCTACACCCCGCCCAAACCGTCGACCTCGCACTACCAACCGCAGGTCAAGGGCGACATGGAAGCGATCACTGAACTGGTTGCCGCCATCGAAACAGCCAAACGGCCAATTTTCTATACAGGCGGCGGGGTTATCAACTCTGGCCCCGGCGCCAGCCAATTGCTGCGTGAACTTGTGGATGCAACGGGTTTTCCGATCACATCAACCCTGATGGGGCTGGGATCCTACCCCGCCAGCGGCAAGCACTGGACAGGAATGCTTGGCATGCACGGCCTGTATGAAGCCAACATGGCGATGCACGATTGCGATCTGATGATCAACATCGGCGCACGTTTCGACGACAGGATTACCGGGCGCATCGATGCATTCAGCCCAAAGTCGAAGAAGGCGCATATCGATATCGATCCATCGTCGATCAACAAAGTGATCAAGGCGGACATCCCGATTGTCGGAGATGTAGGGCACGTGTTGGAAGACATCCTGAAAGTATGGAAGTCGCGCGGCCGCAAGACCAATCAGGCCGCCATGGCCCAGTGGTGGTCCAAGATTGACGAATGGAAAGCGGTCGATTGCCTGAAGTTCAAACAAGAAGGCAAGACCATCAGGCCACAATACGCCCTTGCCCGGTTGGAAGCGCTTACGAAAGACCATGATCGCTACATCTGCACCGAGGTGGGCCAACATCAAATGTGGGCCGCGCAGTACCTGGGCTTCGAAGACCCAAACCGTTGGATGACATCCGGTGGGCTGGGCACAATGGGTTACGGCTTCCCGGCGTCGATTGGCGTACAGATGGGCCATCCGGAGGCATTGGTGATCAACGTTGCGGGTGAAGCATCCTGGCTGATGAACATGCAAGAGCTGGGCACCGCCATGCAATTCAATCTGCCGGTCAAGCAGTTCATCCTGAACAATGAACGCCTCGGTATGGTGCGCCAATGGCAAGAATTGCTTCACGGTGAACGCTATTCCCATTCATGGTCCGAGAGTCTGCCCGATTTCGTCAAACTGGCCGAAGCATTCGGAGCCAAGGGTATTATCTGTTCTGATCCTGACGATCTGGACGATGCGATCATGGAGATGATCACCCATGATGGACCCGTGCTTTTTGACTGTCTGGTTGAGAAACACGAGAACTGTTTCCCCATGATCCCGTCGGGCAAGGCGCACAATGAGATGCTGTTGGGAGAAGCCGAAACCCAGGGTGTGATCGATGCAAAAGGCTCCGTGCTGGTGTAACGCGCCGTTTCTTTAAAAGAGAACGGGACGGAACTTCCCAAGTTTCGGCTGACGACAAGGAAAAGACTGACATGTCCGCACTCAAAATCAAAAAAGGCTCCACCAGCCACTCCGCTTATAACCTACGTCCTACCTTTTCGGACGTGGAAGAGCGGCACACCCTCGCGGTACTGGTCGAAAACGAACCGGGGGTTCTAGCCCGTGTCATCGGTTTGTTTTCTGGTCGTGGCTACAACATCGAAAGCCTGACGGTCGCAGAAGTGGATCATACCGGCCATCTGTCCCGCATCACCATCGTGACTGCAGGCACGCCGCAAGTGATAGAACAGATCAAGGCGCAGCTGGGCCGGATCGTGTCCGTGCACGAAGTGCACGACCTTACGGTTGAGGGACCATCGGTAGAGCGTGAGCTCGCCATGTTCAAAGTCGCCGGTCAAGGCGACAAACGTGTCGAGGCGTTGCGTCTGGCCGATATTTTCCGTGCCAACGTTGTCGACAGCACTCTAGAAAGCTTTATTTTCGAGATTACGGGCGCGCCGGACAAGATTGATGCCTTTGCCGACCTGATGCACCCGCTCGGACTGGTTGAAGTCGCGCGAACCGGGGTTGCCGCCCTACCCCGCGGCGACTAGGCAAAGGGTTCGCCCACTTTCAACAATCGCTTCTGATAAGGCGTCAGATCGTCAACCGTGCAATACCCCGATGCACGTGCTGCGGCTTTTGCAGTGCCAAAGTCACGGCCAAGATGTTCGTAGATCATGCGTACGACGCGGTCGTTGCTCAGCGTCTCTTGCGTGGTACGCGCGACATAGCCAACCCATACATTGTTTTCAAAAGATGTCACCCGACTTAGGTAGTTAAACGACGCGGTATGAGATCCGCGACGGGAAATCAGAGCGCTTACACCGTCTTCTTGACGCAAAACTAAACCACGAAATTCGCGCGCTTGCCTGGTCACAGGCATACCCTGAACACTCAGCGCTGCGCGGGTCTCGTAACCGCGCACTATGGTCGCACCGTTATCTCTGAATACCCGCACAAGTCCCGTAACGTACCTATCGGGATCCAGAAAACTGGCTCTGACGAAACGATAAAATCCGCTTGGAAAGATCAGTTCATCAATCAACCCGACCCCCGCTCCGACAAAATCCTTGAGAGAGGGGCCGGTGAGTGGATCAGATCCAGACATGATGTTTTGAACGGGCTCAAGCAGAACACGAGCGTCAACGTCAAAGAAGTCGCAAATCCGCGCCAAAACATCCGGTCGCGGGAAGCTTTCCCCAGACAGATAGCGATTGAATTGAGTTCGGTTGATGCCCAGTTGACGCGATAGTTCGGAAATGGATGGATAGCCTTCGGCAAGAATCCGCAGATTTTGACCGAACATACTGCGCAATTCCGCCGGTGATCTACGCATTTCTGGCATATTCGTCTCTTCGTTCAATGCTCGGATCGAAATACAAATCGTTAACCCGACGCCAATCAGAGCCGCCCGCCCAGATAATGACGCCACTTCGCATCAACAGTGACGCAAAACCGCACCTGCACGATACCGCTGCAGACACAAAATGCAAGCGAACGTTACCGACTTAGTCATGTCGCAAATGTCTAGAATTGAGTTTGATAAAAGATGTCTAACTCTGGGTACAGCAATGATTGGTGTCATACTTTGGAGCGATCCAAAAACTGAGAAGGCGGTCATCTGGTGCGAGGATCACGGCGACCTCGCGTATTTGTCGCGAAACGACTGCACTACAATACCTGACGTCTTTTTTGATGTCGGAGACATGGTTGAATTCGACGCCTTCGCGGAACGCAATCTACGCAAAGTAAGCAGTGCGCGCTTGTTGCGCCAAAGCCTTGGCACCACCCTACCCGATAGCCTGCATCAAGTCCGAAGTGAGAAACGCGCACTTGTTGATGTCGCCGACTCGGCTGAGATCATTCCATTCCGCCTCAATGCCAAGGCCCGCACCATTCCGGCCGGGATGTCCCAACAACTGCGCCGAGGCTGAGCCGCAGGCAACATGTCGGGTACGGCAAAAATCTGTCGAAAATCCACGCACCCATTTGGCTACGACCAATACCCTTGCGTCATAAGACATATGAGGAATGCGAATGGACGCTACAGACCTGAACGCAGTGCGCCGTCCGATTTCGTCTGCGCACGGCCTGCCGAATGAACACTACATCGATCAAGCGGTGTTCGAGGAAGAGCGCCACGCACTGTTAATGACAGGCTGGTCTGGTTTGGCCGTTGCGGCCGATATTCCAACCACCGGAGACGCGGTACCGGTCACATTTCTGGATATGCCACTGCTTTTGATCAGGGACAAGGCAGGTGCTGTTCGCGTGTTTCACAACATCTGCCGTCATCGTGGGATGATCCTGGTCGACGCGGCGCGCAAGATCGAGGGTGCCATTCGCTGCCCCTACCACAGCTGGTGCTACTCGACGGAAGGTCGTTTGGTTTCAACGCCACATGTTGGCGGACCGGGTCAGAATACCGCTGACGGTATCGACAAATCGCTGCTCGGGCTCATAGAAGTGCGCAGCTATGTTTGGATGGATGTCATCTGGATCAATCTGTCCGGCGAAGCGCAACCCTTTGAAGAGGCCAACGCAGACTTGCTGGCACGCTGGGCTGAGTTCGACAAACCCTTGTATCACGGCGGCGCAGACAGCCATTTTCAACTCTCCGTAAACTGCAACTGGAAGCTTGCAGTCGAGAACTATTGCGAGAGCTATCACCTGCCTTGGGTGCACCCGGACTTGAACGTGTACTCGCGGCTCGAGGATCACTACCACATCGAAGCACCAAGCCGATATTCTGGCCAGGGCACGCTCGTTTACCGGCAATTGAAAGGGGACGACGGCCATACCTTCCCCGATTTCGCGGGGTTGAGCGACAAGTGGGACACCGCAGCCGAATACATCACAGCCTACCCAAACGTGCTGCTGGGTGTGCATCGTGATCACGCCTTTGCCATCATATTGGTCCCGCAAGCACCGGGCCGAACAGTCGAGAACATTCACCTCTACTACGCGCAACCTGATACCGATCCTGCTTTGCGCGCCCGCAATACGAAGCTGTGGAAGCAAGTGTTCGAAGAAGACATTTTTGTTGTGGAAGGCATGCAACATGGGCGCCAAACGCCAATGTTTGACGGCGGCCGTTTCTCGCCTGCCATGGATGGACCAACGCACCTGTTCCACAGTTGGGTCGCCGAACAGATGATGGCCCACCGCGCGGTCGTCGACGCTGCTGAATGAACAACGATCTGGAGCAGCGCGTTCTCGCAGCACATATCGAAGGGAAACGCTCAGATCTGGTCAGTCTGTATCAAGAGGCGGCAGCAGCGGCACCGTCCAAGGATGAGTACGCCTTCTTCCTGACGCAAGCATACGTCTTTGCCTTGGAAACAGCACATCCCGATGCACCTGTTTTGCGGGACCTTCTGGTTCAGATGGAACGCGAAACGCCGCTTTAGCGAGCGCCTGCCGCCATCTGCGCATAGACGTGCCAGGATGCATGGCCCAGCCACGGCAGCACGATCACAAGCCCCAGCAAGCCAGGCAGCATCGCCAGACAAAGCAAAACCACGATCACGACCGCCCACGAAAGCATCGGGACCATGTGGGCTTGGACATGACCCCAACTGGCGAGGATAGCCGTCATGTAATCAACCTCACGCGCGAGCAGAAGCGGCAAACCCAACACGCACATCGCAAAGAAGATAAATGCAAAAAACCCGCCCACGACGGTCCCAAGCGCTATCATCATCAAGCCGTCAGGGCTCAGGAACACATTAAGCGACGTGGTCACGTTCACCATCGGTTTAAGCCCCAGAAACAATGCAAAAATCATGTGACCCAGAAAGAACCAGAACAGCAACGCAACCACCATCAGCATCGACAACCAGGGCAGTTGTCGGCCACGCTCAGCGCGCAGTTGCCCAAGGATAGAACCGATGCCAGCGGGCTGGTCCATCCCGATCCGGCGCGAGACTTCGTAGGTTCCAAGTGCGCAAAATGGAGCGACCAGCGGAAATCCAAAAACCGCTAGGATCAGCCAAAAGGTGTGACCGGCCCACAGGGTTAGGCCAATCAATCCCCACCCCGCCAAGACAGAGGCACACCCCGTCAAAAGGCCGAAGCCCGGTGCCGTGCGAAAATCTGCCCAGCCTGATGACAGCGCGTGACGAATGAAGTCGGAGCGCGGCGCGTTAAAAGGTGGAACACCCGCAGGGAGGCTCGGATACGGGTTCGCTTCCATCAGGTTAGACCCTCCATTCCGGGACGGCGCGCAGGCCAATCAGTCATAAGGTGCCACGCCTGTGCCAATCGCAACAAGAGTGCATCACTGCCCCGCCGTCCAATAAGCTGCACCCCCATGGGCAGATCGTGCGGACCGCCGAAACCAGCAGGCACGCACACAACAGGAAGACCCAATAAACTTGCGGGCACCACAACCTCCATCCAGCGGTGATACGTATCCATCTTTGTGCCAGCCAACTCTCGCGGCCAGTCAATGGCCACGTCGAACGGCCACATCTGCGCTGACGGCAGCGCAAGCACATCATATTGCTCGAACAATGTCGTGGCAGTCTTGAACCACTCCGATCTTACCGCACTCGCCCGATGTACCTCCATCGCAGACATGGCAAGGCCGCGTTCGACCTCCCATATGGCTGCCGCTTTCAACTGATCGCGCTTGGCCGGGTCTGCATGCAGAGTACCGAGGCTGCCCGACACGGCCCAACTGCGCAGCGTGATCCAAGACAACCAGATTGCGTCACGATCGAAGGGGGCAGGCAGAAGGTCGACAGTGATCCCCAGCCCTTCCATCTGCGTCAGCGCGGCAGTGCACAGGTCCAGCACGCCGGCTTCCATCGGCAGCGCGCCGTCCCAAGCGCCAAGCCAGCCAATCCGAAGCCCGTCCGCACCACCACCGATTTGCGGCAAGGTAGGCGGGGCATCCATGCCATGTGGCTGGCGTGGATCGGACCCCGCCATGGTATCAAGCAGAGCCGCCAGATCAGACGGGGTCCGCGCCATCGGCCCGTTGGTCGCCAGTTGGTGCAGAAAACTGTCCCCCATAGGCTCCGATGGAACGAACCCCCAGCTGGGCCTCATCCCGTACACATTGTTCCATCCCGCCGGGTTGCGCAGGGATCCCATCATATCAGAGCCGTCAGCGACACTCAGCATTCCGGTCGCCAAGGCGGCGCCTGCCCCTCCGGACGACCCGCCAGCACTGCGCCCTGTATCGTAAGGATTTCGTGTGGCGCCAAAGACAGGATTGATGCTGTGTGACCCCAAACCAAACTCAGGCGTATTGGTCTTTCCGATGATGATGGCACCTGCAGCGCGCAAGCGGGCAACCATGATATCGTCAGTTTGCGCGACTTGCCCGGCAAAAAGGGGCGATCCCATCGACGTAGGCAAACCTTTAGCGTTTGCCAAATCCTTGATTGCCATCGGAATACCGTGCAACCAGCCCGTTTTGGGCGCTGCATCCGCCGCGCGCGCCTCGGCCATCAAGGTATCGGCATCGCGCAGCGACACGATGGCATTCACGGAGGGGTTCACTGCAGCGATGCCGTCCAGCGTGTGTGCCATGACCGTCTCGGCCGTGACCTCACCTGCATCTAGCTGCGCTCGCAGTATCAGCGCACTTTGCTCGATCATTTTGCTGGCCTCCCTTCGTGATGGCAGGCCGGGTGCGGATCAGTCCGCTTGCGCCTCTGCCCGGGACTTGCCCGATACATCCAAGGCTAACGTGGCGGCCATCAAACCATCAAGGTCGCCGTCCAGAACACCCTTGGTGTCGGAGGTTTCGAAATTGGTGCGCAGGTCTTTCACCATCTGGTAGGGCTGCAAGACGTATGACCGTATCTGGTTGCCCCAGCCCGCATCGCCCTTGTTCTCGTGCATCTCGTTCACGGCAGCGTTCCGGCGATCCAACTCCAACTGGTAAAGCCGCGACTTCAGCGCCTTCATGGCGATGTCACGGTTCTGGTGCTGGGATTTTTCCGAGCTTGTCACGACAATGCCCGTGGGCGCGTGGGTGATACGCACCGCCGAGTCGGTTGTGTTTACGTGCTGTCCACCAGCCCCCGAGGATCGATATGTGTCGATACGGATATCGGCAGGGTTCACCTCGATCTCGATATTGTCATCCACCACCGGATACACGCCGACAGAGGTAAAGCTTGTGTGGCGTTTGGCAGCACTGTCAAACGGGCTGATGCGCACAAGCCGGTGCACGCCGCTTTCCGACTTCAACCAACCATAGGCGTTCTGGCCGCTGATCTTGTAAGTGGCTGATTTAATGCCCGCCTCTTCGCCCGCGCTCTCGGACTGAAGCTCAACCTTGTAGCCCTTCTTTTCGGCCCAGCGAACGTACATCCGCGCCAACATTGCCGCCCAGTCACAGGATTCAGTCCCACCTGCGCCCGAGTTGATCTCAAGGAATGTGTCGTTACCGTCCGCCTCGCCATCCAGCAGCGCCTCAAGCTCTTTCTGGGCTGCCGTTTCCGCAAGGGCCTTGATTGCAGCTTCTGCGTCAGAGACGACCTCCTCATCCTCTTCCATCTCGCCCAATTCAATAAGCTCGATGTTGTCCGACAGATCTTGCTTGATGCGGTCATGTGTTTCCATGGCATCCACCAGCATCTGGCGGTCACGCATCAACTTCTGTGCAGCCTCGGGATCGTCCCACAGATTGGGATCCTCAACACGCGCGTTGAACTCCTCCAGCCGGTGCTGAGCCGTGTCGACATCCAGTCGTTGAGCCAGCAAAGCCACCGACTTTTCAATCTCTTCGACGACATTCTGAATTTCTGCGCGCATACCGGACCCAAGTCGCTCCCTTACGGCGTGGTCATACGCCACGCCGCATTGGTCTACTGTGTGTACCGATGCTCCGCAAGCGATGCTCAGACGAAGATGAAGTCGCCCATGTCCAACTCGTCGTCTTCAACGCCTGAGATCGTTACGGTGTCGTCGCCCCATCCACCTTGATCAAGCTTGAGCCATTCAAGCTCAGCGCAGCGGCCTGGAAATCCACAAAGAAAGAGATGTTCGCAATGGCACTGAAGTCGATGACATCGGAGCCACGGACAAAGCCTTTGATCGTGTTGTTTCCAATGGCACCCGAGAACACGAACACGTCGGCTCTTGCGCTATCGGAATCAATCCTGAGAGACACAACCGCGTCACCATCCAAGCCCACGACAGTCAGGTAGGTGTTTCCGTCAACCGTCACTATTTAGAGTTCTGTTGGACCATTCGGATCGATCAAAGTGGCATCGAAAAAGGACGAAACGACCTCCAGCCACGGAACAACTGTTAATGCAGCTGTGCCACTGTTTGGGCGTATCTAGTACAGACCACCCGAGCTAAGCGTACCGAAGTTCGCTTTGGGTCCAACGACGGCCTTTTTACCCGTAGACGTGGTTACCTGACGGCCACCGCCACCGACTTCCTCGAACAACGGCAGGTCAGCGCCCATGGCAAAACCACCATCGAACGCAATGCCGAACGTCGGCTCAAACCCATCGCGGAAGCATTCGCTGACGACATTGTCACCTGCAGCCGCGTCGCTCAGGCGCGAGCCTGTAAAGCGATCGATCTTGATGAACACGCATTCCTCGGGAACATCAAAGGTCCCACCACCGTACTTCGCGATCGCCTCTTGCATGAATGCATTGAACACAGGGCCGCACATACCCCCGCCGGATGCACCCTTGCCAAGACTACGCGGCTGGTCATAGCCAATGTAACAGCCCGCAACGATGTCGCTGGAAAAGCCAATAAACCATACGTCCTTGGCATCGTTAGTGGTACCGGTCTTGCCCGCAATCGGCACCGGCAAGTTCACGCTCCGCGATGCGGTACCACGGTCGACCACGCCTTTCATCATCGATGTCAGCTGGTAGGCTGTAACCGGGTCCATGACTCGCTCACGATTAGATACCACCTGAGGTGCAAGGCCCGGATCAAGGCTGGCCAATTGTGTGCAATCCCGGCACTCACTTTCGTCGTGACGATACACGGTGCGACCAAACCGGTCCTGCACCCTGTCGATCAGCGTCGGCTGCACCCGCTCGCCACCATTGGCAAACATCGCATAGGCCGACACCATCTGGTACAACGTCGTCTCTTCCGAGCCGAGCGAGTTGGCAAGGAACAGACCCATGCTGTCATAGACGCCGAACCGCTCTGCGTAGTCCGCGACAATGTCCATACCGACCTCTTCCGCCAGACGTATGGTCATCAGGTTTCTCGACCGTTCAATGCCCGTACGCAGCGGCGTGGGACCATAGAACTTGTTGGACGAGTTGCGCGGGCGCCAAAGGCCCTGCGGCGTATTGATCTCGATCGGGGCGTCCACCACGATGGTTGCCGGGGAATATCCGCTATCGAGCGCGGCAGCATAAACAAATGGCTTGAAAGACGACCCCGGTTGCCGCTTGGCCTGTGTGGCACGGTTGAACACCGAATTCTGGTAGCTGAACCCGCCCTGCATCGCGATCACGCGGCCCGTGTTCACGTCCATCGCGACAAAGCCGCCCTGCACGCGCGGCACCTGACGCAATGTCCAGCGTATGAAGGATCCGTCGTCATCAGCGGTCATCGCGCGAACATGCACAACATCGCCAACTTCGAAATTGTCGAAAAAGTTGCCTTGTATCCACTTGATATCGTCACGCGGAACAACGGCGGCCGGTTCGCTGTCTGTCCAACCCTCAATACCAACGCGCAGCTGCTGGTCTTCAACTTCCAAGACAACGGCAGGCCGCCATACCCCGTTCAGGTCGATGTCACGTGCAACCGGAACATTCTTAAGCGCCTCTTCCCAGTTCCCAAGCTGATCAGCCTCAATGCTCTCGCCCGAGCCGCGCCAGACGCCCTGCCCCCGGTCGTAGCTTTCAAGTTGGCGCCGCAGTACGTAAGCCGCAATGGGCTGCATTTCGGCATCAATAGTCGCCCGCACTGTATAGCCACCGGTAAAGAACTCGGCCTTGCCGAAATCTTCACTCAACTGGCGGCGAATTTCGTCGGTGAAATAGTGGCGCGGGGGCAGTTCAGCCTTGAAGCTTTCGAAGTCACCATTCTGCACCGACCGCAATGGCATCGCCACTTCGGTTTCATACGTGGCGGTATCTATGTACCCGTTCTCCATCATCTCTTTCAGAACGAAGTTCCGACGAGAAAGCAGACGATCCGCCCGACGCACCGGATGAAAGTCCGACGGTGCCTTGGGCAAGGACGCCAGAAAAGCCGCCTCGTGTGGCGCCAGTTCAGTGAGCGTCTTGTTGAAATAGGTCTGGCTGGCCGCGGCCACCCCATAGGAGTTCTGGCCGAGGAAAATCTCGTTCAAATACAGTTCAAGGATCTTTTCCTTGTTCAGCGCTCCTTCCACGCGGGCCGCAAGGATGATCTCCTTGATTTTGCGTTCGGCCTGGCGGTCACCGGACAGCAAGAAGTTCTTCATCACCTGCTGCGTGATCGTAGATGCACCGCGCACATCACGCCCGCGGCTTCGCACGGCATCATATGCCGCGGCACCAATACCGCGCAGGTCATAGCCGTCATGCGTATAAAAGTTCTTGTCCTCGGCCGAGATGAACGCTTGCTTCACAAGGTCCGGGATCGTCTCGGCCGGGGCAAACAACCGACGTTCCTGTGCGAACTCGTCGATGATCTGGCCCTCGCCCGAGTAAATACGGCTGATCGTGGCAGGCTGGTACTGGGCCAGCGACTCGTGGCTGGGCAAGTCCCGGCCATACATCCAGAATATGGCCCCGATCGACAGCGCGACCATCGCAACGCCCATCGTCACCGTGGTGAAAATGCCGCCCAAGAAGGAAAGAATGAACCGAAACATAACCGCCCGCACCTGTTTTTCACGGTTGCTTTTGTTTCGGTATACGCCAGCGCGCGGACGGGGTCAAAAGCCAACTACAGCGCGATACCGCCGATGTGAAAGCTATTGCCGGATCAGTGGTTGCATTGCCAGATCATCATCCCGCCATTGTAGGATGCCGGACGCCAATGCTTCGACCATCACCGCGCGCCAGACGGGATCACGCAAGTTGGAAAGGTCGCGTTGATCGGACAGAAATCCGACTTCGACCAGGACGGACGGGATGTCAGCGCTTTTCAGAACCGAAAACGCAGCTTCGCGCCGGGGGCGCTTGTTCATCGGGCCGCCGGCCGTTGCCATGTTGTCGATCAACGCCGTGGCCAAAGTGTCCGTACGTGGCATCGTCTCTGTCCGGGCCAGGTCCATCAGAACCGATGCCACCTGATCATCCGTGCCGCTCAGGTCGACGCCCGCCAAAATATCTGCGCGGTCGTGCTGTGCAGCCAGTTGGGCCGAGGCCGCGTCGCTCGCCTCTTCAGACAATGTATAAACCGTCGCACCCCGAGCCTGCCCCTGGCTCAAGGCATCTGCATGCAACGACACGAAAGCATCCGCACCGACCTGATGCGCCAGCGCAACCCGGCCCGTCAGGGACACGAACGTATCCGTGTCGCGGGTCAAAACAACCTCCACACCACCCGCCCTTCGGAGCGCATCGCGCAGGGCCAATCCAATACCCAGCATCAGTTCCTTTTCACTCGTCGTGTCACGCACAGCGCCCGGATCAATACCCCCGTGCCCGGGATCGATCACAACAACGAAACCGTCAGGTGCCGGTTCGGGTGGTTGGTCTGCGGCCTGCACCCCCCAATCCGCATCCACCGGCGGCCCCGCCCGTTCCGCGAATTCCTCTTTAGACACCTCATTCAAAGTGATGCTTAGAACAGCGCGGCCAGACGATGAATCGACAGGCATCACAATCTGCTTGGGAAGCATTGGCAGGTCCAGATCCAGCACCAATCGCGACCAACCCGGCTTGAACGCCCCGAAACGGACAGCCGATATGCGACCGGGCTTGGGCAGCAAGCTGTCTGGCGACACGCCGGAAAAATCCACTTCCCGAAAATCCACCACCAACCGCGCCGGATCGGACAGGGAAAAGACACGATACGGCACACCTTGGCTCAACGTCAAAGTCAGATCAGATGAGCCAAACCAGCCATCGGAAATCTCGCTATTGGTAACGTCCACACGGGCCAGACCGGACAAATCCTGAGCCTGTGTGGAGACCGCATAGACCCATACCATCAACGCGACAAAGATCGCCCGCATAATTGCTGCCCTTTTCGTTTTGCGCGCAGCATACCGGGTCCCGCGTCCCGCGGGAATCCCCCATCAACGCCGATCCATGAAATCCTTCAGTCGGCGTAAGCCCTCGGCGACATCCTCTGTCGTGCGGGCATAGGAAAAGCGCAACGTTTGGTGGCCACGCATCGGGTCGAAATCAAGGCCCGGCGTGACGGCGACCCCCACCTCGTCCAGGATACAGGCAGCAAATGCACGGCTGTCATCGGTCAGCTCCGACACGTCCGTGTAGACGTAGAAGGCCCCGTCGGGGGGCGCGATCCGGGTAAACCCTGCCTTGGGCAGCCCCTCCAGCATCAAGGCGCGGTTGCTGCGGTAAACATCCAGGTTTGCCTTCAATTCATCGGTTGCATCCATCGCCGCAAGCGCGGCCACCTGGCTGGCGTGCGGCGGGCATATGAACATGTTTTGGGCCAGACGTTCGACCACACGCACATGATCCTCGGGCACCACCATCCATCCCGCCCGCCATCCTGTCATCGAGAAGTATTTAGAAAACGAATTGATGACGTAGACATCGTCACTGACATTCAAAGCACTGACGGCCTTGGCTTCGTATTCGATACCGTGGTAAATTTCGTCGCTGATGAAACTGGCGCCTGCCTTTTGCGTGGCACCGATCAGGTCTGACATCGCCGCATGATCCAGCATTGTCCCGGTCGGATTGGCTGGGGAAGCAACCAGCAGGCCTTGCAGATCATGTCCTGCAAAATCCTCGGGCACAGGTTGGTAGCGGTTGGCAGCCTCGGTGGGCAAGTCCACTGGCGTAAGGCCCAGCCCCGAAAGGATCTGCCGGTAGCTCGGGTAACCGGGCGCTCCGATGCCCACCCTATCGCCGCTGTCGAAAAGCGCGTTGAACGCAAGGATGAAACCACCTGATGCGCCCGAAGTGACGATCACACGATCCGGATTAAGATCAACGTCATACCACTCACCATATAGCTGTGCGATGCGCGCCCGCAACGCAGGCAGGCCCAGGGCAACAGTGTATCCCAACGGCCCGTCATTCATCGCCTGTTCCAATGCGCGGATCGCCGCCTGCGGTGCGCCGGTTCCGGGTTGCCCGACTTCCATATGGATTACATGACGGCCAGCGGCTTCGGCAGCACGCGCGGCCTCCATCACATCCATCACAATGAAGGGATCGACATCGCTGCGTCTTGAGGTTCGCATGGCGTCTCCTATGATCGAACCATGACCTTTCATACCGTGGCGCGAGTGGCGTCAATCCTGATCGTGTCGCTTGCGCTTGCCTTGCCTGCGCGCGCGGTATCCCTATTGCGTGACGCGGACATGGAATATGCACTGGCACAAGTCGCGGCCCCCGTACTCAAAGCGGCCGGATTAAGCGCATCGCGCACCAAGATCCTTGTCGTCAACGACAGCTCCCTCAACGCTTTTGTGATCAGCAATGATGCTATCTACATCCATTCCGGCCTGATCAGCCGAATGGACAGTGCAGCAATGTTGCAAGCTGTGATCGCACACGAAGCCGCGCATATCTCAAACGGACACATCACCCGGCGGATCACCAATCTGGGCAACGCCCGCACCGCTGCCACGCTGGGTCAAGCGCTGGCAATCCTTGCCGCTGCAGCAGGTGCAGGCGAAGGGGCCGTAGCCATCGGCATTGGGGCGCAAAGCGCTGCGCAACGCAATTTTCTAAGCCACACCCGAGCAGAAGAGACTGCCGCGGACCAATCCGGCGCAAGGTACCTGCGCAGCGCAGGTATCGATCTGGGTGGCATGCTGGACGTCTTTCGCCTTTTCCGCGGCCAAGAGGTCCTGAGCGCAAGCAGGCAGGACCCCTATGTCCGCTCTCACCCGCTGAGCCGTGACCGCCTGCGCACAATCGAAGGATTTGCAGCAGCGTACGGCAACTCTGCCACTGCCACATGGGATTATTGGTTTACACGCGCAAAGGGCAAGCTGACATCCTTTACACGTCGCCCCAGCTGGACACTGAACCGGTTGGGCGAAAGCGGTTACCGCGACATCGCCCTGATGCGCGAGGCCGCAGCACGGCACAAGAACTCGCAAACCCGTCGCGCGATTAATGCCATAGACAAGGCAATTGCCCTGCGCCCACAGGATCCGTTTCTATACGATCTCAAGGGACAGATATTGATGGAGACACGGCAGTTTGCAGCAGCGGCGAATACACATGGTCGCGCGGTGCAACTGCGGCCCAACGACGGGTTGCTACAAGCGGGCTATGGCCGGGCGCTGTTGGCGAGCGGAAATGTCAGCGCCGCCCTTCCCGCGCTGGAACAGGCCCGTCGCATCGATTTCCGCGACGGATCAATGCTGCGCGACCTTAGTGTGGCTTACGCCAAATCCGGTCAACGTGGGATGGCCTCTCTGATTACGGCTGAGCGCTACGCCCTGCGCGGCAGGCTGGAAGATGCCGGCATTCACGCCAAACGCGCCACCGGCCTGTTGCCAGAGGGCTCAGGCCCTTGGCAACGAGCCCAGGATGTACTCCTTGCCTCTGAACGCGCAGAAAAGCGCAAGAAACGGAGATAGACGATGTTCTTCCGCCCCCTCACTGCCGCCGCCTTTGCAATGTCTCTTGCGTTACCTGCCCAAGCGCTCGACCTGAGCCAGATGACCGACGAAGAGCGGCAGATCTTTCGCGAAGAAGTGCGGGCGTACCTGATGGACAACCCACAGGTCATCATGGATGCAGTGCAGGTTCTGGAACAGCGGCAAGCCGTCGCACAGGCGCAGGCCGATCTGTCTCTTGTGTCGGACAACGCCGATGATCTCTTCAACGACGGTTTCAGCTTCGTGGGGGGCAATCCAGACGGTGATGTTACGCTGGTCGAGTTCCTCGACTACCGCTGCGGGTTCTGCAAGCGGGCCCATGGTGAAGTGGCCAAGCTTCTGGAAACAGACGGTAATATTCGCCTGATCGTCAAGGAGTTCCCGATCTTGGGCGAGCAGTCTCTTCTCGCATCACGGTTTACGATCGCGACCAAGCAGGTCGCTGGCCCGGACGCTTACAAAGATATCAGCGACGCTGTGATGGAGATGTCAGGCGACGTTTCGATGCGGACACTGCGGCGCATGGCATCAACCTTTGGCCTCGATGCCACTGCGATCGAAGCCCATATGGAAAGCGAAGCGGTGACGGATGAAATTCGTCGCACCCGTGCCCTGGCACAAAGGTTGCAGATCACCGGAACGCCGACATTCGTTCTGCAGGACGAGCTTTTGCGTGGTTTCCTTCCGTTTGACGAGATGCAGGCGCTGGTGGACGAAAAGCGTGGCTAGGCCGTCGAACAATCAGGAAATGTTCGTACCGTTTTCTTGTTAGGATAGCTGGCTATTCAGCGGCCTGCGCATCTGCTGCTTCGGCTGCATCGAGCTCGGCGGCCTTCTTCTCGACCTCTTCCACGATATGATCGACCATCGCGTCGTTGTTCATCCGGTGGCTCTGTTTGCCAGCAAGGTAGACCATGCCATGCCCTGCCCCGCCGCCGGTAAATCCGACATCGGTCATCAGCGCTTCGCCCGGTCCGTTCACAACACAGCCAATGATGGATAAGCTCATGGGTGTCTTGATGTGCGCCAGACGCTCTTCCAGAAGTTCAACGGTCTTGATCACGTCAAAGCCCTGACGCGCGCAAGACGGGCAGGAAATGATGTTCACGCCACGATGACGCAGGCCCAACGACTTGAGGATTTCATAGCCGACCTTCACCTCTTCGACAGGATCGGCAGACAATGAGACGCGGATCGTGTCGCCAATACCCATCCACAGCAGATTGCCAAGGCCGATCGCCGATTTGATAGTCCCCGACGTCAAGCCACCCGCTTCCGTGATCCCGAGGTGAATGGGGGCATCCGTGGCTTCGGCCAGCTTCTGGTAGGCGGTGGCAGCCATGAAGACATCCGACGCCTTGCAACTGATCTTGAACTCGTGAAAGTCGTTGTCCTGCAAGATCTTGATATGATCAAGGCCGCTCTCCACCATCGCGTCGGGCGTCGGCTCTCCGTACTTCTCAAGCAAATGCTTTTCGAGCGAGCCCGCATTCACGCCAATGCGGATCGAACAATTGTGGTCGCGTGCGGCCTTGATGACTTCCTTAACCCGATCCTCGGACCCGATATTGCCTGGATTGATGCGCAGACAGGCCGCACCGGCCTCAGCCGCTTCGATCCCGCGTTTGTAGTGAAAGTGGATATCCGCGACGATTGGCACGGGGCTTTCCGCCACGATCTCTCTCAACGCTTTCGACGACGCCTGATCCGGAACCGAGATCCGGACGATATCCGCGCCAGCCTCGGCCGCGGCCTGCACCTGCGCCACTGTCGCCGCGACGTCGGTCGTCAAAGTGTTGGTCATAGTCTGAACGGTGATCGGTGCATCACCACCAACGGGTACGGACCCCACCATAATCTGGCGGCTTTCCCGACGGTAGATGTTACGCCACGGACGAATATGGTTAAGCGACATGAAACACCCTGTTCAGCATCGGCAGTTGTCATGGAAGATAGACAGGTGACGCCACACCGGCAATGGGGCGCGACTATTCGCTGACCTGTGTGGATGCCGCCCGCGCCTCAGCATAACGCGTCAGACCTTCGTCCGTGCTGACATCAACGGGCAGATAAGTCTCTTTGAGCCCTGCGATTTCCAGTGGCAGGTTCGACGTCACGGCCCCTGTTGGGCCCACAGGACCATAGAATTTGTCGTTCATGGCAAAATAGATTGCGCCACTTTCACCGGTGCGCAATGTGGGTGCCTCTTCGGTCAGCGGTGCTTCCCACGTGTCACCGGCCTGCATCGTCGCCTCGTAGATCACGGTGCCATCGGCGGCCCTGACACGTACCCAGGATGGGCGTACGGCAACCATTGTAAGTGCAGGCGCAGTTTCTTCGACGACCTGCGGCACGGTAGGTGCGATCGCTTCGGCCAAGGCACGATCTACAGCGCCAATGAGCGGCGCAGTGTCCGCCGGTGCAGGTGCGGCAAATGTTCCGATCTCGCGGGGATCCAAGGTAGCGATGGGCGCATCGCGCGCCACCAGCACGGGCACATCCAACGCCTGCGGTCGATACAGACGGTCCAATGCATCCGCGCGGGGCGTATCTATGGCTGGTCCTTGTTCGGCCTGAACAACGTTCGAACCGGCCAATGGATCAAGATCGGACAAAACCACCGGTGTTTGGTCAACTGGTGCAACCTGCACACGCTGCACTTCCTGCAGTACCGAGTAGCCGCCAAACCCAATACCGCCAATCAAGGCAAGCAACACAAGGGACGAACCAACCGCGCGCGGCTCTATGCGCGACCAGACGGCCTCGCCCGCCGGTAAAAACGGTGTCGCAGGCGCGGCAAAGATATCAGCGCCATGTGGCTTTTGCAGCCGGTCCTCGCGTGCGGCCTTTTTGACAACGGACGCCTCTGCCGACATGCCATGCGCAACTGCGAAACCGCTTTCCCCGCAAAAAGTATTAAATGCCCGGTCGGGGTCCATATTCAGATATCGGGCATAGGATCTGACGTAACCGGCAATAAAGCCCGGTGTGTCAAACGCATCTGGGTCGCAGGCTTCGATTGCGGCAATGTAGCTGGCTTTGATGCGCAATTCGCGCTGCACATCCAAAAGGGACTTGCCCATCGTCGCGCGCTCACCGCGCATGATGTCGCCAAGGCGCAGTTCGAAATCGTCAAAGCCCTTTGGCTCGACGTCTTCTTCGATTCTGGTGCTGTCGGATTTACGCCCGATCATACCGCTGCCCCATTGTCCCAAGTGATAACAAATCGATCCCACTCGATTCGCCCCACCCCTGTTGTTTAACAGACGGTAACATATGGCAACGATATTTGCGAATATTAGTGAATTATCCGGCGCTCTCGGCGCGATTTAGCGCACAGTGCGACCACAGTTTATCCATTGCTTTTACAAGCGCATCGATCTCTTCCGGACCGTGCACCGGCGACGGAGTGAATCGCAACCGTTCGGTGCCGCGTGGAACCGTGGGAAAGTTGATAGGCTGCACGTATATCCCGTGATCTTCCAGCAGCATGTCGCTGAGCAGTTTGGTATGCACCGGGTTGCCGACCATAACAGGCACAATGTGACTGCCGTGGTCGATGATGGGCAATCCCATACCTTTAAGCCGCAATTTCAACGCCTTGGCCTGTGCCTGATGATCGGCCCGCAGGTTTTCAGCAGTTTTCAGGAAAGCGACAGATGCCGCTGCCCCTGCCGCAACAGCCGGCGGCAGCGAAGTCGTGAAAATGAAACCAGGCGCATATGATCGGATGGCATCGCACATCTTGGCCGATGCAGCGATGTAGCCGCCCATCACACCGTATGCCTTCGCCAAGGTGCCATTGATGATATCCATGCGATGCATCAGGCCATCGCGCTCTGCAACGCCAGCACCGCGTGGGCCGTACATACCAACGGCATGCACCTCGTCGATATAGGTTAACGCACCGAACTCATCAGCAAGTTCGCAGATCTCTGAGATCGGGCCAAAGTCACCGTCCATCGAATAGATCGATTCGAAGGCAATCAATTTGGGCGCGTCCGGATCGTCCGCCGCCAACAGTTCCCGCAGATGCTCAACATCGTTGTGGCGGAAAACACGCTTGGCGCCACCGTTGCGACGCACCCCTTCAATCATCGAGGCGTGGTTCAGCGCATCCGAGTAAATGATAAGCCCAGGAAAGAGTTTAGGCAGCGTACTTAATGTTGCGTCATTGGCGATATATGCACTTGTAAACAGCAGTGCCGCGTCCTTGCCATGCAGATCCGCAAGCTCGGCCTCAAGCCGTTTGTGATAGACTGTCGTGCCTGAAATGTTGCGCGTCCCGCCCGAACCCGCACCCGTCGCGTCAATCGCCTCGTGCATTGCCTTCAGCACAATCGGGTTTTGCCCCATGCCAAGATAGTCGTTGCCGCACCAAACGGTGATGGGTGCCTTGGTGCCATCGGGCCGCGTCCATTCCGCATGCGGGAACTGCCCCTTCTGGCGCTCGATGTCGATGAAGGTCCGGTAGCGACCTTCGTCATGCAGGCGTTGCAGTGCGGTGTCCAATTTGGCGGTGTAGTCCACGCGAGGCTCCATTTTGGTCTTTGCGGCTGTGCCATAGCACTGACGCGCTAGTTAGAACGAATATAGACTGCAAGATTGGGCTTCAATGCTAATCAAATGCGCGTCATGTCGCAGGTCCGGTATTCCCCACCCCTGTGCGCTTCGCTTTGACCCAGATCAACCACTGGACACTGCGTCGGCGCTCCTTAGTGTTGCGACACACTCAGAAAAGGAAGCCCAATGACCCTCGACGCCGTCCTGTCCCGCATTGATGCTGATTTGCCCCAAGCAACCGACAGGTTGCTGGAGTTACTGCGCATCCCGTCGATCTCGACCGATCCGGCATTTGCGGATCACTGCCAGACCGCGGCGGACTGGCTGGTCGCGGACTTGCAAAGCATTGGTATTGATGCCGAAAAACGGGATACCCCCGGTCACCCAATGGTTGTTGGGCATGTTGATGGCGACGGCCCGCACCTTCTGTTTTATGGGCATTATGACGTGCAGCCGGTTGATCCGCTCGAACTATGGGACCGCGATCCGTTCGATCCGCAAATCGAAGAGACGCCAAAGGGCACAGTCATCCGCGGGCGCGGCTCCTCGGATGACAAGGGGCAGTTGATGACGTTTGTCGAAGCCTGCCGCGCGTGGAGATCAGAACATGGCACTTTTCCATGCCGCATCACCTTCTTCTTTGAAGGCGAAGAGGAATCAGGCTCGCCCTCCCTTGTCCCGTTCATGCAGCAGAATGCGGAAGAACTGAAATCCGATCTCGCCCTGATCTGTGACACCGGCATGTTTGAATCCCGTGTACCTTCGATCGTCACTATGCTGCGCGGCTTGCTCGGCGAAGAGCTCACGATTACCGCCCCGGACAAAGATCTACATTCGGGTATGTATGGCGGGGTCGCGATGAACCCGATCCGCGTGCTCAGCCGTATCCTTGCCGGTCTGCACGATGATCAGGGCCGTGTGACGGTCCCTGGCTTTTATGACGGCGTGCCTGAATTGCCCGACGACATTCGCAGCCAATGGCAGGGTCTTGCCTTCGATCACGGCGCCTTCCTTGGCGATGTCGGCTTGTCCGAGCCCGCGGGTGAACAGGACCGCACCCCGATTGAAATGATCTGGTCTCGACCGACCTGCGACGTGAACGGCATCTGGGGCGGCTACACAGGCAGTGGGTTCAAAACCGTGCTGCCGTCCAAGGCAAGTGCAAAGGTCAGTTTCCGCCTTGTCGGCGATCAGGACCCGCACAAGATCCGCGACAGCTTTCGTCAGATGGTGCGGGACGCCCTGCCGACCGATTGCGAGGTTGAATTCTCAGGTCACGGCGCCGGCCAGGCCTCCACGACCGAAACCACCGATCCCGCATTCGAGGCCGCGCGCGTTGCTCTTACAAACGAATGGAACATCCCCGCAGCCTACGTTGGCTGCGGCGGGTCGATCCCGATCGCAGGTCACTTCCAGGACATCCTCGGCACCACGCCCATGCTTGTGGGTTTTGGCAAGGACGATGATCAGATCCATTCGCCCAACGAAAAGTATGACATGGAGAGCTTTCACAAGGGCATCCGCAGCTGGGCGCGCATCCTTGATGCCCTGACATGACAACATTCACGACCGCCGATGGCATCGCCATCGCCCATGACATACAGGGCCATGGGCCTCCTGTTCTGCTGCTGCATGGCTTTCCGCAAACACGTGCCATGTGGCACGCTATTGCGCCACAACTGGCCAAACATTTCACCGTTGTCACAGCAGATTTGCGTGGTTACGGGGCCAGTACAAAACCCGCCCAGATGCAGGACATGAGTTTTCGCTACATGGCGGCTGACCAGCGAGCGTTGATGAGGCATCTGGGGTTTGATCAATTTCACCTTGTCGGCCATGACCGGGGCGCACGCACGGCACACCGTATGGCGTTGGACAATCCCGAAAGTATTCTGTCCCTCACCTTGATGGACATTGTGCCGACACATCTGTTGTTGGACAGGCTAACCCAACAGGTTGCGCGCGCTTACTATCACTGGTTCTTCCTAGCTCAGCCCTCGCTTTTGCCTGAAACGATGATCGGTCACGATCCAGATGCATACTTTGAAAGCTGTCTGGCGGGTTGGGGCGGCGGCATGGACGGGTTCGAAAAAGATGCACTTGCCGCGTATCGCACCTCATGGCGCGATCCTCAGTGCATCCACACCATGTGCAACGACTACCGGGCGGCCATCGATGTTGATTTCGACCTGGATGCTGCAGATCTTGCGCGGTCTGTCGATTGCCCGGCTCTTGTGCTTTATGGTGCGGACGGGATCATGGCGCGCGCATATGACGTGGCTGCGACCTGGGCTGACCGGCTCACCGACATGCAAGCAAGGGGCCTGCCCGGCGGCCATTTCTTTCCAGACACGCATCCCGAAGAGACGGTGAAAGCCCTCACCGCTTTTTTGAGGGCCCAACCGTAAGGCGCACCTGTCCGTGCGCCCCGCATGTCAAATCACCCCGAAAAATCGTTCCGGCAGGACATATTGTGTGCCGTAGTCCGGTCGGTCGAAGTGATAATACCCGGTGTCGCGACGCGGCTTGAAACTGCGCTGCATCCTGCGACGCAACGGCCGCATGTCAAAACCGTCAACCATTTCAAGCTTCGAGAATGCCTCGAACACGGCGCGGTCTTCTCCTCTGGCCTCAGCAAACCAGTGACGCCCAATCGAGGCGTCCTTGACGGATACGTTTACCTCATCCGTAACGGCGTTGCGGTGGTCCATCACACCAACGTAAGCTCCAAAGTCGCAGAACTTCAGATGCATCAGGTACAGATCATCCGGCGTGAACAACTTGTCGGCCTGGGTGAAATGCCCGCCCCGCGCAATCTTCACCGGGGCCGAGATAACGCAGGGTTTCGAGTAGTGCGGCGCCGGTCGCACGTGGCGGCGCGGGCCGAGGATGTGGTCCGTGATCACGTCTTCTTCGATATCCACACGGTGGATCACCTCAAGGCCAAGGGGCGTCAGCACACGGCCCTCGGGTGCGTCTTTCAGAAAGTCCAGCAAGGTCCCGCCGGCCTCCGGATCTCGCACCACCAATTCGTCCACATCCCCCACGATCACTTGGCGGTAGTAGCGCCGCAATCCGCCAACCAGATTGTTCAGCAGGCCCCAGCGCTTGATGTCAAAATTCTTGTGTGGATCGCCCGGAATGCCGATGATGTTGCACCCTGCGGCCAGTTCGGCCACCTCGGCCCCACGGCCGTGGTTGACCACATAGCAGTTCTCGCGACCAAACATCTCACCGTAGTGGCGCAGCCACGCTTTCAGGAAAAACGCGTCATCGCGCACCATGGTCACGGCGGCCACTGTCTGCATCTGCTAAGGTCCTGCTCAAAGGGTTGTTTTTGCGCACCCTACCGTAAGGGTCCTGACAAGAGAATCGTTATTTTGCAGCAAAGATCGCCCATCTCCCTGCCCCCAGACTTTGCCCAGAGCGGCTTGCACGTGATACGCACAGGCACAACGCCCATCACGCGTTACCAGGTCATTGGCGAACGGTCATCTGGTACGAACTTCGTCAAGCGGCTGCTGGGTCGGAACACTGACCTCAAACCGACCGAAGATCTGGGTTGGAAACACGGCTTTCCGCACATGATGGCGGTCCCGTCGGATATGGCCGTAATCATCGCCGTGCGACGGGCCGACACGTGGGCGCGGTCCATGTTCTCGAAACCGTGGCACGCAACCCCGACACTGCAGGCAATGCCCTTTTCAGAGTTCATCCGCGCGCCATGGGATACGATCATCGATCGGCCGCGGTACTTTGAAGGGTTGGTGCCCGACAACAGTATCGGGCAGCCCTTGCAACACGACAGGCATCCCGTCACCGGATCACGCTTTGAAACGCTCTTTGCCCTACGCACAGCCAAATTGCAGGCCATGCTGTCTCTGCTCAACCGCGACTGCACCTGCGCCGTTGTTCGGATGGAGGATGCGCAGGCCCAGCCACAGGCCACACTCGCCGCTTTGACATCTGCACTGGATGCCGCGCGACCGCATTCGGAATATCGTCCCGTGGTCAAACGGCTGGGCTCAAAATTCAAAGCTGCGCTCCCAGATCGCCCGGCATTGCCTAACGATTGGAACGATGAAGACATGGCACACCTGTGCGCCAGTATCGACGTCGATCTCGAAACGCAGCTCGGTTACAGCTACTGATCCCTCTTGATTTCGAAAAAAAATGTAAAAAGCGCGCGGGGCTGGCCAGCCGCTCGGGACGTGCGCATGGCGCGGCACTATCCAAATCAAAAGATGACATTTCAGTCGAAAGTGGCGCGGTTGACGGGGCTCGAACCCGCGACCCCCGGCGTGACAGGCCGGTACTCTAACCAGCTGAGCTACAACCGCGCATTGGCCTTTCGGCGTGCCCATTTCTCCGGGACCAGAGGCAGCAGTGGCGCGGTTGACGGGGCTCGAACCCGCGACCCCCGGCGTGACAGGCCGGTACTCTAACCAACTGAGCTACAACCGCCCGCTGCGTTTGGTGGGTTTATGACCAGCCCCTCCGCCCGTCAAGCGTCTTTTCCGGCCGCAACAGCGAATTCTTGAACCAATGCAGCAAAGGCAGGCGCGGACCATTGCACCGGCAACATCGCCACCGAGTGACCAAGCAATATGTCGGTATGCGAAGCGCCCTCAACCCCGCCAAGCAGCCGGTAAAATCGACGCGCACCGGTATTGCCTTCCAGCACCTCAAGACGGAGCGCTTGTGCACCATCTGTGTGCAACCGCTTTACCATGGCCGCAAACAGCTTTTGCCCGATACCGCCACCCCGAATGCGCGGATCAACATGCAGGTTGTCCATCAACGGCACGTCACCTGGCACCACGGCAGCAAACCCCACCACAGCACCTGCGCGTTCGGCCAGAAGGATCAACCGATCAGCTGGCCATGTTCCCCACCGTGCTTCCATATTGGCATCAAGCGGCGCGCCAAGGGCTTCTGGCGGTACGAAAGGGGCATAGGCTGATCGCCAACTTGCCGCGTGCAGCACCGCCGGCGCCAAACGGTCGGCAGGTTTTGCCTCGCGTATGATAAAGGTCATTTGTTCGGCAACGGGATGAACTCGCTGTCGTCACCGGGCGGCAATCGGAAGCGCCCATGCGCCCAATCGCCTGCACGCCATGCTTCCTTGGCCGCGTCGATGCGGTCCCGCGATGAAGCGACAAAGTTCCACCAGATATACCGTGATCCCTCCAACGTCGCCCCCCCAAGCAACATCAATCTCGCGCCCCGATCACCTGCGGCCAGTGAAATCGCGTCCCCCGGACGGAACACCATCATCTGACCTGCTTCGTAAACATCTCCGGCCACATCCACCGACCCGTGCACGACATACACGCCGCGATCCTCGTGATTGTCGAGCAAAGGAATGCGGGCACCCGCTTCCAGCACCGCGTCGGCATAAAACATCTCGGAAAAGGTCTGCACCGGGGCCCTCTCACCCCACGCATCCCCAAGGATCAGGCGCACCTCTTTACCCTCTCCTTCCAGAAACGGCAGCGTTTCCCTTGGCGCATGCTGAAAATCGGCCGGATCATCTTCGGCATCCTTGGGCAGCGCCACCCAAGTCTGGATACCGAACAGGTTGTGCGGTTTCTTGCGGACCTCTCCATCAGTACGCTCGGAATGGGTAATGCCGTGACCCGCAACCATCCAGTTCACTGCACCCGGCTCGATCCATTGATCGGTGCCCAGGCTATCGCGGTGATGGATCTTGCCCTTGTAAAGATAGGTGACGGTTGCCAGTCCGATATGCGGATGCGGACGGACATCTATGCCCTTTCCCGTGACGAACTCGGCCGGCCCCATCTGATCAAAGAAGATGAACGGCCCGACCATCTGGCGCTTGGGCGCGGGCAAAGCCCGGCGCACCTCAAACCCGCCCAGATCACGGGCGCGTGGAACGATCACAGTTTCAATAGCGTCGACGGCGTCACCTTTGGGACAATCGGGATCAAGGGCTGGGTTCCAGCTCATGGCGTGTCTCCTTACACGTGATGAGATGAAGATAACCGGAGCACGCGCAGCAGCAAGCACCCCATCCACACGACGCCTGTGCGCCGAAACACCGTTGACCCGGCCGAAACCACAGTGGCCCCTCGACACAAAACCGCGCCTTTTTCATTGATGCAGTCCGTAGGGACGCCCTTGTCGCGGGACCCTGCGCCAGCATCGATCATGACAGGCGCCCACCTCGCAGCTCGTGGGCCGCTGCAACATGAAGCACCTTCATCCAAAGACGCAAGCAAACCCGTTTCCGAAACCAGTGCACTGTCACAGATTTTTCCTTGGCGGAGCAGATCAGCGTTCCTATGCTCATTCCATTTATTAGTAAGGACGAATTATGCTTCAATATTTTCGCGAAACCGCCACCGCGCATTCCATGACCAATGCCTATCTTTTGTCGGTCCTCAGTTTTTACGCCTATCATCAACCATCCGTTGTAAACGGTGATTGGTCTGACGTCCTGCGTGGACAGGTGCGCGCGCTGAGCGATCCGGACGACAAGGCCAAACTCGAGACTGTGGAGTCCAGCGGGTCGGTTACATCGCTTTCCGATGTCGAAGTCGCCATCATCGCAAACAGCCGTGTGATCTTTGTCGTCTTTCGCGGCAGCGAAAGCAGCCCCCATGACTGGATCAACAACATCAACCACCGCATGGTTGACGCGCCTGGGCATTTGGGCGGGACAACCAATATCCGTGTCCACCTTGGATTTTGGGCGTCCCTCGATTCACGCTACCCCGAGATCGCTGCCAAGGTGAAATCACGGCGCAACAACAACCAAAAAGTCTTTCTTTCAGGACACAGTTTGGGCGGCGCACTGGCCACCCTCTGTGCGTACAGATTTGCCCGCGCGGAACCCATACCGGTCGATGGCGTGTATACGTTTGGCGGACCCCGCGTCGGAAATCACAAGTTTCGCGAGGCGTACGAACACCACGTTGAGGGTCCGACATTCCGCTGGGTAAACAATAAGGAATTCGCAGCCTACCTGCCGATATCCGACAATTTCGGCGTGGACGAAGTGTACTACCACGTTGGTCAGCTCAATTTCATTGAACCAGACGAATCCGTCACACTGGATCGGGATGAACAGATCCTCGATGCGGTCCCGAGCCTCACATTCGCCAAGGACCACGAGCTGCAAAGAACATGCCAGATTCTGCGAAAGCACCTGAGCAAACAAACACGCGCCACGGCCACCGATCCCGCTTATCTTGTCTACAAGGACCCTGCGCGCGCCTTGTCGATCGTGTAGAGACCTTTTGGCTTCTTTACATTTTTCGGTTGCTACCGGTGTCTGGCCAGGCAATGCACTTTGTCTGGTCACACCCTGACGTGTAAGTCGAGCGACGCCGTTTAGGCGTGCATCCTCAAATCCAACTCGAACCCCGGCATGGCAAGACCTGCTGGGGAAGACGTGAACACTTCGCAACCTTCTACCGTGACACCCACAGAGTGCACGAACTGGGCTGACGGCTTCTTGTCACGTGTGACCACAGTCCAACCATCGCCAAGCATCTTCACCCCGGGGCGCCCGAGATTAACCATCGGCTCAATTGTGAACATCATCCCTTCGCGCAACTTCAAACCGGTGCCGGGGCGCCCGAAGTTCAAAATGTTCGGGGAATCGTGAAAGACCTGGCCAATGCCGTGCCCGCAATAGTCGCGCACGATCGAACATTGCTGACGTTCAGCACAAGACTGGATGGCATGGCCGATGTCGCCAAGTGTTGCGCCTGGTCGTACGACGCCAATTCCGGACATCATCGCCTGATACGCAACGCACACAAGCCGTGCGACTGCCCGACGCGGGGTTCCAACAGCATACATCCGGCTCGAATCTCCGAACCAGCCGTCACGAACCAGCGTCACATCGACATTGACGATATCACCGTCTCGCAGCTTCTTCGCATTTGGTAAACCGTGGTAGACGACATGATTGACCGATATGCAGCACGCATATTGATAGCCTTTGAATCCTAAGGTTGCCGACCTCGCGCCATGCGCCACGGCAAAGTCGCGAACATAGGCGTCGATCTCGGCCAAGGATGTCCCGGGGCGCACAAGCTCCGAAATCTCGTCAAGACATTGTGCAGTCAGCTGACCGGCCTGTCGCATACCGACAAAGGCATCAGGGCCGTACAACTTGACGCTCTCCGTCCGGCGCGCCGTACCGGGTGGCGGAGCGGATGGAACATTGATGTACGTATTCATGATGCGTCCCCAATGTTGGGCCGTCGCGCCGCAACAGAGTTGCGCGCACAACAGCCCGGTGACATACGAATCGTATATAAAACGTATAATATGCGACCAAAGGAGACGTCCATGGGTATTGTAAAGATCGCCGATGAACTGCACGAAGACGTGCGCCGTGCCAGCGGAGCGATGTGCCGCTCGATCAACGCGCAGGCCGAGTTCTGGATGAAGATGGGTATGCTTGCCGAAGCCAACCCAACGCTTTCGTTCAACCAGCTTGTTACGATGCAGTTGAAAGAGGCAGACGTGCGTGTGGCGGAAGTCGAAGCGGCCTGAACAGATTCGGACACCAAAACCAGCGCTGCTTCAAGACGTGAAACGTCATCGCCACACGTGCAGACAAAGGTTGATGAAATGGTGGGTCGTGAGAGGCTCGAACTCCCGACATCTTCGGTGTAAACGAAGCGCTCTACCAACTGAGCTAACGACCCGATAGACGCCTCTTAGCGCAAGGTTGTCGGGGCCTTCAACCCCCTTCTGCAAGACAGGTCTGTGTCCCGTTCGACATGTGATAGATCACACCCTGCCCGCCCGGCAGATCGGCAAAGGCTGCAGGCTCCAGACCCAGGTAATGGCAACGCAACATGCGTGACGTAATACCGTGGGTAACGATGACCGCGGGCGTGTTCAATTCTGACAGAAACGCACCCGTGCGGGCATAAAGCCCCTCCAACCCTTCGCCGCCTGGGGCGTGGTCATACCAGTCCATACCTTCACCCTGATCGAACAGGTACGGCACCTCAGCAGCGATCTCGGTCCGCATTTTTCCGGTCCAATCCCCCAACGTGATCTCGACCAGCCGCGAATCCTCCCGGGCACCCTCGATATTGCGGCCCAACGCAATCCGCGCCGTTTCACGACACCGCCCCAACGGGCTAACGCGATACCCCCATCCGGTCAGATCACGCTTGGCCAACAACCGTCCCTGCGCTTTGGCCTGCGTACGGCCAAGGCCGGTCAAAGGGCTGTCTGCCGCGCCCTGCATACGCCCAATACGGTTCCACTCGGTTTCGCCGTGGCGCAGGATCAGAAGATCGGGATACATCATGCCACTCGGCTACCCCTGCAAACGGGTCTTCACAAGGGGCAACAACCCCTCCACAACCGCGCGGATTGCGGGCGCATGTCTGCTGCGCGGGTGCAGAATGCACCACAAGGGGCGCGCACGCCGTTTGGCATCGGTCACATGCAGACCTTCCGTCTTGCACAATGGCAACCACGCCTTGCCCAAACCCTGGCGCACAGCTGCATGTGCCGCATCCACATCCGAAACACGCAGACAGACAGCCCCGGGTTCAGCCTCTGACCATTGGGCTTGGGGCAAATGCGCCATCTCTTCCACATAACCCACCCAATCGCCGCAACCCGCGACCACAAACGGCACGTCACAGATCTTGCGCGCGACAGCATCCCCCTCGTCACGCGGCTCGGCCATCCGCAATGCAATATCTGCTTCACCGTGCATCAGGCGAAGATTTGAGTGATCCGACAACAGGGACAGCCGGATATTGGAGGCCTTTTCGGACCAGTGCCGCACAACCGGCAATACAGCGCTTTCAACAATCCACGGCACGGCGGTGATACACACCGAACCAGTCGGCCAACCCTGCCCCGACAACGCATGCGCCGCGGCTGCAGCTTCGGCCCGCATCCGGTCGATGTGAGCCAAGAGCAGTGCCCCCTCTGCCGTGGCGCCTGCTTCCGCGCCGCGCCACAGGATATGGCCCGTGACCTGTTCCAGCCTGCGCACACGACGCGCAACGGTGGTTTCGTGCTGTCCTGTTTCCTCGGCTGCCTTCGCAAAACTGCCGGCGCGCGCAACAGCCTGAAGTGTTCGAAGATCGTCCCAGTCCCAATCCTGCATTTTTGCAACCCATTACCTTGAAGATATCCATTCACACAGGATTTTCGCAGGTCGATACAGGTACTGACAACAGTGGAGCGGATAAATGGCCTACCTTATCCTTTTTGAAGATGCGCCAGACCACGATCACGTGCGGGCGCAGTACATGCCGGATCACTTGGCATTCCTGACAGCGCACGCAGATGCAATTCAATCTGCAGGCCCGTTATTTGATGGTGATATCGCAGCTGGCGGCGCATGGATTGTGAATGTCGGATCCATGGACAAAGCACGTGCACTGGTCGAAGCGGACCCATTCTGGCCGACCGGCTTGCGCAAATCTGTTCGCATCCTGCGGTGGAACCACGTGTTCGCCAACGGTGTGGCCATGCCGCCGAAGGCAACATAGGCAGCCCATCCACCGCACTGCCTGCTCACTCACAAGATGATGTAAGGCACATGGAAGCCAATAAAGGAGGGGTGGTGGGTGATAACAGATTCGAACTGCTGACATCTTCGATGTGAACGAAGCGCTCTACCACTGAGCTAATCACCCAAAGTCCGCGCGTCTTAGCCAACTGCACCAAACCATGCAAGGCCCCGGAGGGCAAAATCCTACTCGGCTGCGGCCTTGTCTGACGTATCGGTTGTCTTCGTGACTGTCGTGGTCTCGTCCGTTTGCGTGGCAGCCGGGGTGTCGTTCTGACGAATGCGCGCAACAAACATGCGGCCTGACGCTAACTTTTTCTCGCGATTGATCTTGACCTTGCCCATCGGATGCAGATTGAGCGCGCGCCCGTCTTGCAGAGCCTCGCCGAGAACTGCCAAAGTGGCTTCAACCGCCGGTTTGACATCTTTCTTTTTCATGCCGCTGCGCGCAACAACCGCATCAATCAACTCTTTCTTACGCATCATCGGACCTGCCACCACCGGAGTGGGTGCATCCACAACAACGGGTGCCGCCGTGGGCGCCTTTGTGGTGGCCGTTGACGGCTTGACCGTGGTCTCGGGTTTTGTGGCCACTGTCTTGGACTTGGTCGTTGTCGTCTTCGGCTTTGTTGCTGAGCTGCGCGTCGACGTGGTCTTGGTTGTGGTCTTTGTTGTGCGGGTTGCCATTTTGGCCTCTTCCGTTCTGGACTGCTTGATCCCTGCATAGCGCGGAACGATGACTCAATCCATAAGTTAGCAACAAAACAATAAAAGGAACTTCGATTGTCGCGGTTTTGGCAACAGAATTGACTAAGCACAGCGGTTAGATAGACACAAAAAAGGCGCGCAAACAAAAGCTTGCGCGCCGGTCTTCATTTCAGACTGATCAGTGGGCAGTTGCGCCCGCACCAGTATCGCGGGCGGCGGCAGCCGCGGCCGCGGCTGCTTCTTCGGCTGCCTCATCCCATTCAATGGCGTCCGGTTTTGATACCAACGCACGTTTCAACACCTCGGTCACGTGGGTGACGGGAATGATCTCAAGCCCCTCTTTCACGTTGTCCGGAATTTCGGCCAGATCCTTCTCGTTCTCCTCAGGAATGAGAACGGTCTTGATCCCGCCCCGTAGGGCCGCCAGCAGCTTCTCTTTCAAGCCGCCGATAGGCATCGCATTGCCGCGCAGACTGACTTCGCCGGTCATTGCAATGTCCCTGCGCACAGGAATACCAGTTAGGACAGACACGATCGAGGTCACCATCGCCAGACCCGCAGACGGGCCATCCTTGGGGGTCGCACCATCCGGTACGTGTACGTGGATATCGGTCTTGTCGAACAGCGGCGGCTTCACCCCGATATCGGGGCTGATGGACCGCACATACGAACTTGCCGCGTCGATCGACTCCTTCATCACGTCACCGAGTTTGCCCGTGGTCTTCATCCGGCCTTTGCCCGGCAGCTTGAGCGCCTCGATGTGCAGCAGGTCGCCCCCCACCGACGTCCAGGCAAGCCCGGTGACAACACCGATCTGATCATCCTGTTCGGCCAGACCGTAACGATGCTTGCGCACGCCGAGTAAATCGTCGAGATTTTCGGAGGTTACAACAATCTCTTCAACCTCTTTCTTGACGATCTTGGTTAGCGATTTCCGCGCCACCTTGGCGATCTCGCGCTCCAGGTTCCGCACGCCCGCCTCGCGGGTGTAGTAACGGATGATGTCGCTCAGCGCCTCATCGGTCAGTTCAAACTCCTTGGTCTTCAGACCATGGTTCTTGATCTGCTTGGCGATCAGGTGTTGCTTGGCAATCTCGCGCTTTTCGTCCTCGGTGTAGCCTGCCAGCGGAATGATCTCCATCCGGTCCAGCAGCGGCCCAGGCATGTTGTAGCTGTTCGACGTGGTCAGGAACATCACGTTCGACAGGTCATATTCGACCTCGAGATAGTGGTCGACAAACGTACTGTTCTGTTCCGGATCCAGCACCTCAAGCATGGCCGACGCCGGATCACCGCGGAAGTCCTGCCCCATCTTGTCGATTTCATCGAGCAGGATCAGCGGGTTCGTCGTCTTGGCCTTTTTCAACGCCTGGATAATCTTGCCGGGCATCGAGCCAATGTAAGTCCGACGGTGACCGCGAATTTCGCTTTCGTCACGTACACCACCAAGCGAGATGCGGATGAACTCGCGCCCCGTCGCCTTGGCAACCGACTTACCGAGCGAGGTTTTGCCCACACCCGGAGGACCAACCAGACACATGATCGGGCCCTTCATCTTTTTCGAGCGCTGCTGCACGGCCAGATACTCGACGATCCGTTCCTTGACCTTCTCAAGGCCATAGTGATCGGCGTCCAGAATGGCTTCGGCCTTGCCCAGATCTTTCTTCACGCGGGATTTCACGCCCCACGGGATCGACAGCATCCAGTCCAGATAGTTGCGCACAACCGTCGCCTCTGCTGACATGGGCGACATGTTCTTGAGCTTCTTCAGCTCAGCCTCGGCCTTGTCCTTGGCCTCTTTCGACAGCTTGGTCTCGGCAATTTTCTCTTCGAGTTCAGCGACTTCATTCTTGCCGTCCTCGCCATCGCCCAGCTCCTGCTGGATCGCTTTCATCTGTTCGTTCAGATAATACTCACGCTGAGTCCGCTCCATCTGGGACTTCACGCGGGTCTTAATCTTTTTCTCAACCTGCAGAACCGACATCTCGCCCTGCATCAGGCCATAGACCTTCTCAAGCCGCTCGCTCACCGCAAGCGTTTCAAGCAGGTCCTGCTTCTGATCAACCTCGATGCCCAGATGCCCGGCCACCAGATCAGCCAGTTTCGCGGGCTCAGTCGTTTCTCCAACAGCGGCCAGCGCCTCTTCGGGGATGTTTTTCTTCACCTTGGCATAGCGCTCGAACTCGTCCGCAACAGACCGCAGCAGCGCTTCGGTGGTGGCGATATCGCCCGGCATCTCGGTCAGATAGTCGGCGCGCGCCTCAAAGAAGTTGTCATTTTCCAGATATTCAGTGATGCGCACACGCGCCTGCCCCTCGACCAGCACCTTGACGGTGCCATCGGGCAGCTTCAACAGCTGCAGCACATTGGCCAGGACCCCGGCCTTGTAGATACCGCTGGCTTCCGGATCGTCAACGGACGGGTCAATCTGGCTCGACAGCAGGATTCGCTTGTCGTCGGCCATGACCTCTTCCAGCGCGCGGACCGATTTGTCCCGGCCCACGAATAGCGGCACGATCATATGGGGGAAGACCACGATATCGCGCAGTGGCAGCACCGGGTAAGAGGCGTTCAGAGGCTCTTGCATGCTCTTTTCCTTATCATTGGCAAGACAGCGTGGCCCCGCTTTGCGGCAACCTTGTGCTGTCTCCGTGTGTCGGACTGTTTGATCTGTGATCCCAGCCCATCGGTTTCAAGGTGTATCCTGACGTGCGCGGGCCAAGGGTGCAATGGGGCCAGACAAACTGTCCCCAGTTTTTTGCCACAATTTGTCGTGGTGCGATGGCTACCAACCCCAAGATAAAGCACAAAACTGACGGCCTGCGGCAATCCGCACCAACACAATCGCTTGATCTTCGACCAGTGCCGCTACGTCGCACGCCTGACGGAGGCACTTTCATGTCCACACTCACATTGCTCTTGGCCGGTCTTCTTTTTGGCGGGATGACATTGTTTTCATTCGGCTTTGCGGCCGTTCTCTTTGCCATCTACGGCCCCGACGCCGCCCGCAGGGGAATTCGCGGGGCATTTCCGCACTACCACCTGTGGGTTATCGCGACATCTGCTTTGACCGGCGTGGTTTCATTTTCCACGAACACCCTTGCCGCTTGGATCATGATCGGCATCGCGTTCAGCACGGTTTACGCCAGACAAATACTCATGTTTCAGATCAACACAGCCACGGACGGCGGCAATACAGGACGTTTCAAGATGCTGCACGGAAGCAGCGTACTGATTCAGATTGTTCAGATCGGACTGGCAGGCTGGGCGCTGGCTCTGATCGCGGCTTGAACATCGCCGGGGATGGTGGGCGGGGCGTCGTGGCGCGGTAGGCGACACGCGCGCCGCTCAACATCAGTCACACCAGAGTCAGGACCGCCAAAACAGATACCGAGAACCATACAAACGAAAACACAACAAATGGCATGGCGGTCCCTCCCCAGGGTGCGTGACTGGAATCAACATACGCCACAAATACTATCCGGGCGATGGGGGAATTCCTGACCATCGCTCCCCCTGATTACACGGGATCGATATCGCCCTCAGCACGCATGGCATGGAACTCTGCCTGCCAGGTGTCAAAACTGCCTGTCGCAATCGCATCACGCATGCCCTGCATCAGTTCCTGATAATAGTGCAGGTTATGCCAGGTCAGCAGCATGCCCGAGATCATCTCCTGCGCCCGGAACACATGGTGCAGGTACGCACGCGAATACCCACGACATGCGGGGCAACCACAATCCTCATCCAAGGGGCGCGAGTCGTCGGCATGGCGGGCGTTCTTGATGTTGACCACCCCCCGGCGGGTAAAGACCTGCCCGGTCCGGCCCGACCGCGAGGGCAGCACGCAATCCATCATGTCGATGCCGCGGGCGACGGCGCCCACGATATCATCGGGCTTGCCCACCCCCATCAGGTAACGCGGCTTGTGCTGCGGCAACTGTTCGGCGGCATGGTCCAGACAGCCAAACATGGCCTCCTGCCCCTCGCCAACGGCCAAACCACCCACGGCATAGCCTTCGAACCCGATCTCCTTGAGAGCGTCGGCACTCTCGGCCCGCAGATCTTCCTCAAGCCCGCCCTGCTGAATGCCAAAGAGCGCATGACCAGGCCGGTCGCCAAACGCATCGCGGGACCGCCGCGCCCAGCGCATCGACAAACGCATGCTCTCGGCAATCCGGTCTCGGTCCGCTGGCAAGGCCGGGCATTCATCGAAACACATCACGATATCTGACCCCAGCAGGCGCTGGATCTCCATTGACCGCTCCGGCGTGAGCGCATGTTTTGATCCGTCGATATGGGATTTGAACGTCACCCCCTCTTCGGTCAGCTTGCGCAACCCGGCAAGGCTCATCACCTGAAAGCCGCCGCTGTCCGTCAGAATGGGTCGCTCCCAGTTCATGAACTTGTGCAGCCCGCCCAAACGATCGATGCGCTCAGCCGTGGGGCGCAGCATCAGGTGGTACGTGTTGCCCAACAAGATATCGGCTCCCGTGGCACGGACGCTCTCGGGCAGCATCGCCTTCACGGTGGCCGCGGTGCCCACGGGCATGAAGGCGGGGGTGCGGATCTCGCCCCTGGGGGTCGTGATGGTGCCGGTACGCGCACCACCATCGGTGGCGTGCAGATCAAAGGAAAATCGGGTCATAGCCCCTCATGACGCGCGGAACCGCAAATGCCAAGACCCCGCGCATGAGACGCAGAATGGCCTCGTTATCGCCCAACCTGTGTACGATTTATGAACAAGTTAGGACAAATTGCTGCGATATGCCTCTGGGTCAATTCTATTCCCAATGAGGGAAATGATCAGTCAACAAGACACAAGGCCTTGTCATGCCCACCCCAGAAGAAACCTTCACGACCACCACGGTCGAAGACGTCGACAACACCCAGGGTTGGACCAGTATCACAACCAGCGTGGACAGCTCTGGCCTTTTTATGATCAGAACAACGCTCATGGACAGTGGCAGCACGGTTTTCGAGGCGTTCCTTGGACCGCAACGGCTTAGCCAAACGGTCACGGACACTGCAGCCAATGACGCCGATTGGAACAGCCGCTCAACCGAGTGGAACTGGTTGGGTCAGAAAACCGCCCGAACCATCAACTATGACAATGGTGACCAACGGATCGAACGGTTCGACGACGCCACCGGCGCACGCACACAGCGCATCGAGATAGACGGGAACGACGACAAGCCGTGGGCCTCCGTTACAACAAGCTATGATGCCGCGAACGGTGCCCGCATCGGCTCGGAAAAGGTGCTGGACAATGGCCGCATCGAGACGCTGACGTTCGACGCAGATACCGGCGCACGCACCAGCCGCACCATCACTGACGGCGGCGATGACAATCCCTGGCACTCCAAGGCGTTGACTTATGACGCAGACACCGGGCGGCTGACGGCGCGGGAAATCGTCTATGACGACGGTCGCAGCGACACCATCACCTACCAGAATGGCCGAAAAGCCTCTCAGGTTCTTACGGATGACGACGCCGACACGTTCGATTGGGTGACTTTCGAAACCACCTACGATGCCAACGGGCGCATCGCCCTCACTCAGGAAACCCGCGACGACGGCGACCTGATCGTGTCGTCCCATGTGGGCGGGCAGCTGACCGGACAGACGACCTATGACAATTCCGGCGACGAAGCCTGGCATGTCCGGGACATCTCCTTCGATGCGGCCGGCGATGTTGTCGACACGACCTATTACGACGAAACAGGCAATGTCCTGATGCTCTGATCCCGTCCCGCGCGCCTTCGCGTTGTGAGCGACCGTTGCGCTTGTTACGCTGACCCCAAAATACGGGGACAGGACTGACAAGATGGACACGCTGAATTTCGGCTGGGAAGAATGGGTGGCGATGCCCGAACTGAGGCTGCCGGCCCTAAAAGCCAAGATCGACACGGGCGCGCGCACCTCGGCGCTCCATGCCCATGATATTGAGGTGTTTGGCCCCGCCAAGCAGCCCAAGGTCCGCTTTAACGTGCACCCCATCGCGGGCAAGGACCACGTGTCGATCACCTGCTCGGCGCCCATACTCGACCGACGCGAGGTCACGTCATCGAATGGTGAGGCGGAACTGCGCTACGTGATCGAAACCCGGCTCGATGTGGGCGGACAAAGCTGGCCGATTGAGGTCACGCTGACCGACCGCTCCGGCATGACGTCTCGCATGCTGTTGGGGCGACAGGCATTGCAGGATCACATCACGATCACCGCTTCGGAAAAGCGCCTGCAACCAGAGCTCAGCTACGACGTCTACCACTCGTCCGCCATGCGCAAGGTGGCGCCCGCACGCTCTCTGCGCATTGCCGTGCTCAGCCGTGAAAACAACTACTCCACCCGGCGCCTGGTCGAAGTGGGCGAAGCCCGTGGCCACACGGTCGAGGTCATCGACACCACCCGCTGCTACATGGCCATCAACGCCAAGGCGCCCGAGGTGCACTACGATGGCATGCGCCTGCCCCGCTACGACGCCGTGATCCCGCGCATCGGGGCGTCCATCACCGCCTACGGCACCGCCGTCATCCGCCAGTTCGAGACGACGGGCACCTATTGCGTGAACGGCAGTGCAGGCATTACCGCCAGCCGGGACAAGCTGCACGCACACCAGATCCTCGCGTCAAAAAAGATCGGAATGCCCACCACCGCCTTCGCCGCGTCGCCCAAGGACACAGCCAACATCATGGGGCTGGTGGGCACGGCCCCGGTGATTGTGAAGCTGCTGGAATCGACACAAGGCAAGGGCGTTGTGCTGGCTGAAACCAAGAAGGCGGCGGAATCCGTGATCGACGCCTTTCGCGGCCTGCGCGCCAATTTCCTCGTGCAGGACTTCGTGAAAGAGGCCGCGGGCGAAGACATCCGCTGCCTCGTTGTCGAAGGCAAGGTCGTGGCGTCAATAAAACGCACCGGGGCCGACGGCGATTTTCGCTCGAACCTGCACCGGGGCGGCAGCGCAAAGTCCGTGCGGATTTCCAAGGAAGAACGCGAAACAGCCGTCCGCGCCGCCCGCGCCTTCGGGCTGGGCAAGGCGGGCGTGGACCTTCTGCGCTCTGAAACCGGCCCAAAGGTGCTGGAAGTGAACTCAAGCCCCGGCTTCGAAGGGATCGAGAACGCCACGGGCAAAGACATCGTGGGCAAAGTCTACGACATGATCGAAGCGCGGGTAAAACCACGTCCCGTGCGGCGGCGCGGCTGACCGAGTTCCTTTTCGTGGTGGCCCGGGATGCGCAGCGACAGCGCCGACCCCTAGCCTTTCAACTGATATGTGATCCAATTGCTCTTGGTGGCGTGCCGGTCATAGACCGCACGCGCCCGATAATTGGTATCGGACGTCATCCAGCGCAGGACATCCCAGCCCTGTTCTTTCGCATAGGCGCCCACACTCTCGATCATCAGGTCAACAATCCCTTGCCCGCGGGCCACCGGTGCGACGAACATGTCGTCGATATACCCACCCATGGCTGCATCCATAGGGCGCTCATACGAGCGAAAATGTACAAAGCCGACCAATGCACCGGGCCTACTCTCCACCACGAAACACAGCGTCTGCGCGGATGGGTCATGTATCCAGCCCCACACAGTGTCTCTCATCTCGGGCGTCTGTTCGGCCCCGCCGGATGCGCAATACGCCTCGAACAAAGCGCCCCATTGTTCGCGATCACCCGCTTCCGCCCACCGGATTGTCGATGCCATTTCAAAACCCACTGCTCAACGCACATCCCAGCCTCTGACAATTCGCAGTGGGCGACAAGCCATTGGCGCGTATATTATGACCACGGCCCTGCCAAAGCATAGACACGCCAAGCCACACGCCCTTTACCGCCCCTGCCCTGTTCCCTATATAAACTGTCAGGAACAATACCGGGGATCCCATGAACCAGCCCACCGAACAGATGGAAGGCACGCCGCTGATCGCGCCCTCCTCCACCGACCATCCCCTGCACGAGGCTGTGGTCGAAGCCTGTCGCACGGTCTATGACCCTGAAATCCCGGTTAACATATTTGAGCTGGGCCTGATCTACACCATCGACATCAATCCCGAGAATGAAGTGAAGGTGATCATGACGCTTACAGCGCCCGGTTGCCCCGTGGCAGGCGAAATGCCGGGCTGGGTGGCCGATGCAGTCGAACCGCTGCCCGGCGTCAAGCAGGTGGATGTGGAACTGACGTGGGAGCCACCCTGGGGCATGGAAATGATGTCGGACGAGGCGCGGCTCGAACTGGGCTTCATGTAAGCCGTCACAAAACTATCACGAGCACATTGGGAAACCGTCACATCGACGGGGCATTCAACACGGGTTAACTTACGTTGAAGGATTCTCAAATGCGCCTTACCGCTGCTTGCATTCTGCTTGCCACGGCCCCTGCCACCCTATTGGCAGACACAATCGCGATCGACTATGGCCCCCGCCCCGCCTACCTGATCGACAAACTGCCCGAGGGCGATCTGAAGACCAAGCTGCAAAGCTGCCAGGGCCAGACACCCGCCAGGTCCGATTTCTCCATCGGCCACCGGGGCGCGCCCATGATGTTCCCTGAACATACCGTGGAATCGAATGTGGCTGCCGCACGCATGGGCGCAGGTATCCTTGAATGCGATGTGACGTTTACCAAGGATCACGAGTTGGTCTGCCGCCACGCGCAGAATGACCTGCACACGACCACCGACATCCTGTTGACGGATCTGGCCAGCACATGCGCCACCCCGTTCTCAGCTGCTAGTGGCGACACCGAGGCAACTGCCGAATGCCGCACATCTGACCTCACGCTGGCCGAGTTCGAGACGCTGACGCCCAAGATGGACAGCGAGGACAAGGCCGCCGCCACCACCGAAGAATACCAGGGCGGCGTCTCAGGCTGGCGCACCGACCTCTACGCAGACGGCGCGCAACTGATGACGCATGCCGAGTCCATCGCGCTGTTTAAGTCCTTCGGGACCAAGTTCACGCCCGAACTGAAATCACCCTCGGTCGACATGCCGCATAACGGCTTCTCCCAAGCCGATTATGCGCAAAAAATGGTCGACGAATACAAGGCAGCCGGCATCCCCGCCTCGGATGTCTGGGTGCAAAGTTTTGACCTCAACGACGTACTCTACTGGATTGAAAACGAACCGGAATTTGGCGCACAAGCCGTCTATCTTGATGACAGCTACGATATTGACGGGTTCGACCACAATGATCCAACGACCTACCCCGACAGCATGGACAGCCTCTATGACCGTGGCGTGCGCTACATCGCGCCACCCATGTGGATGCTGGTTACGATGGAAAACGGTGAGATTGCGCCCTCTGCCTATGCCAACGAAGCCAAAGCCGCCGGTCTGAAGATCATCACCTGGACGCTCGAACGCTCCGGTCCGTTGGCCTCGGGTGGCGGCTGGTACTTCCAGTCGATCAGCGACGCGGCCACGCATGACGGCGTGTATTACGAACTGCTGGATGTGCTTGCACAGGATGTGAGCGTTGTCGGCGTCTTCTCGGACTGGCCTGCCACAGTCACGTACTACGCCAACTGCATGGGCCTGTAACCCGTACCCAGCGCCATCCCCGCGCGTTTGTACAGGCCTGTAAAGGGCCGCCGATCCCCCGGCGGCCCTTTTTTTTCGTGGCCTCACAAACGGCGCAAGATCCATATCAGTACCCGGCGACGACGCTGACTGCGCTTGCGAATTCGTTCCTGCTCTTGCAATTTTGCAAACAGAGTTTGCTCCTGCGCATAAAGGCCATTCATTTCCAGTGACTTGTAAGGGTGCTGCATAACCACTCCTTTCGTTGATAGTGACTATATGGCAGCCGCACTGCCGCATTGTCAGACCCCGGATTCGCACCTACATTTGCAATCATGCAAATCACTGACTGGACAGATTACGGACTATTCGCCGCCGTCGCCCGCCACGGCTCGCTCGCACGCGCCGCCAGGGAGACCGGGCTGAGCCAGGCCACCCTGTCACGGCGAATGACGGCTCTGGAGCAACGCACAGGTCGTAGGCTTTTTGCCCACGGCGCTGCGGGCTACACCTCCACGACCGAAGGGCGCGCCCTTCTCGAACGGGCAAAGAAGATGGAGGCCGCTGCCCGTTGCATCGCCCACTGGTCCGCGGAACAATCCGGTGCCCCGCGCGTGCGCGTCTCTGCTGGCACCTGGACCACGCTCTACCTCAGCCGGAACCTGTCCACCTACTGGGCCCGCAGCGACCGCTGGACGCCCGAATTTGTCTCCTGCAATCTCGACATGGATATCGAGCGGCGCGAGGTGGATATCGGTATCCGCAACCGCCGTCCCGATCACGACTGGCTCGCCGGGCGGCGCACAGGCCACGTCGAACACGCCGTCTACGCAGTATCCGAAGACGTAACAGGATGGATCGGCCCGAGCGACGATACAGCCACCCTGCCCTCCGAGGCCTGGACAGTCGCCAATCACGGCTCTGAACTGGTTGCCGTCTCGAACGATCCACAGGTCCGCATGGCACTGGCTCAAAGCGGCGTAGGCCGGGTCGTCCTACCCACCTTTGCTGCCGACACAGCCCCCGGTCTTACCCGCGTCTCAGGCATCATCGAGGCCCTCACATCGGAGGAATGGCTGGTCTGCCACCAGGACACCCGCCACGATCCAGCCATCCGCGCAGCACTCGACGCAATCGCCGGCATGCTGGCTCGCCCACGCCCCTTGCGGGACGACGCCGAAAGCCCTACCTTAAACGTCGGATAAGCAAAGAGGCGCCCATGTTCTCGATCCCCGGCAAAAACGCCGTCAGCATCACCCCCCGCGCCGCCGCGCAAATCTCCAAATTGATGGAGAAAGAGGGCCATTCAGGCCTGCGCATCGGCGTGAAAAAGGGCGGCTGTGCAGGCATGGAATACACCATGGAATACGTGGACGACGCCGACCCGAACGACGAAACGGTCGAACAGGACGGCGCACGGGTGATGATCGCGCCCATGGCGCAGATGTTCCTTTTCGGCACCGAAATCGACTACGAAACATCACTTCTGGAATCCGGGTTCAAGTTCAACAACCCCAACGTGACCGACGCTTGCGGCTGTGGCGAAAGCATCTCGTTCAAGGACGTGGACGCGCTCGCCGCCGAGCAAAACGCACAATAGAATGGCCGTCAGCGCCGAAGAGATCGACCACGCGCTCGACCTCTTCTCCGGCCTCGGCCCTATCAGCACCCGCAAGATGTTCGGCGGCCTGTCAATCTACTGTGACGGCATCATTTTTGCCATCCTGATGTCAGACGGGCGGCTCCTGCTCAAAGGTCAGGGCAAGATGCAGGACAGGTTTGAGGCCATGGGCCTCGACCGTTGGGACTACAAACGCAAGGACGGCGGCGACACGCATATGCCGTATTGGTTCCTCCCTGACAGCGCCCAGGATGACACCGACGAAGCAACAGACCTCGCCCGTGAAGCCCTGACGTATCTATAAGACGCGCGCGTTCATCGCGCACCCTACACACGCGCCTCCCGCGCCAGCGTTTCTTGAAAGACCCGCATGAACGCCACGCGTTCCGTCGCCATCCCGCGCGCCGGCGCGGTATTGAGTGTATCGGCCACGCCAAACAATTTCACCCTGAAATGGTCGAGGGCAAAGGCGGCATCGTCCAACGCCCGCGTCTCTGCCAAAGGATCATTCCCTTCCACCAATCCGGCTCCCATCTGACCGGCCACACTGAAACAACGGGCAATGCCAATGGCGCCCAAGGCCTCCAACCGGTCAGCATCCTGCAAAACCTGCGCCTCCAGCGTCTCGCAAGGATGACCGGCCGAATAGCTGTGCCCCAGAATGGCATGAGCAACTGCATCCTGCCGCGGCAATCCACGCGCCGCCATCCAGGCAACGGCATGCTCGGCAGAAAGGGCCGCAGCTTGCGTCCGGCGCGGATCATCTTTCGTGACATTGACGATGTCGTGCAAATGGGCGGCAATCAAAAGAACCTGACGATCTGACGGCGTGTCCAAGGCCTCTGCAATCCGCTGGCAATTCGCCCAAACTCGCCGCACATGCCAGATGTCATGCGCCCCGTCCGTCTGCTCTTTCCACTGTGCCGCAACCTCAGCTTCAAGTTCAGCCTGTAAACTCATGATTTTCCCTGAAGGTGCACATAGGTCTCTTCAAATCGCGCACTCAGATGATCCCCCGCCAACATCACCTCATCCGACCCGTCGGGGGCCACATTGGTGTCATAGGTCGGATTGAAGAACAGTGGGATCGAGATACGCTCGGCCAACCCACCCACAACCCGGTGCGGCGTCGCCTTCACACGGCCTCCGGTCCAGAACTCCAGCATTTCACCAAAGTTGATGATAAACTCCCCGGGCGGCGCGCTGACGGGAATCCACCCGCCGCCGCGCTTGCGCACCTCCAACCCCGGCGATCCATCCGTCGCCAACAGGGTCAGACAGCCATAATCTGTATGGGTCGCAATCCCAAAATCCTTGGCCCCTGCCCAATCTGGCCGCGCGGGATAGAAATTACCCCTCAACAACGCCATGGGCGTCTTGAACGCCCCGTCAAAATGGGCCGGATCGGCGCCGATGGATCGCGCAATAGCCGTCAACAGCCCCTTCGCCACGCTCAAGGCGTCGCCGTAATAGCCTGAAATCACTGCCTTAAATGCCGGAGCATCCGGCCACAGGTTCGGCGCATAGAACCGCTTGTCCCCAAGGGGATGCCCCTCGGGCAGCTGAAACCCCACATCAAAAAACTGTTTGTAGTCCGGATTGGCGTCAGGATCGACTTGTTCCGATCCCGCCGCGCCCCACCCCCGGTTCGACCCGGTGCGTGCCATATCCACCGCCAGCTTCTGCGCCTCGGGCAAGTGAAAGAACGCGCGATAGGTCTCGATTGCCTCTTCCACACGTACTGCCGAAAGACCCGTGTTGTACACAGTGGCAAAGCCCACCCCGGTCGCCGCCTCACCCAAGGCGGCCAAGCTCTCTGCATCTCCGGCAGCCAATGCTGCTGCGTCCAAACGTGGGATCATCTCACACCCTCCATGCTGCGCGCGCAGCCCTAGCGCAGGCACACCCGCGATGCTAGGACCAAGACAACAAAACCGGAGAGAGACATATGCGGCGCACATTGGCAGCAGGCAACTGGAAGATGAACGGCACCCCCGAGATGTTGGCAGACCTGGCCACGCTCACCGGCGGTGCGTCGGACAACGCACCACAGATCATCATCTGCCCGCCCGCGCCTCTTCTCACCCGCGCTGCCGACGCGACAGAAAACGGCCCGGTCGAAATCGGCGGCCAGGACTGCCATACCAATGCCAAGGGCGCCCATACCGGTGACGTGGCCGCAACCATGCTCAAGAATGCTGGTGCAAGTGCCGTGATCGTCGGCCACTCAGAACGTCGCGCCGATCATGCTGAAACAAACGCTCAGGTCCGGGCCAAGGCCGAAGCGGCCTATGCCGCGGACCTGACCGCCATCATCTGCATCGGCGAAAGCGAAGAAGAACGGCTGGGCCCTGACTGCCTCGACATCATCGCCGCCCAACTGGATGGCTCAACGCCGGACGGAGCCACGGCCGACAACACGGTGATTGCCTACGAACCCATCTGGGCCATCGGCACCGGACGCGTGCCAACGATGGAACAAATCATCGAAACCCATGACATGCTGCGCACCAAGCTCACCGCCCGCTTCGGCGACACAGGCGCGCAAATGCGTATCCTCTACGGCGGCTCAGTCAAGCCCACAAATGCAGCCGAGATCTTCAAGGCAGAAAATGTCGACGGTGCCCTTGTCGGCGGTGCCTCCCTCAAGGCGTCGGACTTCCAGCCCATCATCGACGCACTGGCGGCCTCATAGCCCTCTTCTGGCTGAAAATATCTACCGTGGACGTTCGGTCAACATCTGAGAGCAACGGTAGCAAGGGCATTGAGCGTGGAGAACTCAAATTTCGGAACGCTCAATGCCCTTGCGGATTCTACGAAGCGGCCGTTCAAACAAAGCGCGGCGAAGGTCTCAAATGAGCCCAGACCGGAAGTGCCGGATTTGTGCTGCGCGCGCTCGCAGCGCGGATTGCGCTGCATCTGCTAACTCTTTCGCGCTGCGTGGCAGCGGGAAGACCGGCCATTGGTGCGCAGTGCAGCGAGGATTGAGCGTCCAAGGATCAAGTCGCGGGACTTTGCTGCCCTTTACAGATGGTGGAGGAAGGTCCGCTATTGCAAGAACCGATGTTTTTCTTGTCGATGGTCAAGCAAAGCGTGCCACAATACCGCTGACATGATCACAGCCCCGCCCATTATTGCCGCAAGAGGTGGAAGCTCACTCAAAACGATCCAGGCGAGCAACGTGGCACAGGGGATCTCGACTGTGCCAAGTAGCGCAGATTGCGCCGATGGAATGAGGCGAGTCCCTTCCGTCCATAGAATTACCGCGCTGGCAAATGCGACACCAAAGAAGATCAGCAAAACTGCATCCTCGACCGTTACTTCAAGCGGCGCACCTAAGAATGCCCCGACAACGAATAGCTGCAAGGCAGATGCGCCACCCGCCCAGACAACTGGCACGTCTGAGAACTTGCGGATCAGAACGATGTAAGCCGCGTTTCCCAATGTCATCGCAACCGCCAACACATCACCGGGCAGTTTCCCGGTGCCCAAACCGCCAGACACGATGATGACGACACCAGCGAAGGACAACACCCCTGCGATCAGGGTTCGGCCTTTCACCGTCTCACGCATCGCCAACCATGCCAGACCTGCTGCAAAGAACGGGGCCGTCGCGTAGATTACGGCAACATTCGCTACGTATGTCAGCTTAAACGCATAGATAAACGTGACGCTGGCAACGCTTCCGACACTGGCCAGGAACCAACCACGCGGACCCAGCCGGAACGCTTTGCTGCGGGACGTGTCACCGCGACGGGCTTCGACATAAGCAATAACGGCCAATCCACCGATCACCCCACGCCAGCAGGCGATGGTCCATCCATCAGCCTCAATCATCTTGGTCAGAACGCCGGACATGCTGAATATGACGGCCGATAGCACCACCAAGGCGACGCCTTTCATATGTTGTGAGTGCTCCATCGTTCGGACTTTCGATTTCTCGCGCAAGCATATACCGGCCCTGTTGCCAACTGAGTGTCAGCAGTCTTTGATTGCGGTGCATTATTCAGGGGTGCTGATGGCCAAAACCAGCTGCTTTTTCGAAATCATTCAAATCCTTCGCGCGGCGGATACGCCCGTTATGGCAAAAGAAATTGCCCGGGAACTCGAAGTCTCCAAGCGCACGATCTATCGCGATATTGCCACCTTGCAGGCAATGCGAACGCCGATCCACGGAGAAGCCGGCGTCGGGTACATCATTCGCGAAGGATATGACCTACCCCCGATCAACTTCGATCAGGAAGAGGCTGAAGCGATCACCGTAGGTCTGAGCATGGTTGCAAGAACCGGCGATGCCGATCTGTTGAAGGCTGCAAAACGCGCCGCCCGCAAGCTACACGATGCGGCCCCTGCGGTCGATCATCTGCTCACGTCATCTTGGGGGGTGCAGCCTTCGGATGCAGTGAACATGAAGGCGTTGCGCCTCGCGATACGGGAAGAGCAAAAGCTCGACATCCGCTACCGAGCCAAGACCGGGGTGGACAGCACAAGAATTGTTCTGCCCCTCGCGCTGATCTTCTATTTTGACAACGTACTACTGGTCGCATGGTGCGAGTTGCGCAGGGCATTCCGGCATTTTCGCATTGATCGCATGACGAGCTGTCGTGCGACCGGCGATACTTTTGTTGGAGAGGGCAAAGCTCTTCGAGAAGAATGGGACGCCACCCAGCGATCATCGACAGTCCAGACATGATGGCCTTTGCTGGGCGATCCTAAAGCCGCCGTTCATTCAAATCGCAGGTTCGGTCACTTTGGGCTCAGAGCCGCCTAATGCTGACGCGGCAATGCCGGTGCGGCAGGCCGACCAACACCGGCCATTTGATCGTTTGACCAAGCCACTGAAATCGCAGCTGGTCCTGCGAAGAGCGCTCGTTGGCAGACCAGCGGCTGTCGTTCGCGCTCTGAGCGGCGAAACCGCCCTGCGAGCCGATTGTGTTGAAAAACTCCGGTTTTTGCTAGAATGAGTGAAAAACTGGCGCATAGAACGCCTCTTCGAAAATTCATCGAGGGGGTCGGCCCAGGACCGGTGCCGGCGACGTCGGATGCGCTCAGAGGCTCCAGCGGGCACTAGGTATCAAGTCTATGGCTGCAACGGATTCTGGCAGAAAACTGCAGCTGTCAGATTTTCGAGTTTTTCAACACAATCAGCCCAAATCACCGGATGCTGCACAACACACGAAGGGCCGCTGACCGAAGTTTCGGCGTTTCAACTAGTCCACGACTACAGTAGTCTGTGAAAGACCTGTTCAATCTATGGTGACGCGGAAGCATGAGGCGGATGTTTGGAATTGCATTGTGCTTGTTGGTTCTCGTTTTTGCTGGATTGTTTGGCTACGGCGCTCTTGGATATTGGGATGCCGTTCGTCAGGCAGATACTTACGCAGCACGCGCAGACGCGTTAATCGCTGACGGTCGGGGGCCGGATGATCTGGGCATTGAACGACTCAGGCAACTCATCTTGGTGCAAGACCCGGGCTTTCTTGACCATGCCGGCGTTGATCTCTCCACGGCGGGAGCGGGTCTAACTACAATCTCTCAGTCACTATCCAAGAGACTGGGTTTCGAAGAGTTTCGCCCGGGAGTTGGGAAGATACGCCAGACTGGCTTTGCGATGGGTCTCGAACACCAACTCGCCAAAGACCAAATACTCGCGCTCTGGCTCGATACCGTTGAGATGGGACGCGGTCCTGAGGGGTGGATGACAGGTTTCTTTGAGGCCAGTGATAGCATCTATGGCCGAGCACCTGCTAAGCTCGCCGATCAAGAGTATTATCGTCTATTGGCTGTGCTAATCGCACCCGGCCAATTCCGGCTTCTTGAAGAAGATGTGGAGCTGAATGATCGCGCTTCACGTATCGCAAAACTCGCATCCGGTGATTGCAGTCCGGAAAGTCAAAGTGACGTTTGGCTCGACGGCTGCGCGTAGATTTCGTTCGCCAAACAGGCGCTTCTAACTTGAACTCTTAACTCGATAGAGCCGATGGGGTGGATGGCTCCCGCTCCCCCGGCGTCGCAATGCGCCATAGTGCAGGTGTCATTATCTGCGATAGAGA
>NZ_CANNGP010000008.1 GCF_947504105.1 uncultured Tateyamaria sp.
TCTTCGTCAGGACGTCCAACTGGCGTCTTGCGTTGCGTGGATCGGCGCTGCCTCAAAACGTAACAAGCGCGGCGCTCGTGGCGGCTGCACCAATCACTGCTTGTCGGGAGACGATAGGCTACTCCTCGTACAAAACGGGGATTTGAAAGTTTTGTGCGATAGCTGCGGCGGTTTCTCTTGGGCCTGTATTCTCCGTTGAAAGGCTCAAACAGTTATCTCTCGGTATCGCAACAAAGTCATTCTGATCAAGATAGCTCTTAAGCCCCTCGGGTGAGGCAATCTTGCCTTTTCGCGCGCGCTCAGACGCAGACACGCGCGTCATTAGGCAGCGGACTCATAAAATTCGATCCACAGTCTGACGGATGCCAGTTTGACCATTGCCATGAAGTTGCGTGACGTTTTCTCGTATCGCGTCGCGATGCGCCGGAAGGATGCCTTGAGGCGGCCGAAGAAGCGCTCGATCTTGTTGCGGTCCTTATATATTTCAGCGACGAAATCCTTGGGAAGTCTGCGGTTCGATTTGGATGGGATCACGTCAATGGCACCTTGTTCCCAGATCATTTCGCGGATCCAGTCAGCATCATAAGCCTTGTCGGCCAGCACGTATTGGCCCGGTTGAAGCGCATCCAGTAGGCGTTTACATGGGGGCGCATCATGGGCCTGACCGGGGGTCAGTTCGAACCGGATTGGCAAGCCGTCCTGATTGGTAAGCGCATGTAATTTGGTGGTTAACCCGCCCCGCGACCGCCCCATGCAACGACGCGGGTCGTTTTTTTCAGCGTCGCCGCGGAATGATGAACGCGAATGCTCGTGCCATCCACCATGACCATGTCGACATTATGCGCGTCCGCCACGGCCTCCATGATCCGGTCCCAATGACCGGCATAGGTCCAGCGGTTGAAGCGGTTATAGATCGTTGTCGGCGGGCCGTAGTCGCTGGGCAGGTCGGCCCAGGGAATGCCGGTGCGCAGGACGTAGAAAATCCCGTTGATCACGCGTCGGTCATCTACGCGCCTAACGCCCCGAGACTTGTTGGGCAGCACCTGTTTGATGAACTCCCACTCCAGATCGCTCATATCTGACCGCGCCATTTCCTGCTCCCTCCTGTTGTTTTGCGGGAAATGAATCACAACCCTATACGGTTGAACAGAAATTAATGGGTGTGCTGCCTAGTGTCTTTACAGAACAGAAAAGATGAATTGGTTCGATAATACCTCCGTATTCTTCAATCGCGAGGTCATATTCTCGCAAAAGCCGTGCATCTGCGGGATGACTATAGGCTGCCGTTGTGATGAGCCTCGGCACATTGGCCATTGCTGCGCTACGGAGAGTTGTAACACGCAAATCATGCACGAGGTCCCAAAAGCCCGGCTGAGCGAAACCAAACACCATCCGAGCCATATCGATGGCGGCGTGATTGTCCACAAGCGGCGATCCGGTGAGCAACGCGAGTTCTCTGGCTACCGTCAATTTGCCCGTTGCCGGAGCACCGTGGATGAGAAACAGTTTCATGGTTGGCAACGGTAAGATCAAAGCTGTCGTTCATCAACGCTGCAGCATCCGGTAGAGTGCGCTCCTTCGACCTATTCGCCACGACTGTCACGAACGCAGCCTATCGACCTCAATGTCCCAGTCTCATTGAAACAAACCAGCGACCGCCGATTTGTTTGGTATTTGTGCCTCAAAAATCAAGCAATCTCACAATCGAACTCTACTAAAAGCGCACCAAGGGTCACCGAAAGAAACAAGCGGTTCAAAACCCGAACAAACCAACTTGCCAATTCAGATCCAAAGGGGCGCGGATCAAGTGACGTCAAACGCGCTGGATACAGCAACTCAGGAACATATGAGCCGCACCAAACAAAGGGCGCGCAGGTTGACAATGAGACGAAACACTTATGCAGCTAATGAACTGCACCAAGATCGATAAATCCGTTCGATGCGTTTTTGACGACAGCCCGCAAAAAGCGCGGCATTTACCATGGACGGGATGCGGCAGTGTAGTGTGGTCTCGTCAATTCTTAACTATTGCCAAAGAAGAGGCCGCCCCGACAGGGCAGCCTCTCCCGCCAGTGTTGATCTCTAATGGGCGAACTTCTTGATCTCGCCAGATTGCAGGCGGGCACTGTAAGAGTTCAGCTCTGCCCGCACCACTTTCATCAGGAAGTAGAGGCAGAAGATATTGACCACGGCCATGGCAAAGATCGCCGCATCCGAGAAGTCGATGACCGGCCCAAGGCTTGCCGCCGCTCCGATGACGATGAAGATGCAGAAAATGATCTTGAACACCAGTTCCGTCGTCTTGCCCTCGCCAAAGAGGTAGGTCCATGCCTTCAGCCCGTAGTAGGACCACGAGATCATCGTCGAGAAGGCAAACAGGACCACCGCGATGACCAGTACATACGGGAACCAGCCGATGGCCGAGCCAAAGGCCGCAGATGTCAGCGCCACACCGGAGTTGCCGTCGACCGTCGCGATCGCACTTCCCGCTTCGTTCAGCATGTAGTTGCCTGTTGCCTGATCAACGATCAGTTGTTGTGAGATGATTATGACCAAGGCCGTCATCGTGCAGATCACCACCGTGTCGATCAACGGCTCAAGCAAGGAAACGAACCCCTCGGTAATCGGTTCTTTGGTTTTCACCGCCGAATGCGCAATCGCTGCTGAACCCACGCCCGCCTCGTTCGAGAAGGCCGCGCGTTTGAAGCCTTGGATCAACGCGCCGACAAGTCCGCCTGCCACGCCAAGCCCGGTGAACGCACCAACAAAGATTTGGCCGATGGCCCAGCCGATCATGTCGTAGTTGACGATCAGAACAATCAGCGCCGCGCCGACATACATGATGCCCATGAACGGCACGACCTTCTCGGTCACCTTGGCGATGGATTTGATCCCACCAACGATCACCGCAAAGACGACAGCAGCAAAGATGACGCCTGTGATCCAACCCGGGTAGTCGCCCGTGATCACGGTAATCTGCACATGCGCCTGGTTGGCCTGGAACATGTTCCCGCCGCCAAGGGCCCCAAGGATACAGAACACCGAAAACAGGACGGCGAGAATCTTGCCACCCGGCAGCCCCAGTTCATCAAACCCTTTGGAGATGTAATACATCGGACCGCCTGAAACGGTGCCATCCGGGTATTCATTGCGATACTTCACACCCAACGTACATTCGGTGAACTTGGACGCCATGCCCAAGAGACCTGCAAGGATCATCCAGAATGTGGCCCCTGGCCCGCCAATCCCAACGGCAACGGCAACACCCGCGATGTTCCCAAGGCCCACTGTTCCTGAAAGCGCCGTTGCAAGCGCCTGAAAGTGGCTGACTTCGCCCGCGTCGTTGGGGTTGGAGTAGTCACCTTTGACCAGCCCGATAGCGTGTCCGAAAAATCGGAACTGTACGGCGGCAAAGTAGATCGTGAACACGGTTGCACCGATGACCAGCCACATCACGATCCATGGAAAGGACGTGCCGGGAATCGGGGCAAAGATGAAATTCACGAAAGGGCCTGTGAAATTGGCGAAGGCCTCGTTCACACGCGCATCCAGCGACGGTGCCGCATCCTGCGCCTGCGCGGGTATGGCGACAGCAACAAGCGCCGATAGCGCAAGGAGTATCGAATAAATCTTTTTCATTTTCTGTAATCCTTATGCGACGACAGTGACAGGAACGCGGGCGGTCATGACGAGATTTGCGGTTGAGCTGCCGAAAATGCGCGATGTCAATCCACCGGCACTGCTGCGGGCCACGATGATCTGGCTTGCGCCTTCCTTGTGAGCAATGTCGTCTATGGTGTCAGCCACATCCCCGTGCCGTACAATTGCCCGCGCCGACAGTCCGGCCTCAGTCAACGACGCCACCGCCGGGTTGACCACCCGCTCCATTGCGACGGAAATTTCTTCCTCTCTCCGCTTGTGCCGTTCTGCATTCTCCTCTGCGGTTTGGAAAGAAAACGGCGACCACTCGATCACGTAGACGACGATCAACTCGCAAGCTGTCGTGTTTGCTGCCAGGTCTTTGGCAAAGGCGAGAGCTTTGTCCCCCGAACTCTGTCCATCAAGGCCGATAACTAACTTCATGAGGCTGTCCCTATTTTGTGAGCTTTTTGATCTGGTTTTCGAGGGTGCACTGCACCTCCGAAGGCCTGCATTGTGTCGCTGCTCAGATTGTACGCTATGGTATCGACGCGTACCGGTCCACTACATTGACGGGAAACGCGGTTTGATCACCAGTCTGAACATCCTTGTTGCCGGAATACGAGGCGGCCGCAAAGGACGAGTTTGTTCCCCCGACCACGTGGTCAAAGCGCGTCGCTGTTACGCAAATACACTTAGTTTCTGCCCCGTACTATCGCGTATCGTCTGCCACATCTTCGAGGAAGTCGCCCATCACATGCCCGCACCTCCGACCAATTGACAGCGTGCAGCCTCAGACCGGTAGGGTCCGAGGCTCGTCATCCGATTCACCAACTGCTAAGTCAAGCTCCGGCAGATCCCGCAACGTCTGCAGATCAAACGTCGCCAGAAACGTATCCGTCGTAACAAAGGTGTGCGGTGCGCCGGGCCGCGGTGACCTCGGACCTGACGCAATCAGGTCTTTATAACGCAACCGCGCCAGCACGTCGCGACTGACCTCCTTGCCGAAGATATCCTTCAAACCTGCCCGGTCGATCGGCTGGTGATAGGCGATTGCACAGAGCACGCCCATCTCCACTTCGTTGAAGGCGAGCGATTGATCACCCAAATCAGCAGCCGCTTTGATCGCATCGGCAAACCGCGTCCTTGTCCTGAACATCCATCCACCGAAGACTTGCAAAAGTTCATAAGGGCGATCTGCCAGTTCCGCCTGAATATCCTCGATCAACATCTCGACCGACACCCCCTGCCCCACCACGCGGGCCAAGTCGTCGCGCGTCACCGGCGCGCTGCTGGCAAACAGCACCGCTTCGATCCGCCCCATCCATTCGCGCCAGCGAAGGTCCGATGGCAACTCAGCAAGCTCTCGATCGAACAGATCCTTGCCTTCTCTGGCACGCCTTCGTCTAGCAGCGACATTCATGGCGCGATCCCATAGAGTTGAAAGGTGGGCCGTCCGGTCAGTTCGCGCGCGACGCCCAGTTCGACCAGTCGGTCGCAGAATCGCCGCGCAGCACGATCGGTCATCGGCAAGGCGGTGCCGCGGATCATAGGCGACAACATGGTCGACGGCGCCACCGTATTTTCGGACAAGAACAACGCAACCGCCGCCTCCGCCCCCTTGGCGCGGAGCTTTGGCGCCACAGCTCGAAGAGCGGCGGATGATTGTGCAAGGGCCCGCGCCAGACCAATCGTGTCTTCAACAGATTTGAGGATGCTCTGCTGAACACCCAAATCGGCCCTCTGCCCGGCCGCAGTCAGGTCCCGCAACATCGCCTTGCTGAGACATTGCGCTGTAACCGGCAGCACGGTTCTCCAGTTGAGAGACCGGGCCAGAACAACATCGGAAAACAGACAGGCAATCCGCTCTGCCCGATCATCCAACTCCAGCACCGCCCGCATCACAACAACGCAACCGGCCAAAGCTCCGTGGGATTGCGCATGTTCTGCTGCGCCCATCAGCCATCCATCAATTTCGGTCTCAAGGTCAGAACCAATAAGGGCCGCTAACCCGGCCCCCCAGTCCCGCCCATTTAGTCGACAGCGGACCACCTCCCGCCAGAAGGCTAGCATATCACCATCTGGACCCCGGGCTTCGCTGGGTGGCGTCAGATGATATGCGTCGCGGATATCGGCCTCCTGCGCCATCCGTCCTTCCAGTTTCGAGGTTGCGGTGGCCGCCTTCAGCGCCAGTCGGTTGGCCAACAGTTTCAGCGGCACCCCATGGCCCGGATCAGAGACCAAAGCGTCGACCACTGTCATCACTGCCCCGGACCGAAAGGCCACGGTTTCGGGGATTTCTGCACGTGTAGAGGCGATCCAGGGCGGGAGCTTGGGTAAGCTGCTTGGGTCGTCCAAGATATGGCCAGGCTGATAGGTCATGCTACAACACTATCTCACCGCGGCGCTTGTCTCTACAATATAGCGTGCAAACCGCCCCAGCTTTTTGCTCCCTATTGCCTCCAACGACGCGGATCCATCGGACGAGCACGTCTCGAAGGGATCCTGACGTGTTCGGGGGCTTCTAGTCCAACAACACACGATGGAAGCGCCGTGTTGAAACCGTGATGACAGCGGGTCCAAGGCTTTCCTACAATCTCCGAGTGTAGTTTGCACTGATATGCTCCCACGTCAGATCGCTACGCATATTCCCGACCGGAACTTCCAGATCTTAATCCATCGAATTGCATTTCAATCATCTGCAGACGCTCATCTTTCCCCCATCGCGTCTTGGACGGTGCGCACAATTGGTGCGAAAAAATAGCTGATGATGCGGCGGGTGTCTGTCGTGACATCGATGGTTGCTGTCATGCCGGGCCGCAAGGCATATTGATCGGAACCGGCAGACAGATACGCATCATCTGGGGTCGCGCGCACGACATAGCCCCATTGCCCATCCTCGCCTTGTGTTGAATCTGCCGCGATGTCGGAAATTTGGCCTTCAACAAAACCAAACCGCTCTGACGGATAAGCATCAAGGCGGATATTCGTGCGCTGGCCCACCTCCATGAAGCCGATGTCCTGATTTGAAAACAAGCCCTCAATCTCGATCTCCACATTCGTGGGCACGATTCGCAGAAGCTCGGCACCGGCGTCAGCCACGCCACCCACGGTAAAGACTTGTAACTGGTCAACAATCCCTGACACAGGAGCCTTAAGTTGTGCGGCCACCACACGCCGCCGGGCGGCACGCTCTTCCTCGCCGAGTGTGGCGAGGCGGGAATCGATTTCCGATTGTCGCCCCAGCGAATTGCTGCGGATTTCTGCAATCCGGGCGCGCCGTTCGCTGTTTAGCGCGGTGCGCTCCGCCACCTTCTGCCCCAGTTCACGCAAATAGACATCACGCTCGCGCTCAAGCTCTGTAAAGGCCTGCTGAACATCCAGAAACGCCGCCCGGCTGCTGGTACCCTGATCCAACAGCAGCTGTGAACGCTCTAACCGTTCGCTTTGAATTTCGAGTGAGGCTTGCACGCGCGCGATGTTTGTACTGGTCACCTCTTCGGATCGGCGGTTCACGTCTTCGCGGGCATCGATTTGTTCAAGAACGGCAAGGAAGTCGCGCAGTTCGGCCTCAAGAAGCTGTTCTTGTTCGGCCACAAACGGGTGCTCGGACAGGTCTTGCGGCAGGTCGAAAAGCGCCTGACCCCGCGCAAGGAAATCAGGGGCACGCACATTCTGCAGCAATGCGCCAACCATCGCATCAACCCTCAGAGCTTCGATCTGAAGCCGTTGCATCTCTGCGGTAAGCTTGCCCAGTTCGGAAATCGCATCGGTCGGATCAAGCTCTATCAAGATCTGCCCCTTTGACACCGGCATCCCGTCGCGCACATGAATGGCTCTGATACTTCCGGCAAATTCAGGCTGGACGACCTGCACCTGCGTGATGGGAACGACACGACCTTCTCCGCGCGCGACCACTTCGACCTTAAAGACGAATGCCATCACAACGATCGCCACAAACACCACAATGCCAAACAAAATTGTCAGGTGCAGGGTCGGCGATGAGATTTTCATGGGTTCAGCCTGAGCGGTCATCCAAGCGCCTCGAAATCGATGATCGAATCCGGACCGTCGAACACGTCAGGATTATGGGTAATGACAAGCAAAGTGGCTTCGGCCTTAAGCTTCAACAACTCTGCGGCCATTCGCTTTTGTGCGGCAGCATCCAGCGCACTGGTGGGTTCATCCAGAATGATGACTTTCGGACGCCGTACAAGTGAACGCGCAATCGCAACACGTTGTCGTTCACCGCCCGACAGGGCAGACCCCCGTTCGCCCACATCCGTTTCCAACCCCATAGGAAGCTGAGAGACAAAGGTGTCAGCGGCAGAAATGCGTAAGGCGCGGTTCAATGTGGCATCATCCGCCTGCGCGTTACCAAGTGTAAGGTTCTCGCGCAGCGTGCCGGAAAACAGATATGGTTCTTGCGGCACATAGGCAATTTGGCTGCGCACGTCATGCGGTTCAAAATGCGCGATGTTTTCGCCACCCAGTAGTATGGCGCCGCGATCAGGGACATCAATCCCAGACGCCAACCGCCCAAAGGTTGATTTCCCAATGCCCGATGGCCCGACAATCAGCGTCAGAGTGTTTGGTCTGGCTCTGAACTGAAAGTTCTGAAAAAGAGGTGCCGATGGCGAATAACCAAAGTCAACATCGCTGAAAACCAGTTCGCCTTCGATGTTGCGCGGAAGTTTCGGCAACGCATTGAATGGCTCCATCGAAGTGTTGACAACATCCCCCAGCCTTTGTCGCGACACACGTACGTTCTGCCAGCTTTCCCACAGGCCAGAGAAGTTTTCGATCGGGCCAGTGACCTTCTGGGCCAGCAGGTGGAAGGCGATCAACTCGCCCAGCGTCAGCTCCCCGGCAAAGACAAGTTGAGCGCCAAAGAAGATGATGCTTATCGTGATCGTTCTGTCGACGACGAAAAGCAGCTTGTCATTCCATATGCCAAGCAGGCCGACGCGGTAGCCCGCATTGAGGTTTGCGTGCAGTGTCAGATCAAGACGTTCCAACATCTTGTCTTCTGCGCTCAGAGCCTTGACCGCAGCAATCCCGGAGATATTTTCGACCATCTGCGTTTGGTGCGCCGCGCCCGCATCGAATTGTGTGCGCAATCGCCGCCGCAGGAAGGGACCAAAGCCTAAGTAAATCAGGATCTGGATCGGCAAAGCCGCCAGAATGATCAATGTCAGATTAACCGAAAGCGTGAACAATACGGCGATGTAGATAAAGACAAAGACCAGATCTAGGAAAACACCCGTCGTCGAGCCGACAAGAAAGCCACGGATCGTATCGGTTTCACTGATCCGGGCGATCGTCTCGCCAACGGACCATTTGCGGAAATGGCTGAACGGCAGTTTGAACAGATGTTCAAAGATGCGCGCGCCCAGTTCGCGGGTGACACGGTTCGCGGTCAACATCCCAAGAAGTTGCGAGAGAACCTGAAACCCGATCTGGAACAGGCTTACAACGGCAAAGATCGTGACCACCACCAACAGCGACGCCTCGCGCTGGAACGGCAGAATGCGATCAATGATAACCTGAAATATGAATGGCTCCACCAACCCCATCACACGCAGGCAGATGGCGAGAAAAATCAGTTCGACGTAAAGCGGTGTGAACTTCCAAAACGTTTTGCCAAACCAGGAAAGGGGGACCTCACCGGCATTTTCATCGCCCCGCATTTTCATTGGCAATCAAGGACGTCTCTTGGTTCGGAAATCACACAGGCGTTTGGAAGCGCGTCAGCATCAGACGACACAGCGACTATGATAAAGTCCTGCGCAGCCGGAAACGCATTGGCAAGTCTTTGGCGAAGGGTTTCGGATGTGACGCGATCAAGTTCAGATGCAAGGTCAAGGGCGACGCTGGGGTCCTGATCATCCAACAAAGCCATAAGGGCAGATGTGGACGCGGCGACAGGGTCAGCGGCCGTTTTTTTGCTCTGCGCGACGAAAGGGCCCTTGAGACTTTCCAGAAAACCTTGCGGCGGCCCGGCCTCGCGAAACGACGCATAGGCTTCCCGCACGACGGTTGCGGCTTGCGCCAGTTTTGCGGTTTCGACCTCGCCCCCAAAGTACAAAAACCGCGTGTCGCGCACGTAGGCATCAAGATGCGCACTGAGGCCATATGTTGCGCGCAATTGCGTGCGCACAGCCTCAAAAAGGACACTTTCCTTGCCCTCCCCCAGAGCAGACACAAGAATGATATCCTCGAACTCGCTGCCTTCCCGCGTGGGGGGCATCGGTGCAACAAAGAACAACGTACTGGTTTGGGAATCCGGCATGTGCAGCAGGATATGACGGGGCGTGAAATCGGTGCTGTGCGTCGTTGCAACCCGCACTCCCGCCTCTGGCAAGCCGACAAAGAGGTCGTCAATTGCGGCCCCGGCTTGGTCGGCATCAATGGCACCTGCGATCACAACCTTTGCATCCTTACGCACGATTGTTTCACGATGCCATTGCGCGACGTCCTCGGGTGTGACGGATGTAATTTGCTCGGGTGGGTCGACAGACAGCGCACGGCGAAGCGGCACATCACCCAAAACCGCCCATCGCACCGCGGCAAACCCTTGATGTGCCGTAGCAGCAGATGCTTCAGCCATATTCGCTGCGAAGCCCTGCTGAATCTCTTCAAACCAACGTTTTTCCAAAAGCGGCGCCCGCAAATGCGCATTTGCGATTTCGACAGCCTTTTTCAGATTTTCCTCTGGGGCGACAAGACTGCCCAGAACACTATCAGACGTAACCGACAGGCGGCCCGTGACCTGCAGATCAGCAAACATCTCTACGACTTCCCGAGCCGGAAACCCCTCGGCACCGCCTGCTAGGATCAGGTCAGCCCCGATGTAAGGAACCGCCTGGTTGGCATCTTCACGCAGCGGCCAGTCCGTGGGCCAGGCGATCTGGATGGCCACAACCTCGGCCTCAGGAATATACAGGCGCACGTAATCGATCCCGCCGGGGCTGGTCTCGGTGTTGGAAGACGGCGCATCGTCACCGCACCCCGTCAACATAAGGGTTGCAATCACTGCCACGGCAAAGTGTTTCACTTGATCTTGTCCTTTCCGATAAAGGCAATGGCCGTTCGGCCGGGGCCAGCCAGGGCTGCGACCAATGCGTCGATGTCTTGCGCCGAGAGTAAGCTGTGCAAGGCGGCAAGTTCGGTTTCCGTCATTGGCACACGCAAGTTGCTGGCACGGTCCAACACGTAACTCGCCATCCAATCGCGGGTCGCCTCCTTGTTTGACCACTCAGGCCAGAACGATCTGAACCGTTCATGGACACGCGCATAGGTTTCTGCAGGGATACCTTGGGCAGAGGCGGTCAAGGCCGCCTCGAAGCACGCACGCAGTTCGTCAAAACCAATGTCTTTGCCCGGTTCAGCGCGAAAGTTGAGTTCGACATGGCGTTCATCGATGGGAAACACAGCGATCTGAAAACTTTTTGCGACAAGGGTGTCGAACCGCAAGGGTCCGACAATTCCGCCGGGAAGGGTGCTCTCCAGAATGTCGCGCAGCAAACGCGTCTGAGCATCCAGAAGGTCGAAGGACACCGGTTTCGGCAGTGTAACAACCTTGCGCCAGATCATACGCGGGGCAGCGTCAGCTGCCGAGAGAGTCACGACACGGAGATCTGGCTGGCTAAGGACAAAAGGCGGCGGCGCGATATCCGTGGGCCCACCCGGCTGATGCGGAAAACCGACCTGTTTCATGATGCGACGAACCTGACGCGGCGAAACGTCTCCGGTGACCAACAGTGATGACCACTCAGGCTGATGGATGGCCCGATGTTGCGCCTTGGCATCGTCAAACCGCAGCGCATTGATCTGTCCGGGGGTACCAATGACCGATGCGGCGATGGCATTGCCTTGGTACAAAAACGCATCCATATCCTCGGCCGCCTGCGCATCGGGACGGTTGGCGAGGCGCAGGTCGTATTCCCGCCGGACAATATCCCGTTCTTGGTTTGCAAATTCGCGTGACAGAGTGATGGGATCAAACACACGCGAAAGGGTGCGAAGCATTGCGGGCAAATCTTCGGGCGCGCCAGACAACCAATACCCGAGGGCTATGTCAGACGTCCATGCATTGGAATGACGTGCGGTGTGACGGCTGGCAGCAAATGCGTTAAGCCAAGTCAGGTGCTCTACATAGTGGTCTAACGCAGGCGATGCATTTTCATCCCCCCCGGACCGGCTGAACAACAGATGTACACTCACGGTTTCGGGCTCAGCACTCCCGACGATACGGGTTCTGCCATAGATTTCATCCCACCCGGAACTGACCAGACCCGAGGCAAGTGTTACAAGAACAATCAGCACGGCTCCGACGGCAGAGACGAGGTAGAAAGACTTGTGCCTGAAAATGCGCGTGCCCCAAATCACTGCTCGGACCTTTGCTGAAACAAATGAATGCTACGGCTTAGAATGATCGGAAACAGTTGGCGCAAAGTACGTCTCGGTTGCATCGAATAGAAATACGACCAACACGCCAGTATCTTGATATGATTGGGATCAAACATCTAAATACGAGTTAATAAAACGGTCAGTATTGTCAAAACCGGAGCGCCCAAAAAAGCGACAGATACCTCGCGTAGAGTTATCGCCTTCTTTTGCACATATTTTCTAATAGCAGTCGATACTGACATTGCGACAACAAGAAAAAAGATTGCCTGAGGGATCGACATTGAATTCGCCTTTTGTAGGTGGCTGTTTTTGCGTTCTGCAAAACGCGTCGCGCAAAAACAGCCGATCAAGTCTTACGGGTCACTACTCGGGAGAAAGAGCGTCATATGTACCTTTCGCAACCATTGCGCCGACAGCTGCGCCCGCATACGGGCTCTTGGTTGCTGCGGTAACGCCCAAGCCGGCAGCCATTCCCGTGACTGCCGATGCGCCGGTTGCAGCATAGTCGCGATTATCGGCCTGCTGTTCTGGGGTGAACCCTACGCTGCCAGCGATACCGCTGTCATAGTTCGACCCGCTGCCGGTTCCACTGTCTCCGCCGCTGTCGCCTCCGCCACCAAAACTGATGTCGGCGTAAAGATCACTGATCGCCTTTGTTAGATTCCTTGACATTCTGCCTTCCTTCCTGTTGCGGGCCGGATCTGATACCGTCCCGTCGTTGTGGTTCGCCGGGTTTTCCTGCCCAGCGGCTCAATCGGGTGGGGGGTCTTGACTAACCGCCCGCCCACTTTCGTCTCTCTGAACAAATCAAGACGAAACTGATTCCGGCGCTCAATAGCGCCAGGAATAACTCACGGACATGTCCGGACTGTCGAGCGCGCGGAGCTGATGGAACCAACCTGCGGGCTGCACCAGCAGATCACCAGGATGCAATGTGACAGAGATGGATTTGGCCTCGCGCGCTTTGGGGTACACGTTGAAATCTGGAACTTCAGGCTTGAACCAGCAAGGCTGGCAGTTGTTGTAAGCTTTCATCGGATAGATCAGATCAACCTGATCCGGCGAATACAGATCAAATCGTTTGCGTCCGATTATCTGCAGTTGAAAGCTGGTAAGAGGGTAACGGTGCAAGCTGGACATGGGCATATGGGTAGGCACCGATCCCAGCCACAGTTGCGGCACGATGAAGTCTTCGCTGTCAAAGAACAGAGGCCTAAAATCCGGTCTCATCACCTCGGGCAGGGCGGCACCTTCGGTATATGGCTTGGCAAACCCGTTGATCATGTCACCATACGGATTGAGGCCAAAATCCTTGATATCCTCAATGACATTGGTCAGCGTCTGGCGCTGTGTCGCAGAGCCCACGCTAATGACCGCATCCCCGTAACAGGAGGCCAGCCTGTCGACCGTCCAGTCGGCGCGGGGCTGTGTAGGCTCCAGACCGGTGATCACAACCGGGCGGCCTTCCTCCATCGCCTCAAGGATTTGTCGCTGGGTTGGCTGATGAAGCGTGTCAAGTTTTGTCAGATGGCGATGTCCCTTGGCGGCGCTCAATCGCTCTGACTTGCGGAACCTGGCCATAGTTCCCCTACTTGGGCGCAGACACGATTTGGCAAGGTGGTTTGCATGCGCCAGATGGCCGGTAAATGTGATTGTCCCAATGATATGGGGATCGCGCCAATCGAGCGTTTCGAACTCGTTGATAATGCGATGCATCGTGGCTATCGGGATCGTCACCTGCGTGTCAACTTTGCCTTCCGTATCGCCAGACACGATCAGACGATCATCATCATAGCGCAAGACAAAGCTATGCTGAGGGTGTTCGGGAATGGTGAACAAGACTTTTGCCCGGATGTTTTCCGGGTTTTCAAAGCCATCCCCGAGCAAGGCGGCAAAGCCCTCGATGGCAGCAATATCTGATGCGTAACCTGACGAAAGCTGGGCAACGTTCATACCACTACCCTTTCGCGCGCTCTGCGCAATTCTATCCCGGTCCATTTGTTGATCCGGCGCACCGAACGGTCCTGATTCCGACGCAGGCTGGTCGCCACCTTGTCCGGAAATACGACGTACGTCATGTCGTGCAGCACCTCACGCATGTTTTGATAAGGCGTGATCCAATCGTTAAAGAACAACCTGTCGCCGCAATTCCACTCAGGCTGTGCCAGCGCACGGCCCGTCTGGTGAATCTCGGCTTCGACCTGTGGTGACAACCAGGCCCAGGTTACCATGCCAACCGGAATACTATCACCATTCAGATAGAACCGCGATTGGCTGCTATGAAGCGCTGGCAAAACCTCGACCCGAAGATATCTGCCAAGCTGAAACTGACGGTGATATTCGGACCGAGCCAACAGTTCGAGCGCATAACCAACGCCAGCATAGTAATCGACAGTCACCATGCCACTTGTTCCTGTCGTGCGCTCCGGGGATGACAGGCCGAAACAGGGCCACGGTCCGCCAAATGCCGTTCCAATGATTTTTGAAGGCTAAGATAGCCACCAAAAGGTGCGGCCTGCCGGGTGATTTCGAGCTGTCCCGAGGGCGTCTTGATCCACGTTGCATAGCCCGCTGGCCTGCGGGCCTCATCTAAAACAAGGAAGGCCGTGCGGTCGTGAAGGTGGCCTAAAAGCCTTGCGTAGTAGTCTTCTATGTTCCGTTCGCATTCGCCGTGCCAATGGTCGATGTCCAGCAATGCCATGGCACCCAGGCTGCGATACGCCTCGACTGCCGGGTGTGCCGCGTCGGATGGCGGCATCGGTGGCAGATGGTTTGGAATGTCGCCCGCCCTGTTTGCCATTACATCCAAAGGCAGATGTTTCATTGCGTCAGCACCACTGGAAAACAGCCTGTCTATCCAATCGCCAGACCCTCGTTGAAACAATTGAGTGCTGGCGATCCGCGCAAAGGGATAATTCAGATCGTAGTGATACGCAGTCAGCATATCGCCCAATGCAAATGACAAATCATCCATGTTTTTGCCAAGGTATTGCGCTGTCTGTTGCTTCCAGATCCCGGTAAGGCTTTGAAATAAAACTGGATCACACTGCCGCATATGATTGATCAACAGCAGCTCACCGATAAATGCACAGGTCTCGCGTGCCACGGGCGGCATCAACTCACGATCCGACAACAGTACTTGCAAACCATGCGCCGCCTCATGTGCAAGACACATCACATCACGTGGGCCACCCGCCCATGTCATTGCGACGACCGGCTGGCCGCCGACCCCAGTGGCAACCGTGTGCGGGCGGTGTTCACCTGCGTCAAGGGTCTGAGGCTTAAGCTGGTTCAGCGCCTGCCGCGCCGAGTTTGTATCAGCGAAACCAGACGCCAGTGCAGGGCAAACAATCGTTTGGAAAACCAGCTGTTGGTCTTCGAGTGCGGTGCGTATCTGATCGCCCTCCCCCAGCACATTCTTTTCAAATAGGGATTGGGCGAATGCTTTAGAATGAAAAGCCGCAACGATGTCCTGACCGGTAAGCTGCTCCAGATCGTGCAGATCTAACCAGTGAGAAATGTTGTGCACAAAACCCCTCCCGACCAAGACCACCGCAAGTCACGCATAGCTGCTGAGCCGCGAAACGCTACACGTTTCAAGCGAGGAAGGTTTTCCAGCCATTTGCCGCTCGTTCAAAGGCGCGTTCAGCAAGGAATTGCCATTTGCCTTTGGCAGTTTAATGGCTTTGTTGCACAAATCGGCGTATGTGATTCACTGTTTGAATCCAGTCTGATAGCTGGAAGGTATGAGCAGTTGGGCCCCTACAAAGTACAGGACCACGAACTGGTCGGCTTACAATGAAGCGTTGAAGCGACGTGGATCGCTGTCGATTTGGTTTGATCCGCAGATGACGTGGTGGCCACCACCGACCGGCAGACGTGGCCGCCAACCGAGGTTCAGTGACACCGCGATCCAGACCTGTCTTACCCTGAAAGTGTTGTTTGGCCTGCCTTTGCGGCAAACGACAGGCTTCGTCGAAAGCTTGTTGCGGTTGGTCGGACTAGACTGGCCGGTACCCGACTTCAGCACCTTGTATCGCCGCCAAAAGACGCTGAACGAGAGCCTGCCGTATCGTGGCGGAACTGGCCCTCTGAATCTTCTGATCGACAGCACGGGTATCAAGTCAGAGGGCGAAGGCGAGTGGAATGCCCGCAAGCATGGCGGTCCTAAACGGCGCATATGGCGCAAGATACATATCGGGATCGACAACGAAACGCTGGAAGTGCGGGCGGTCGAAGTGACGCCTAGCAACGTGGGGATGCGCCTATGCTCCCGGAGCTTCTGGACCAGATCGCACTGGATCAGGACATCGGGTCGGTCACTGCCGATGGAGCCTACGACACGCGCAAATGCCATGATGCGATTGCCGCGCGTGGCGCCCATGCCGTCATCCCGCCCCGGAAGAATGCCAAGCCCTGGCAGCCAAAGAGAGCAGGGGCTATCGCCAGAAACGAAGCGGTGAATGCATCGCGATACCTGGGCCGTTCCCTGTGGCGGCGATGGAGCGGATATCACCGCCGAAGCCGTGTCGAGAGCAAGATGAACTGCATCAAACTGCTCGGGCAATCCGTAATGGCTCGAGACTTTGACCGGCAGGTTGCGGAAATCCAAGTCCGCATCGCCGTGCTCAACCGCTACACCGCTCTCGGCAGACCTGTCACACAGGCCATAGGGCAAATCCGGCCGGAGAAAGGGGACGTCTGCCAATCAATCGATTTGTGCAACAAAGCCGGGCTCATCCGTAGTTCCAAAAAATTTGAAGAAAAAAACGTGAACATTCCTGATCTACGTTAAGCGCGGACTTACCCTGTTTTCCTAAAGCTAAGCTGGCCCGCGGCTCCAACAGTGGGTACGGAAAAGGGATCCAACATGCAGTTCCGCACGCCAGACAAGCTGAAACTTTTGCATGGGCAAGCGACGGCGATCCTGACCGGGCCCCAGATGCTGGCATTCCTACCCGCAATGATGCTAGCCGCTTACTGGATCTGGGGTGAAATAGCGCTGATTGTGGTTGCTATTGGATTGCCAATCGCATGGTTCGTTCTCGGCGGGGTAGAGGATTTACTGCGCAGGCGTGTCGCCCGGGCGCTGCAACCGGGTCTCGTATCACAGGATATCTTTACCGACAAAGTCGACACGATGCGTGCGGATGCTCCCAGAACCGACCGGAACAGTGCCATATTTTCGATTGAGCTGGATGACCATGCCGCGCTCAGCGAACGGTTCGAGCCTGCCGCAACTGATCGTATCCTGAAAGCGGTGGCAGACCGTTTGGTCACCACCATGAGAGACACTGACACCGTCTGCCGTTCCGGCGATTTCCGGTTCTCTTTATGCTTGGGTGCCGTACAGCATCTAGATTTGGAAAGCTGCATCCAGATGTGCAGCCGCTACCAGCAGGCGATTGAAGAACCGATCGCCATCGACGGGGCGACGATCTACGTATCCGTCAGCATCGGATTCTGCCTGCTGAACCGCGCGCCGGGCGCTACTGGCCACGAGTGGAGCAATGGGGCAATGGCGGCGCTGACCGAAGCACAGCGCCGCGGTCCATCTTCCGTGCGCGCCTACTCAACCGAATTGCATTCACGCCTGAAAAGCCGGGCGCATCTGCGCGACGAAGTGGCCGCGGCCCTGGAACAGGGGCACATCCAGCCATGGTTTCAGCCACAAATCTCCACGGATACCGGAAAGGTCGCCGGGTTCGAAGCGCTGGCCCGTTGGATACACCCAGACAAGGGAGCAATTTCTCCGGCTGAATTCCTACCCGCAATCGAAGACGCAGGGTTATTGGAACGTTTAGCTGAAATCATGATTTATCACAGCTTCACGGCGCTTAAGGCATGGGACTCTGCAGGTCTGAATGTCCCTCACGTTGGGGTTAACTTCAGCGGCTCGGAACTCAACAATCCAAAGCTGGTGGACAAAGTGCGTTGGGAACTCGACCGCTTCGACCTGACACCGGGCCGGCTTACGGTCGAGATTCTCGAAACCGTGGTCACAGACAATACGGACGACACGATAACGCGCAACATCAACGCATTAACGAAACTCGGGTGCCGGGTCGATCTGGACGACTTTGGTACAGGTCACGCGTCCATTTCATCCATTCGCCGTTTTGGCGTGGGACGGATCAAGATTGACCGTTCATTCGTCATGAAGGCAGATCGTGATCCGGAGCAGCAACGCATGATAAGTGCCGTTCTGACCATGGCAGAGCGTTTAGGTATCGAAACGCTGGCCGAGGGTGTCGAAACGGTCGGAGAACACGCACTTCTGGCGCAGCTTGGTTGCGATTACGTACAAGGTTTCGGCATCGCACGACCGATGCCATTTGAAAAAACACTGGATTGGGTACGGGCGCATGAAAGCAAGGTACAGGATGCTCCTTCGCTGCCCGTACGCCGGACCAACTGACAAGCGAAAACTATTTCTGGATCGCAGCGGTCGGGGGGCACTGCGCTTCGACCAACCGTCCAACCTTTGCCACGCTTGCTGCTCAGGGCTGCGTTCAACGCCCGAATCCGCTTGACCTTTGGCCCTGCACTCTGTTGAACCCGTGCAACGTTTCAGACAGCAGGTGGCAGTCCCCGATGGACGATCAGAACAAGAACCTCATTCTTGCAACGGCGCTCAGTTTCATTGTCATCCTCGTATGGTTTGTCCTGTTCCCGCCGCCCGAACCCGACGTACCGTCGGATGCAGGCGCGCCAGCGACAGAACAGGCGCAGGATACAAGTGCCGTACCTACAACGCCGATTGAGGGCGGGGCCGCTCAGCCTGCGGAGGAAGCTGCGAACGAAACCGCAGATGCTCCGCGCATCGAGATCGAAACACCACGTGTGTCAGGCTCGATCTCTCTGTTGGGTGGGCGTATCGATGACCTTCGCCTGAAAGGCTATCGAACAAGCCTTGAATCCAGTGCGGACATCGTCACGATGCTGTCACCCGTCGGTACAGCAGATGCCTATTACGCAGTGTATGGCTGGGCACCGGGGAGCGGGCTTGATGCCGCTGCGGTCCCTGGTCCGAACACAACGTGGGCCCAGACCGATGGTGACACCCTCGCGGTAGGTGAACCGGTCACTTTGACATGGAACAACGGGGCTGGCCTGGTTTTTGAACGGATCATCAGCATCGATGACCAATACATGTTCGACATCACCCAATCGGTAACCAATACCAGCGGGGCAGCGGTGCGCGCCGCGCCGTACGGGATGTTGACGCGGCACGGCGTACCGTCCGAACTGAAGAACTTCTTCATTCTGCACGAGGGTGCAGTGGCCATGGCTGACGGCGAGTTGGCAGAAACCGATTGGGACGAAATTCCCGACGCCGAAATCGACCCTGCATGGGGCCGCCCGGCCATCGTGACCGAAGGTGTCACAAACGGATGGGTCGGCTTTACCGATCACTACTGGCAGTCCATCTTGATCCCAACGGGCGTACAAAGCTTTGATCAAGCGTTGACTTATGCCCCGCGCAGCGATGTCTACCGTGCCGTCACCCGGCTGCCCACACAGGACGTGGCCGATGGCGCGACGATCTCGGTACAAACGCAGCTTTTTGCAGGTGCGAAGGAATGGGAAACCATCCGTGAGTACCAATCGGGCGGCGTTGAGGGTTTCATCGACAGCATCGACTGGGGTTGGTTCTTTTTCCTGACGAAACCCATTTTCTGGTTGCTGCACGAGTTGAACAAGCTGATCGGCAACATGGGCTGGGCAATCATGGGCCTGACCCTGATCATCAAGGCCGTTTTGGTCCCTCTTGCATACAAGTCATATGTCTCGATGGCGAAGATGAAAGAGCTGCAGCCGCAGATGGAGAAACTGAAAGAGCAGGCGGGCGACGACAAGCAAAAGCTTCAGCAAGGGATGATGGAGCTGTACAAGAAGGAAAAGGTGAACCCCGCCGCCGGGTGCTTGCCGATCCTGCTACAAATCCCCATCTTCTTCTCGCTCTACAAGGTGATCTTTGTCACGATCGAATTGCGTCACGCACCATTCTTTGGCCCGTTCCAGGATCTGAGTGCACCAGACCCGACATCGATCATCAACATCTTCGGCCTGTTGCCCAACGCAGCCCCCGATCCAAACAGCCTGATGGCGCTGATCTTTATTGGTATCCTGCCGATCTTGCTGGGTATCTCGATGTGGCTGCAACAAAAGCTGAATCCGGCGCCCACCGACCCGACACAACAGATGATCTTTGCCTGGATGCCATGGGTCTTCATGTTTATGTTGGGCAGTTTTGCAAGCGGCCTGGTCGTGTACTGGATTGCCAACAACGTGATCACCTTTACGCAGCAATACCTGATCATGCGCAGCCAGGGCTATAAGCCGGACCTGCTGGGCAACATCACTGGCAGCTTCAAAAAGAAGGCGGCTGAGGAACCCAAGAAGTGACGGGGACCCTTGCCCATATCTGGCGCCATCCGATCAAAGGGATCGGATGTGAAGCCTGCGCGCAAGTGGATTTGACCCCCGAAGGGGCCGTTGTCGGTGATCGGGCGTGGGCGCTTCTGAATGCCGAGGCCGAGGACACGGACAATTGGCAGCCGCGGCGCAACTTCTTGCAAGTTGCATCCGGTCCTGCATTGGCTGCCGTGGGCGCCGTCGGCACCAAGACAGGTGTACTTTTGACCCACCCTACCCGAGATCCGCTGGACTTTGATCCGTCCACTAATCCCTCTGCAGTCGGTGCATGGATCGGGGATTTGTGGCCCGGCGACCGCCCCGGACCCGCCCGCTTGGTCGAAGCTCCGGCGCAAGGGATGACAGATGTTCCATTTGCATCCGTGTCGATTGGAAACCTTGCCTCGTTGCGCGCACTCAGCCAGAAGGCTGGTATGCAGGTCGACATGCGACGCTTCCGGATCAACCTGTGGCTTGATGGTCTGGCGCCGTGGGAAGAGATTGATCTGCTCGCAAGCGACATCACCCTTGGCAGTGCCACGCTTTCACCCGTAGAGCCAATTGAACGTTGCCGCGCACCTGATGCCAATCCGCAGACCGGCACGCGCGATATCAGCATGCTGCGCGTGCTTGAAGATGGCTGGGACACCCGAAACTTTGGTATCTACTTCAAGGTAAAGTCAGGTGGAACCGTAGCCACCGGTGACAGCCTGTCATGACTGCACTGCATTTCCCCATCGCCGAAGAACCCGATCCGCAGACAGCTGAGCGCGGGCGGCTTCTGTTTGCCGGTGAAACCGAGTTTGTGAAGGGGGTCGTGGCCATGTCCGGCCTACCCCCGGCGGACCGGATGGAGGTGTGCTTTGCCGGCCGGTCAAATGTCGGAAAATCCTCGCTGATCAACGCATTGACGGGTCGTAAGGGGCTGGCTCGTGCCTCGAACACGCCGGGACGCACGCAAGAGATTAACTATTTCACGGCCGGGGATGATCATTATCTGGTCGACCTGCCCGGCTATGGCTATGCCAATGCGCCACTGCCCGTTGTGGAGAAATGGCAGCGCTTGCTGAAGCAGTACCTGTCGGGCCGTCAGACCCTACGGCGTGCCTTTGTCCTTATCGACGCACGCCACGGGATCAAGAAGGTCGACGAAGAGATTCTGAAACTGCTCGACACATCTGCGGTCACGTTTCAATGCGTGTTGACCAAGACGGATAAGGTCAAAGCCAAGGACCGCGATGCCGTTCTGGCACAGGTACGATCCGCACTATCCAAACACCCAGCCGCGTTTCCCGAGATTGTGCTGACGAGCAGCGAAAAGGGTGACGGTATCGCAACCCTGCGCGCCATCATCGCAACGCTCGTCTGACGCGAAAGATTTTCGTACAAAAAATCTTGGCCCCGCTACAAGGCTGGGGCAAGACAGTGAACAGCGCAATCATTACAGACCCAAGATGAAGACCCAAGATATGAACCGCGACTGGATCGCCACTGCCCGTACCCTCAGCCAAGCGTTGCCTTACATGCAGCGCTACACTGGCGCTACCGTTGTCATCAAGCTGGGCGGCCACGCCATGGGCTCGGACGAGGCGATGGAGAGCTTTGCCAATGACGTTGTTCTCATGCGCCAAGTGGGGGTGAACCCGGTGATCGTTCATGGCGGCGGCCCGATGATCAACGACATGCTGAACCGTCTCGAGATCAAATCCGACTTCGTGAACGGGAAACGCGTGACCGATGCCGCGACAATGGAAGTGGTCGAGATGGTCCTGTCCGGCGTTGTGAACAAGCGCATCGTGCAGGCCATCAACCGCGCGGGTGGAAAAGCTGTCGGGCTATCAGGCAAGGACGCGAACCTGATCACATGTGACCAGACCGATCCGGCTCTTGGCCTTGTCGGAACGCCCGCACGGATGGATTCGACCATTCTATCCACCCTGTTTGATCGTGCCATGATCCCAGTGATAGCCCCCCTTGGTGCGGGCCAGAACGGAGAGACGTTCAACATCAATGGCGACACCGCGGCAGGGGCCATCGCCAGCGCGCTGAAGGCTGACCGGCTGTTGCTGCTCACCGATGTCTCTGGCGTCAAGAATGCAACTGGCGAGGTCGTGACGGAATTGACGGCCGACCAGATCCGCGCCCTGACGGCTGACGGCACCATTGCAGGCGGGATGATCCCCAAGACAGAAACCGCGCTTGATGCGATTGCCAATGGTGTGCGGGCCGTTGTCATATTGGATGGACGCGCGCCAAATGCGTGTCTGCTTGAGCTTTTCACGGATCACGGCGCAGGTTCGATCATCCGTCCGCGCTGACGCAAACGTGTCTGTGCGCCGCATTGCACCACGATCACAGCGCAGTAGATATGGGCCATGGAAAACGAAACGCTGATCCGCTTTGGTGTCTTTCTCGGTCTGTTTGCCCTTTTTGCCATGACTGAAGCGATGATCCCACGACGTCCGCGCACCCAGGCGCGCAACACGCGCTGGATCACGAATTGGGGTATTACCATAGTCAATACGGTCTTGTTACGCCTCATGTCCTTTGGCTTGCCACTGCTGGCGGTAGGGGCCGCGGCACATACCGAGGCAGAGGGTTGGGGACTTCTGAACGCGCTTGACCTGCCGTTCTGGATCGAGGTGGTGGCAGCCATTCTGATCCTCGATTTTATTATTTGGGCACAGCATCTTGTCACGCATAAGGTGCCACTCCTGTGGCGTCTGCACCGTGTGCATCATGCCGATATCGATATGGACGTGACCACAGCCATCCGCTTCCATCCGATCGAGATCGGTCTGTCGATGCTGATCAAGATCGGTGTCGTCTATCTGCTGGGTCCCGCTGCCATTGCGGTGGTGTTGTTCGAGATCATCCTGAACGGCACTGCCATGTTCAATCATGCCAACATCCGCCTGCCCCTGTGGCTCGACGCCATCGTCCGGCGCTTGCTTGTGACGCCAGACATGCATCGTGTGCACCACTCGGTGCACCGGCACGAACATGACAGCAACTACGGGTTTTCGCTGTCGATCTGGGACCGCATGTTCGGCACCTATATTGCCCAACCCGAAGCCGGACATGACGACATGCAAGTGGGCCTCGAATGGCAGGACGACCGGCCAGCAAGACTGGGCTGGTCCCTGTCCCTGCCCTTTGCCCGAAAATGACCCTCAAGGCTGTTTCAGCAGCAGTTGATCCATATGGCCTGATGGTCATGGGGCACACGTTCAACAAGGTTCTCATCGGCACAGACGCGCATTGGTGGACCATCTTCACTCAAAGTGCCGAGTATATCAACGCGGTCGAAAACCCCGTCGACACCTGGTCCAAACGCATTCTGAACGAGATAGCAGATCGTCTGGACGCAACGGTGCATTTTCCATCCGACGGGCCACCCTATGCCCCCTTCATAGCGTGGGCATTGGACACGGGGCGCTTCTGGCAAAGCCCAACAGGCATGATGATCCATGACCGCGCCGGTCTGATGATTTCGATCCGGGGGGCACTGGAATTCACGCATGAATTCAAAGATGCATCCGAAGGGTCGCGTCCTTGCGATGCGTGCACAGATCGCCCCTGCGTTGCGGCCTGCCCGGTGGGTGCATTATCTGCCGAAACGCCCTATGATGTGCCTGCCTGTAAGGCGTATCTTGATACGCCTGCCGGTGTTCAATGCATGACCCGGGGCTGCCATGTGCGGCGGGCTTGCCCGGTCAGTCAGAGCTTTGACCGGTCCGATGCCCAAACCGCGTTTCACATGAAAGCCTTTCACCGATGACCCGTACGCTGATCTTGATGCGCCATGCCAAATCAAGCTGGGATCATCCTGCATTGATGGATCACGACCGGCCATTGAACGCGCGGGGCAAGGCCTCTGCACAGGCCATGGGCGATTGGTTGCGTCGGGAGGGCCATGTGCCCCAAGCGGCTGTCAGTTCGACCAGTGAGCGGACCGGGCAGACTTTTCTGGGGTTGGCGTTTGATATACCGGTGAGGTTTTCGCGCGCTCTGTATCACGCCGGGGCCGAGACAATGATGGCGGTGCTGAAAGAACAAACGGAACAGGCCGTTCTAGTGCTGGGCCACAACCCCGGCATTGCCGATTTCGCGGAACGGGTGGTGGAGCAACCGCCAGAACACCCGCGCTTTCTGGACTACCCGACCTGCGCAACCGCCATCATCCGCTTTGACGTGGACAGCTGGGCCGAGATTGATTGGCGTGTCGGGCAAGTGGTCGATTTTGCGGTGCCGCGTGAGGTGATGGCGGAGTGAGTCGCCCCGTGCATTCACCTTGTTTTCATGGAGATTGACGGCTTGAGACAGGGTGTCACCCCCCGTGCAGCATCCGTACACCCCCTGTACACCCCCACCGGGCGGGTGTTGGGCGGTTAACGCAACGCACGGTGATCTCGGATGTTTCCGAAATCACCTTAAAACCTCTGATCGAAAATGTCCCGAGAGCGCGGCAGGGTATTTTCGGTTCCAGACTTTCGGAAACATCCAAAGGACGCCTGACGGCGACGCGATGCAGTTTTTGATGGGGCTTTGCCCCAAACCCCAAGGTATTTTTAGCCAGAAGGAGGAAGTTGGTTATGTCTCATAACCATCGTCTAGGCTGAGGTCAGGCCGCTCCGGGTTTACCCAGGCGGCCTTGTAAGGCGGGGGTGTCCCCCGCCCCGCTTGATCAGTGGCCGAGAATCTGGCTGAGGAACAGCTGGGTCCGGGGGCTTTGCGGGTTGTTGAAGAACTCTTCGGGTTCGTTCTGTTCCACGATCTGCCCTTCGTCCATGAAGATCACCCGGTTCGCTACCTGACGGGCAAAGCCCATCTCGTGCGTCACGCAGAGCATGGTCATGCCCTCTTCGGCAAGCTCGACCATGGTGTCGAGCACCTCCTTGATCATCTCCGGGTCGAGCGCGGACGTGGGTTCGTCGAACAACATGATCCTTGGACGCATGCAGAGCGAGCGTGCGATTGCCACGCGCTGTTGCTGACCACCAGACAACTGACCGGGATACTTGTCGGCCTGATCGGGGATCTTCACCTTTTCAAGGAAGTGCATCGCGATCTCTTCGGCTTCCTTCTTGGGCGTCTTGCGCACCCAGATCGGGGCCAACGTGCAGTTTTCAAGGATCGACAGGTGCGGGAACAGGTTGAAGTGCTGGAAGCACATGCCAACCTCGGACCGGATCTTGTCGATATTCTTGACGTCCGAGGACAGCACGGTGCCGTCCACGGTGATCGTACCCTGCTGGTGTTCCTCAAGCGCGTTGATGCAGCGGATCAGGGTCGATTTACCAGAGCCCGAAGGCCCGGCGATCACGATCCGTTCGCCTTGATACACCGTCAGGTCGATGTCGCGCAGCACGTGGAATGTCCCGTACCACTTGTTCATCTTGTCGATTGAAATCGCGACTTCGTTTGAGACGTTCATTGCAACTTGTTCAGTCATATCAGCCACTCCTTAGCGGTGATCGGTCGCAAGCTGGCGTTCCAGCCACTGCGAGTATTGAGAGATGCCGTAGCAGACGACAAAGAAGAGAAGCGAGGCAAAGCCCAGAAGTTCCCAATAGACCCCGTTCCATTCGGTGGAGGCGAGGATGGGACCGCGGATCATGCCCAACAGGTCAAACATCGAGATGACCGAGACCAGCACGGTGTCCTTGAACAGACCCACCGCCACGTTCACGATGCCCGGAATCGAGATCTTGAGCGCCTGTGGCAGGATGATCAGCCGCATGGCCTGGGGGTAGTCGAGGCCGAGGCTGTCCGCCGCTTCGTACTGGCCGCGTGGCAGGGCGGCGAGGCCACCCCGGATCACCTCGGCGATGTAGGCCGCCGAGAACATCGTGATCATGATCACAACCCGCAGGAATAGGTCGGTCGTTGTGCCCGGCGGGAAGAAATACGCCAGCATCACGCTTGCCACGAACAGCAGGGTGATCAGCGGCACGCCACGAATGAACTCGATAAAGACCACGCAGATCCATTTGATCAGCGGCATGTCCGATTGCCGGCCCAGCGCCAGTGCGATGCCCAGAGGCACCGATAGCGACACACAGGTCACGCCCAGCATCATGTTGAGCATGAAGCCCCCCAGATCGCGGCTGGGCACGGTGCTGAGCAACGCGCCTTCGTTCGCGTTTGCAGGGATCAGCATCCCGCCGATGATCCAGACGACAAAGGCCGTCGCGATCCCGCCAAAGAAACCGGCGGCAAAGCTGCCCGCCACAAAGCGTTGGTAGACGAAGTAGCCCGCCACGAACCCGACCAGCGCCAGGATCGGAGTGAGGATCGTGCCCCCCCAGATCAGGTAGAAGGCGATGAACGGAAAGAGCGCCGTAAACAATAACAATTGGCGCGGCAATTTGAAGAACAGCACCGGTGCGGCGGCTGCAAAGAACAGCAGGAAGGTCAACGCGGGGCGCCAGTACTGATCCGCCGGGTATTTGAACCCGAACAGCAGCTGGTTCCACCGCTCGGTCAGCACCGAGAAGCAGCCCCCCGACACGCCGTTCAGCGCTTCGCGGCATTCTGCCAGGCTGGACGTGCCCCAGACGCCGTTGGCGATCCACGGCAGTGTGTTGGCGAGGATCAGGTAGATGAAATAGAATGCGGCAATCGTCAGCAGACTATAGAGCGGTGTCGAGAACAGGTTGTCCTTGGCCCATTTGACAGGTCCCGTTGCCGAGGTCGGCGGTGGTGAAGGTGGCACTTGTTCGGTGCGCACAAAGGCAGCAGATGTATCTGACATGGCTCAGCGCTCCTTCAACTTAACGGAATTGTTGTAGACGTTCATGACCGCCGAGATGCACAGCGAGATCGTGAGATAGAACAGCATCAGCAGCAGAACGCATTCGATGGCACGCCCGGTCTGGTTCAGGGTGATCCCACCCAGTGTGGCCGTGACATCGGCGTAGCCCACGGCGATGGCCAGCGATGAGTTCTTGGTGATGTTGAGGTATTGCGAGATGAGCGGCGGGATGATGACCCGCAGCGCCTGTGGCAGCACCACAAGGTTCATGATCCGGCCCTGGCGCAGACCCAGCGCGCCTGCGGCTTCAGACTGCCCTTTGGAAATGGCCTGAATACCCGCTCGGACGTTTTCCGCGATGAAGGCGCCTGTATAGATCGACAAAGCGAACCACAGGGCGATCAGCGGTCCACCGACCTTGATCCCACCGGAAAAGTTGAAGCCCTTGAGCACCGGATAATCGAGCCCGATCGGCATGCCCATGATGAAATAGACCAGCAGCGTTGGCACAAACAGAATGGCCAGGCTGGGCCAACCCATGGGCAGCAAACGGCCCGTATCGTAGAGCAGTTTGGTGGCATAGCGGCGATAGGCAATCACGCCAACGATTGACAGCAGGAACGTGGCCACAACCAAAAGTGATCCTGCGCCCCACACGGGTGCGGGGATGTAAACGCCGCGGTTGGTAAAGGCGATGGCATCGAACACCATGCTTGCCGCCGGTTCGTCCCCGCGGAACGCCCTTGGCCCTGGCAGGACCGCGATCATGATGGTGAAGATGATGATGATCCAGATCAGCACAGGGATGTTCCGGAAGATCTCCACGTAGAAGGACATCAACTTGCTGACCAGCCAGTTGTTGGACAGGCGCAGAACCCCGGCGATCACGCCAAAGATGGTCGCCGTCACACAGGCCAGAAAGGCCACAAGCAGCGTGTTCAGGATGCCCACCAGTGCGGCGCGCGCATTGGTCGACTGGCTGCTGTAGTCAATCAGAGTTTGGTTTATGTCATAGCCCGCTGGGGTGCCCAGGAATTGATAGGAGATGTTCAAACCCGCGGCAGCCAGATTGCTGAACAGGTTGCTCATCAAAAAGGCGGCAGACGCGATCAGTACGATCAGGGCAATGAATTGGAATGTGTATGATCTGTACCGCGTGTCGTTCAAAAGCATCGACAGGCGGAACGACTCCTGTGGAGGGTCGGTCATCGTTGTCATGAGGTTTTCCCCGTGGTTCCGGCCTTGGTTTTTGCGCGTCAGTGACGCGGGGCCGGGTTTTCATAACTGTCTGCATTTTCAGGCAGCTGCGCCGCTGTTTTCAGCGATCTTGTGCCCCAGATGCGCAAGGGGCGCAGGGTTTAACCTGCGCCCCTCGGCTTGGTATCTTAGCGGAAGGGCGGGCTGTAAAGCAGGCCGCCATCGGTCCACTGAGCGTTCAGGCCACGGGCCAGACCGATCGGAGTGGCTTCACCGATGTTCTTCTCGAAGATTTCGCCATAGTTGCCGCTGGCGTTGATGGCTTTCATCGCCCAGTCAGCGTCCAGACCCAGCATCTCGCCCAGGGTACCTTCGGTGCCCAGGATACGGTTGATTTCCGGGTTGTCGGTGCCACCGGACATTTCAGAGATATTGGTCGACGTGATACCCAGCTCTTCTGCCGAGATCAGCGCGTTCAGGGTCCAGCGAACCACATCGCCCCACTCGTTGTCGCCGTGACGGACCAGCGGGCCCAGCGGCTCTTTCGAGATGATTTCGGGCAGCAGAACGTGATCACCGGGGGCTTCAAAAGTGGCGCGTGTTGCGGCCAGGCCCGATGCGTCGGTGGTGTACACGTCACAGGCACCTGCAAGGTACTGCTGTTGCGCTTCGGCATTGGTTTCGATCGGAACCGGCTCATAGCTGATGTTGTTCGAGCGGAAGAAGTCCGCCAGGTTCAGCTCGGTCGTGGTGCCGGTCTGGATGCAGACGGTTGCGCCGTCCAGATCCTTGGCCGAGGACACGCCCAGATCCTTGGGAACCATGAAGCCTTGGCCGTCGTAGTAGTTCACGCCAACAAAGGTGAACTTGAGGTCCACATCGCGGCTGAACGTCCACGTGGTGTTACGGGCCAGCATGTCAATTTCGCCCGAAGCCAGCGCGGTGAAGCGCGTCTTGCCGGTTGTGGGCACGAATTCAACTGCGGTGGGATCACCCAGCACAGCAGCAGCCACAGCACGGCACACAGCCACGTCGAAGCCGTCCCATTCGCCGTTTGCGTCAGGTGCGGCGAAGCCGACCAGACCGGTTGTCACGCCGCAGTTCAGCGTGCCACGTGCTTTCACGTCATCGAGCGTGCCAGCAGCCGCAGCGCCGGCAGCCATGCCAGCGGCGGTCAGCGCGCCAAAGATTACGGTTTTTTTCATTTTTACCTCTTCCTGATTTTCCGCCGTATTTTGGCGGTTCGATCAGCGCAGCCTGAGTGTCCATGCTCCGCCGAAGGCTATCCAGCCGGAGTTGTCCCCAACCAGTGGGCCATAGTTTGGAAGGATTCATCGCAGAACGTCAAGGGCTGCGTCACCAAAAACGATGCATTATTGTGCGGTTTTACAGGCCGCAACATGCCCTAGCGTCAACCATATTTTGCCACATCAAAAAAGGCTTTCGCGTGCAAAAACGACGCTTGCTTGATCTGCGCGACCTCTCGGGCCTCTTCATCCTCACCCCATTGCTCTTCCTGCCAGATTTCATCAAGCCGCGACGCCGCCCAAATTGTGGGCGCCGGGTGCAGGTCTTGGGCGGCGGCAAAACCCAGGATCAGCGATCCAGAGAGGCTGACAAGGTCATGAAAGGCCGCAAGTTCAAACTCAGATAGAACGTGGACCCGTTGAGACAACGATGCGAGCGCTTGCGCATCCTGTGATTCGTGCATCAAACCCGTCCGTGGCTGAAGCCGCGCCCCCAAGGTATCAGCGGCCCAATCCAGATAGGGATCCCATTCTGCCACCTGCCTGTCGATCAGCTCCTGTGGCCCATCCGCCCGGTAACACAGCAGGTCCGCATCGCCATAGGCTGCAAGCATATCCGCCACTTCGCGGTGCTGCACCGCCACCTTGTCGATCGCCGCATTTGCGCTGCGGGTGAACGGCATGGACAGCGGGTTGACCACTTCATCCTGCGCGTTCCACTCAGCCGCGACGGCATCGGCCATCCTTTGCGTCGGCAGGATCAGCCCCGCTTTGGCCGGTGTTTTCACGGCCCGTCCATCCAGAGTCACGGTCCAACCCGTATCCGTCTGTTCAGCTGTCGCCGTTTTCCAGAACCGTTTTTGCTTCCATTCGCTCATGTCAGTCGGTCCATAGCGCGTTCAGCGCATCATCGAGTTCAGAAAAATCGTTCAAAATGGCGCGGGCACCATCAAGCTGGCTAGTGGCATGGTAGCCCCAGCCGACGCCCAGGAACGGCATGCCTGCCGCATGCGCCATCCGCGCATCAAAGCTGGTGTCGCCGATCATCACGGCGTCTGCTGTTTCCACCCCGGATTCCTCCAGCGCGGCGCGCAGCATCGATGGATGCGGCTTGGACGGATGGAAATCCGCGACCTGCCGGGTCACAAACATGCCGTTAAGCCCGTGGGCTTCGATCAACCCGTCGAGACCGCGCTTGGATTTCCCGGTCGCCACACCCAGCAGGATGTCGTCCTGCGCCTGCAACCGATCAAGTGCCGCCCGTGCACCCGGATAGAGCGGACAGGATGAAGCCCCTTTTGACACGCGCAGCTTGGCATAGCTGTCCTTGTAGGCCTCGACCATACGCGCGTGATCGGCATCCGCGACAAGCGCCTCCATCGCCACGGGCAAGGACAGGCCAACAATGCCAAGGATGTCTTGTCGGGCCGGTGCGTCCAGCCCAACGGCTGCAAAGGCGTCTGCCATGCTGGCCACGATGTCGGCTTGGCTGTCGACCAGCGTGCCGTCCACGTCAAAGACTACCAGACGCATCTACAGCGCCTCGAACGGATCTTCTGCGGCGAGGTCCTCGGTCCAGCCGAAGGTGTCCCAGCTTTGCGCCATGTGGTCCGGCAGGGGGGCGGTCACCGTGATGACCTTGCGCGTTTCAGGCTGTTCAAACCGCATCATGCGCGCGTGCAGGTGCAGCTTTTGGGAAATGATGCCACCGACCTTGGCACCCCAGCCGTCGCCCATGTTTTCCTGGCTGGAGCCACCATATTTGCCGTCACCGACAATTGGGTGTCCAATCTCGGCCATATGCGCGCGCAGCTGGTGGGTGCGCCCGGTGATCGGCTCCATCGCGACCCACGCCGCGCGGGACGCAACGCGGTAGAGCGTGGCGTACATCGTATGCGCGCGCTTTGCGCCGCGCGTATCGTCGATATCACGCGGGTGCACGGCGATCATTTTTTCGCCCTCACCGCTGCGGCCATGGCCCGGCGCCTTGACCAACCCGTACTTGATTTCACCCAAGTAAGGCGTGGGCACACCGGCGACGAGCGCCCAGTAGATCTTGCGCGTTTCGTGATGGCGCATGGCGGCTGTCAGGGACTTGGCCGCAGCCCGGGTGCGCGCCAGCAGCAGGACACCCGATGTGTCCTTGTCCAACCGGTGCACGAGGCGCGGTTTTTCGTCGAGGTCAAACATCAGCGCCTCGGCCAGCCCGTCCACGTGCTTGGTCTGCCCCGATCCCCCTTGGGTCGGAAGGCCGGACGGTTTGTTGATCGCGATGATCTGGTCATCCTTGTAGATCACGCAGTCGCGGATCATCTTGGCGTCCTTGTCCGAGATGCGCGTCTTTTGCACGGGCGGCGCGGGCCGGTCGGGCAAGGGCGGGATACGCACCTTTTGCCCCTCTTCCACGCGAGTCGAGGATTTGACCCTGCCCCCATTCACACGGCATTCGCCCTTGCGACACATCTTTTCGATCATGCCCTGGCTCACCTGCGGAAAGCGCCGCTTCATCCAACGGTCAAGGCGCTGGTCGCCCTCGCCCTCTTCCACGGTGACAGTCTGTACGCCGCTCATGCGAAAACTCCTCGGGCCAGGATGAGGCCAAGGGCCAATGCGCCGACCGACAGGCCGACCGACAGCAGGATATAGAGGCTGGCCGACGCCACCTGTCCGCGTTCGATCAGCGTCATGGTTTCAAGAGAAAAGGCGCTGAACGTGGTGAACCCGCCCAGGACGCCAGTCATCACGAAGGGGCTGAGATGGGTCAGCCCGCGATGGGCGGCGGCCACGACAAAGACCCCCATCAGGAAGGAGCCGATGACGTTGACCGTGATGATGGCCAGCGGGAAGTCGGACGGACCCAGTGCGCGCAGCACGGCCACGCCCGTCAGCCAGCGCAGGGACGCGCCGATCGCCCCGCCAAGGGCCACAAGGGAAAGGGTTGAAAACATGCGCGGTCTGTCGTCGGTTCGCCGCAAAGAGTCAAGGTCGGCGGCCTAGCTGTTCCGCTTGGTTCTGAGCCGTGCGAAGTAGTCGAGCCGTTTTTTCAAGTCGCGTTCGAAGCCGCGTTCTACCGGTTGGTAGAGGTCGGGCCGCTCCATCCCGTCAGGAAAGTAGTTCGCCCCCGAAAACCCGTCTTCGGCATCGTGGTCATAGGCATAGTCCTTGCCATATCCCTGATCCTTCATCAGCGATGTCGGCGCGTTTAGGATGTGTTTGGGCGGCGGGTGCGATCCGGTCTGTTTCGCCGCCCGGCGCGCGCCTTTGTAGGCGACGTACGCCGCGTTCGATTTGGGCGCGAGGGCGAGGTAAACAAGCGCCTGTGCCAGTGCAAGCTCACCCTCCGGGCTGCCGAGGCGTTCATAGGTTTCCCAGCTTTGCAGGCAGACCGCCTGCGCTTGCGGGTCAGCAAGGCCAATATCTTCGACCGCCATACGCGTGATACGGCGGGCGAGGTAGCGTGGATCTTCTCCGCCCTCCAGCATCCGGGCGAACCAGTACAGTGATGCATCGGGGTCTGAGCCGCGCACCGATTTGTGCAAGGCCGAGATGAGGTTGTAATGCGCATCGCCCGACTTGTCGTATTGGGCGGCACGGCGCATCAGGCGGGCAGCAAGGGCTGTCTTGTCGAGCTTGCCCTCGACCGTCCACGCCGTGACCTGTTCGATCAGGTTCAATAGCGCGCGTCCGTCCCCATCGGCCATTTCAAGAAGCGCTTCGCGTGCGGGGCCATCGAGTGGGAGTGGTTTGTCGAGTTCCTTTTCGGCCCGCTGGGCCAGCAACTCCAAGTCCTTGAGGTCGAGCCGTTCCAGCACCAGCACTTGCGCGCGGGACAGAACAGCAGCGTTCAGCTCAAAGCTAGGGTTCTCGGTGGTTGCCCCCACCAGGAGGATGGTGCCGTCCTCCATATGCGGCAGGAACCCATCCTGCTGCGCCTTGTTGAAGCGGTGAATCTCATCCACGAAGAGCAGCGTCCCCTGCCCGTTCTGGCGACGGATCTTGGCCGCCTCGAACACTTTCTTGAGGTCCGGGACACCTGTAAAAATCGCCGATATCTGGACGAAATGTAGGTCTGTCTCATGCGCAAGCAGCCGGGCGATGGTCGTTTTGCCGACGCCGGGCGGGCCCCAGAAGACCAGTGAACTCAGCGCACCCGAAGACAGCATGACGGTCAGCGGTGCCTCCGGTCCCAGCACCTGCGATTGTCCAATGACATCGGACAGCTTTTGCGGGCGCAGCCGGTCGGCCAGGGGCCGTGGTCCCTTGTCTTGCTCAGACGAGGAAGAGGCGAACAGATCACCCATTGCTAGAACCGCAACACGATGCGGCTGTTGCCGCGCACCGCGCGTACGGTGGTGCCACGGCGCGCTTCGGACAGGATCGTCGCCGCCTGTGCCGGAGTTTCAATGTCCTGCCGGTCGATCCGTTGCAGCACATCGCCACGACGCAATCCGACACGACGGCCTATCGGACCTTCGTCCAGAACCACCACGCCGTCCGCCGCGATGGGCAAGTTCAGTTCGGCCAGAACAGCCGGATTGATGCGCGCCAAGGTGAGGCCCGGCAGGCTTGCCTCTTCGGAGAGTGTCGTCTCTTCACGCGGCGGGCTGTCTGGCGGTGGGATGAGGGCCACGGTCAACACGTCTTCCTCACCATCGCGCAGGCGGGTCATTGTGGCGCTGTTCTGATCGCTGGCAACGCTCATACGGAACAGCATTTCGCCAGGGCTGCCCACGGTCGCGCCATCAACGGCCAGCACCACGTCGCCCACTTCGAACCCGGCCTCGGCCAGCGGGCTGGCCGGGTGCAGACCGGCAAGCATGATGCCACCGGGGCGGTCACGGCCCAGTGACTCGGCCAGATCAGCATCCACCGCCTGGCCCGTAGCCCCGGCCCAAGGCCGAATGAAACGGTCATTGCCGTCCCGTGCCTGTTTGACAAACGCCGCCACCAGATCAGCCGGAATGGCAAAGCCGATCCCGTTCGACCCGCCCGAACGGCTGAGAATGCGGGTGTTGATACCCAGAAGTTGGCCGCGCATGTCGATCAGCGCACCGCCAGAGTTGCCCGGGTTGATCGGTGCGTCGGTCTGAATGAAATATCCTGCCCCGCGCCCATTGCTGCCGCCGGACCGCGCAAGGCCCGACACAATGCCCGACGACACGGTCTGCCCCACGCCAAAAGGGTTGCCGATGGCGAGGGTCAATTCGCCCACCTCAACCGTTTCACTGTCGCGTAAGGATAGGAACGGAAGGTCCTTTGCATCGTCGATCTTGAGGATCGCCAGATCACTTTCCTGATCGCCAAGCAGCACGCCGGCATCATATTCACGCCCGTCGTTCAGCACGACCCGGATATCCGTCGCTTGCCCCACCACGTGGTAGTTCGACACGACAATCCCGTCATCGCCAAGGATGACGCCGGAGCCAAGCGAATTCTGAACGCGGGGTTGCGGCTGCCCGAACCCTTCGAACAGGCGCTCGAAAAACGGATCGTCCATAAAGGGCGTGCGTGCACGCGCCTGGGTGACAAAGCGCACATAGATATTCACGACCGCCGGGGCCGTCTCGCGCACCAGCGGCGCAAAACTGAGGGTGATTTCCGACTGGTTTTGCGGCACGCGCGTTTCTGCCTGCGCACCTTGGGCAAACAGGCCAAGCAAAATGATCAAAAACAGGTGTTTCATGGCCGTCCTCGTCTGCGTCCGGATATGCGCCCTGCCCCGCACAAATGCAACAGAACTGACCGAACGCAATTCCGGCCCCCAGCTGAGAGATACAATGAGGGCATGCATATATTGCTCGGAGACAGAGCAAAGGAGAACCAAAGAAATGGCAAAACTAGATCGGGGCACCTTGGTCGTCGTGGCTGATGGTGAAAAGGCGCTGTTCCTGCGCAATCTGACAGATCGGCGAAACCCCAAATTCGAAGTGACGGACGTGGAAGCGCAAGAGAACCCTCCGTCCCGCGCGCAATCGACCGACCGGCCCGGGCGCATGAAGGATGGTGGACCGGGTCAATCGTCCGCCCTGGAGGATACGGATTGGCACACCTTGGCCAAGGATCGGTTCGCCAAGGAATTGTCCAACATGTTGTACGCTGAAGCGCACAAGGGCGCATTCGACAAGCTGGTTCTGGTGGCATCACCGCAGGTGCTTGGCGTGCTCCGCGCCGACATGCACATCGAGGTCACGGCCAAGATCGTTGCCGATATCCCCAAGACGCTGACCAATCACCCGGTGCACGAGATCGAGAAGATCGTGAAGGCCGAACTTGGTCTCTTTTGAAACGCAAAACGCCGCCCCCTGATCCGGGGGCGGCGTTTCCGCTTCGCTGTGCGCAAAGCCTTATTCTTCGGCAGCGTCTTCTGCTGCGACGCGGGCCTTGTCAGCGGCGCCCTTGGCGTCGCGGTCGCGGTCCACGAATTCGATGATCGCCATGGGCGCCATGTCGCCATAGCGGAAGCCAGCCTTCAGAACACGAATGTAGCCGCCTTGGCGCTCGGCGTAGCGCGGGCCAAGGACGTCAAACAGCTTGGCAACGTATTGCTCTTCTTTCAACTTGGACGCGGCCTGACGACGGGCGTGCAGATCACCGCGCTTGGCGAGCGTGATCAGCTTTTCAACGATAGGCTTCAGTTCCTTGGCCTTGGGCAAGGTTGTCTTGATTTGCTCATGTTCGATGAGCGAGCCGGCCATGTTTGCGAACAGAGCCTTGCGGTGCTCATGTGTCCGGTTCAGGCGGCGGTAACCACGTGCGTGACGCATTTTTCTTCTCCAAATCGTGCCCTCTACGGGCTGTTTTGCTTTGTCTGGCCCGCGATGCGTGTCTTGGGCTCTCCTTGGGGCGTTATGCCCGGTCGTCGGGTGGGCGTGACCGCCCACCCTAATGGCTATTAAAAGTTGTCTTCGAACTTCTTGGCCAGATCTTCGATGTTGTCCGGCGGCCAGTCCTCGACATCCATGCCAAGGTGCAGCCCCATGCCCGACAGCACTTCCTTGATCTCGTTCAGGGACTTGCGGCCAAAGTTCGGCGTGCGCAGCATTTCTGCTTCGGTCTTCTGGATGAGATCGCCGATGTAGACGATGTTGTCGTTCTTCAGGCAGTTTGCCGACCGCACGGACAGTTCCAGCTCGTCCACTTTCTTCAGCAGAAGCGGGTTGAACTCGAGACCATCGTCGTCGTCCTGACGCGATGCGCTTTCCGGTTCGTCGAAGTTGACGAAGATGCCCAACTGGTCCTGCAGAATGCGCGCAGCAAAGGCCACGGCATCATCAGGGCTGATGGAGCCATCGGTTTCGACCTTCATGGTCAGCTTGTCATAGTCCAGCACCTGGCCCTCGCGGGTGGGCTGAACGTCATAGCTGACTTTCTTGACCGGCGAGTAGATCGCGTCGATCGGGATCAGACCGATAGGCGCGTCTTCCGGCTTGTTCTTGTCCGCCGACACATAGCCCTTACCGGTATTCACGGTCAGTTCCATGTAGACATCCGCACCATCGTCGAGGTGACAGATGACCAGATCGCGGTTCAGGATCTCGATCCCGGCGCTTTCAGAGATGTCACCAGCCGTCACAACGCCCGGACCCTTGGCAGAAATCGACAGGCGCTTGGGCCCTTCGACTTCCATGCGCAGGCTGACCTGCTTGAGGTTCAGGATGATGTCGGTCACGTCTTCACGCACACCGGCGACGGACGAAAACTCGTGCAATACGTTGTCGATCTGCACAGACGTGATGGCCGCGCCTTGCAGCGACGACATCAGCACGCGGCGCAGCGCGTTGCCCATGGTAAGGCCAAAACCGCGCTCAAGCGGTTCGGCAACAACGGTGGCCTGTCGCGCGGGTTCATTGCCCGGCTTGACGTCAAGCTGCTGCGGCTTGATCAGTTCGGCCCAGTTCTTATGGATCATGCGTCCCTCCATTCCTGTCGACGCGCCATGTCCCAACGCGCGACTCCCGAGGTTTCAAAAAGCAGATCGGGGCCGTGCGAAATACGCGGCCCCAAAAGGTGTTGGATGTCGCTTAGACGCGGCGACGCTTGGGTGGGCGGCAGCCATTGTGGGCAATCGGCGTCACGTCGCGGATCGACGTGATGTTGAAGCCAACAGCAGCCAACGCGCGCAAAGCCGATTCACGACCCGAACCGGGGCCCTGCACTTCGACTTCCAGCGTTTTGACGCCGTGATCCTGAGCTTTCTTGCCTGCATCCTCTGCCGCCATCTGGGCCGCATAGGGTGTCGACTTGCGCGAGCCTTTGAAACCCATGGTGCCAGCGGACGACCATGCGATCGCGTTGCCTTGCACGTCCGAGATCAGGATCTTGGTGTTGTTGAACGAAGAGTTCACATGCGCCACGCCTGCGGCGATGTTCTTGGAGACCTTTTTCTTGGCTCCACGGCGGGTATCACGTGCCATTGGTGCGTCTCCTTATTTCTTCTTGCCGGCAATGGCCTTTGCGGGGCCTTTGCGGGTGCGAGCGTTGGTGTGTGTGCGCTGACCCCGGACGGGCAGATTGCGACGATGGCGCAGGCCACGGTAGCAGCCCAGGTCCATCAGGCGCTTGATGTTCATCTGTGTCTCACGACGCAGGTCACCCTCGACGGTAAAGTTCTCGTCGATATGCTCGCGGATTTTCAGAACTTCAGCATCGCTGAGTTCGTTCACACGACGGCTGGCGTCAATGCCAACGGCTTCGCAGATTTTCTGGGCGGAGGTGTTGCCGATGCCTGTGATGTAGGTCAGAGCAATCGGAACGCGCTTGGCTGTGGGGATGTTGACCCCTGCAATACGTGCCACGTGGGCTTTCCTTTCGTTGCGAGCCCGTCATTCCAGGCCCTTTTTTCACAACATAAGGCCCAAGGATTTTGCCCCCGGGCCTGCAGCTGATCAGGTGATCCGACCGGACGCGTTCCGGTCTTTGATTCTCGTTAGAGATGGCGTGAAATAGGCGTTGATTCAAAGGGCGTCAACCCCTGTGGTGTAGCGAAACCACTGAAGCGCTGGGTGAAATCTAAACGAATGAGACATCAACGGGGAAACAGACCGCTAAGCAGTTTTTTCGAGGAAGGGATTGTCGCCTCTCTTCAATTCAAAGCCGGGGTTTGCAGCCAGAAATTCGTCCGTAGCGGTGCGGCAACCGCCATAGGCGTGGTAGTCGTCTATGACAATTACTCCGCCTGTACACATGCGCGGCGCGATGTAGTCCAAGCAAAGCTTAACGGGATCATACCAATCGCAATCAAAATCAACATGTGCGAAACAGATCGTTTCAATATTGGTTTGTGGCAGCGTGTCTTCAAACAATCCTTTGGTCAGTTTTGTCATACCGTCTGTCAGATCAAGATTGTTGGAACGGAAGGTTTCGCAAACACTGCGGTACAAGTCCTCCTGATATCCATAGTATGTCTTACCGCCCAGCCCAACGGATCCGCCCGATTTGATGGTCTGATACCGAGACTTCGATTTCTCATCGTCTTTGACAGAGGCAGGTGCCGGGATCATGCCAAAGACATCGAATCCTTCAAACGACTGGCCAACGTTTCGCGCGTGTTTTGCGATGACCACGGCCGAACCACCCAATGCAACCCCAAACTCAAGATAGTGCCCGGGCAAACCTGCGCGACCAAGGCGGTGAAGTACCGACTCGATCCGCAGCAGCTTTTCATCTGTCAAATAGGTCAAGCCCTCACTCTGCATGCGTTTTGCGAGTGGCGACAACCGCGGCCTAAGCGCTTTCCTCACTCGGCGCTCAATGCCCTTTAGCAGAATACGCACAGCCAGACTTAATTGAGGTGCGCGGCTATCGCCGCTTTCACATCGTCAATCTCGCCCAGCCCATCAACCTTCGTCAGCTGGCCCTTGGCATAGTAGTAGCCGATCAGCGGAGAGGTCTTCTTGTAGTACTCCATCAGGCGGGTTTTAAGGCTTTCCTCATTGTCGTCCGCCCGGCGCTTAAACTGGTTTTCAGCGCCACAATTAGTGCACTTGCCGTCCGACGGGATCGGCTTGGTATTGTCGTTATAGACCTCACCGCACATGCCGCATGTCGAGCGTGCAACGATGCGGGCAACCAGCGCATCGTCATCCACTTCCATCTCGATCACAGCGTCCAGGGTCTCGCCCTTCTCCGCCAGCAGATCGGCTAAGGCATCGGCCTGCGCCAAGGTGCGGGGGAAGCCGTCAAAGATGAAGCCATTGGTCTTCACTGTCTCAAGCTGTTCGCGGATCAGGCCAATCACGATCTCGTCCGTGACAAGCGCACCGCGGGCCATGACATCGGCCACGATCTGGCCCATCTCGGTCCCACTGTCCTTGGCGGCGCGCAGCATGTCGCCTGTCGACAATTGCACCATGCCCCGTTCTTCAACCAGAAAACGCGCCTGCGTTCCCTTGCCCGCGCCCGGCGGGCCCAAGAGAATAATGTTCATCAGCTGTCCCCTCCCTGGACCGCCTTAGCGACGGACAGGGCTCCTTTTGCGGCGGGTCTTGTTGCCCTTACCGCGCAGTTGCGATTTCTCGATCAGGCCTTCGTACTGGTGGGCCAACAGATGGCTTTGTACTTGCTGGATCGTGTCCATGGTCACAGATACCACAATCAACACGGATGTCCCGCCAAAGTAGAACGGAATGGCAAACTCACCGCGCAGAATTTCGGGCAGCAGACAGACCAGCGCCAGGTAGGCCGAACCCAGAACCAGCACACGGTTGACCACGTATTCGAGGTATTCGGCCGTTTTCTTACCGGGGCGAATACCAGGGACAAAGCCGTTCTGGTTCTTGAGGTTGTCGGCCACGTCATCGGGTTTGAAGCTGACGTTGAACGTATAGAAATAGGCAAAGAAGACGATCATCGCTGCAAAGAACAGCAGGTACAGCGGCTGACCGGGGCCAAAGTTGGCCAAGAGCCACGACATGATCGGGCTGGTCGAGTTGCCAGAGAAGGTCGAGATCGTCACGGGTAGCAGCAGCAGCGACGAGGCAAAGATCGCAGGGATCACGCCCGCAGGGTTCACCTTGACCGGCAGGTGCGAGGACCCACCGTCATAAACCTTCATCCCCACCTGACGGCGCGGATACTGGATGTGGATCTTGCGGAGTGCACGCTCCATGAACACCACGAAGGTGATGGTCACCACGACCATCAATATCACACCCACGATGATCGCAGGGCTCAACGCACCCGAGCGACCGCTCGCAAAGAACTGCGCCAGCGCCGCAGGCACCTCGGCAATGATGCCGACAAAGATGATCAGTGAAATACCGTTGCCGATGCCGCGTGCGGTGATCTGCTCACCCAGCCACATCAGGAACATGGTGCCACCCACCAGCGTGATCAGGCACGACATGCGGAAGAACATGCCCGGATCGGTCACCAGATCGCCGGATTCCAGCGATACAGCAAGGCCATAGGCCTGCAAGGTCGCCAGTGCCACCGTGCCGTAGCGGGTGTATTGGTTGATCTTCTTGCGCCCCTGTTCGCCCTCTTTCTTGAGTTGCTCAAGCTTGGGCACCATCGAGGTCAGAAGCTGCACGATGATCGAGGCCGAGATGTAAGGCATGATGCCAAGGGCAAAGATGCCCATCCGGCCCAGCGCACCACCGGTGAACATGCTGACCATGCCGCCAATGCCTTGGCCTGCACTTTCCATGAACTCCCGCAGGGCGGCGCCATCAATGCCGGGCACCGGGATAAAGGTGCCAAGGCGGTAGACGATCAGCAGACCGAGGGTGAACAGGATGCGGTTGCGCAGGTCGGTGGCCTTACCAAGAGCGCTCCAGCTCGTGTTGGCGGCCATATTCTCGACGGCAGATACCATGCGGGCATGTTCCTTTATGGCGAAACGCCGCCCAAACCGTTTTCCGGCGGGCGGCGTAGGAAAAACTAGAGACTATGTAAGCCGCATATTCGCGGCTCACAAGGCGTCAAACTGGCTTACTCGGCGGCCGCCGCGGCTGTGGTCAACGACCCACCCGCTTTTTCAACGGCTTCGACGGCCGATTTGGACGCGCCGGTCACAGCAAGTTCAACTTTCGAGGTGATCTCACCTTTGGCCAGAACGCGGATACCGTCCAGCTTGCGGCGCACAAGGCCCGAAGCAATCAGCGCATCTTCGTCGATGGCTTTTTTGGCGTCGATCTTGCCCGCGTCGATGAATTTCTGGATCAGGCCCAGGTTCACAACGGCAAATGCCTTGCGGTTCGGCTTGTTGAAGCCGCGCTTGGGCAGACGTTGGTAGAGGGGCATTTGCCCGCCTTCGTAGCCGTTGATGGCCACACCCGAACGAGATTTCTGACCTTTGATGCCACGGCCACCCATCTTACCGGTGCCGGAGCCAGGACCACGGCCCACGCGCTTGCGGGGCTTGGTTGCGCCAGGATTGTCGCGCAGTTCATGCAGTTTCATATCGCTTCTCCTTGCCGGATGTGCCCCACGAAGCGTGAACGGGACAACCACGGCGTTTCTTGGTTTTGATTCTCGTGGCGCAAGACGCCACCGGGGGGCGTATAGACCCAGCACCCTGATGGATCAAGCCCCGTCCACCTCATCCATGGGCCGTACATCTGCGGCCTAAAGCCTCTATGCCTCGCCGCAACGGCCCATTTTGCAGGCGGCACCGCAAGATTTTGATTCACAGACCAGAATTTGGCCGATAGAGGTGACAATCACATAACAAAAACAGCCCTCACAATGGGGGCGCGCAGTCAACAGGCCATCGGAGACGCACAAAGTGCTCCAAGACTTTCTTCAGCATCCCGGTGTTGTGCACCGCGCGGGCATCGCCGCGGCGGTCCTAAGCGTTTATGCGTTCTGGCCTTACATCCGCGACATACTGACAAACCGGACCCGGCCCGAGCGGGCATCCTGGCTGATCTGGGCCGTGCTGAGTGCCGTGTCCCTTCTAAGCCAAGCCTATGAAGGGGCTGACGGATCACTGGGTTTTGCCATCGCGCAAACGGCGGGCACGGTCATCATCTGCGGCCTAACCTTCTGGAAAACCACCGGCCTGCGGTTCAAGACCGACGACAGCCAGGTGCTGACCGCCACCGCCGTGGGCATCTGGCTGTGGGCGGAAATGGAGAGTGCCGCCTATTCGCTGTTCGTCACGATAACCATGTCGATGATGGGCGGGCTTCTGACCATGCAAAAGGCCTTCCTTGATCCCAAGTCTGAAACATGGGCAACCTGGGCCGCCTTCTTCGTATCGGCGGCGCTCGCCGTTGTGGCGATTGGCGGGGCGGATTGGCTGCTCTTGGCGTATCCGCTTTATGTCATGGTTCTGTCAGGTGGCATCATGCTGTGCATGGGCGCAGGTCACGTATGGGCGGCACGGCGTGTCCCCACCCTGCCCAATGCCCCTCACCAGCAGCTGACCCTGTCCGTCATGTCGTTTCAACGGACGGGTTCACCCAGCGTGTCGGAGTAAACGGCCGCGCAATCGCACGTTCCAACAATTCAAGCCGGTCCTGTCCATAGAAGACCTCGCCCTCCAGAACATATGTTGGCGATCCGAAAACACTGGCCACAAGAGCCGCCTGGCTGTTGGCTGCATATTGGGCCGCAACCTCTTCGGATCGTGCCCGGGCAAGCAATTCATCGGCGTCATGCCCCAGACCTTTGGCAAGCGCACGCAGCGTCGGCACATCTGACAGGTCCGCATCGTCGCGCCAATGGGCCTCAAGGATCGCATGGGCCATGGCGTCCACCTGGTCCCCGCGGTCACCAAGGGCAAGGATCATGCCACTGGCCAATGTGTAGTCTGCGTCATGATAAGTCGGGCGGAACGACACCACCGGCACATCGCGCAATTCGGCCCACCGCTCGATCTCGCGGCCAAAGAAGTAATCCACATGCGCCTGCGTGCGCGCCCGGAAGGGCAGACTGCCCTGCGCCTCGACCACCGGGGACAACGCGATGGGGCGGTGCACAAGGGTCAGGCCATGGGTGGTACAGATCTGCATGACCTTGGCGGAGCCAAGATAGGCAAAGGCGGAATGGGCGGAGTAGTAGTAGGTGAGGTCCATCATAGGACGCAGGCTAGGCGTCAAATCCATGTTCCACAACGCTTGCGACATTGCTTTTGGTTTGCGGGTGGTGCCATCCTGCCGTCGATGATTGCCCTCCGTCCCCTGATGGTGGCCACTGCACTTGCGGCCACCCTGCCCACGATGCTGTCCGCGACGGGATGCGCACGGGACGCGATGCTGGTGTTTGACGGCTCGGCGTCGATGGACGAACTCAGCTTCGATGTCTCACGCAAGACCCGGATCGTGGATGCCCGCACGGCGCTGCGGGATGCCCTGCCCGACATCACACCGTTTCGCCGGGTTGGTCTGCTGACCTACGGGCCCGGTGCAAGTGCCGACAGTTGCGCCAATATCGACCTGCGCTTTGGTCCACGGGCCGATGCGGCAGCCGCCATTGTGGATCAGATCGACACCCTGCAACCCAAAGGGCTGACAGCGCTGGCGGCGTCCGTCCGGGCCGCCGCAGACGCGCTCGATCACCGCAACCGGTCAGGTATCGTGGTGCTGGTCACGGACGGCAACGAGACCTGCGGCGGTCGGCCTTGCGCGCTAGGCACAGCACTTGCCCAAGAGGCCGCAGACCTGACCGTGCATGTGATCGGCTTTCAGGTGGTCGTGGACTTCTTCAGCTGGGACAACCCCGAGCAGGTGGACGTGGGCGCAGGCAACACGGTTGCCAAATGCCTCGCCGATCGGACGGGCGGACTCTATGTCTCAACGGATACGGTAGACGAGTTGGCGGACGCACTGCGCGCAACACTCGGGTGTGCGTTGATTGGGGCAGTCCCTCAGGCACCGATCCCCCCGTTCAGCGCCTTCGAAACACCAGCCGCCCCACGCCGTCAAACTTGAACCAACACTGACTGTCGACCTGCCCTCCGACGACGGACCCAAAGGGGCGATGTCCTTCTGGTAAATCCTACCTCCCCGTGCCCACTCCACCCAGACGCGAAGGTATGGAAAACCGGACTGGCGCGAACCGCTTGGGTCGGGCCTACTTCCTTCATAACACTTCAGCCGAACCACATTATCGGCATCCGCAATTTATTTTCTTAAGGAGCCGCGCCCGGTCAAACCGGGCGCGCATTTCAGGACACCTACGGTATTGTTTGACGTCATCTTTCAGGATCCCAACCTGCTATGGCTGATCGGGATCGCATCCGCATTGCTCAGCACCTATGCCTATCTGCCCTATGTCTTCGACACCCTGTCGGGTCGGACACGGCCGCAACGCGCGTCGTGGATGATTTGGTCTGTTTTGGGCAGCATCGCGCTGGCGTCCCAGATCTACGAGGGGGCCAGCGCATCGCTGTGGTTCGCAGCCATACAGGTAGGCGGCACGGTCCTGATCTTCCTTCTATCGCTCAAGCACGGAACCGGCGGCTTCCTGAACCGCTCAGATGCCGGCGTGCTGGCCGCAGCCGCCGTGGGCGTGCTGGCCTGGGCGCTAACCGAAACAGCCGTCTACGCGCTGGCCATCACGATCACGATTTCGATGATGGGCGGGGCCATCACGGTGACCAAGGCCTTTCGCACCCCCGAGACCGAAACACTGACCACGTGGTCGGCGTCCTTTGTTGCGGCCACACTCGCCATCGTCGCCGTGGGTGGTCTGGACTGGGTGCTGCTGGCCTATCCGCTGTACCTTTGGGTACTGAACGGGGCCATTGTCCTGGCCATCCTGCTGGGGCGTGCCCATCAGGCGCGTGCACCAATCTTTGTCCCACGCCATACGAAAAACGCCGCGCAGGTCCTGCGCGGCGTCTAAGTTCAGTAGGATCTTGCGATCCGTCCGGGGCGTTTAGCCCTTCTCTTCAATGATCTCGACCATGTGAGGGATCGAGTTGATCATGCCGCGCACGGAAGGTGTGTCTTCCAGCTCGCGGGTTTTGTGCATCTTGTTCAAGCCCAGGCCGATCAGGGTCGCGCGTTGTTTCGCGGGACGACGGATGGGGGAGCCGATCTGCTTGACGACGATTGTCTTAGCCATGGATCTCAGGCCTCCTCGGTTGCCGCTTCGGCAGCGGGTGCTTCATCACGCTTGGGCAGGATGTCCGAGACTTTCTTGCCACGACGCTGCGCAACACCACGGGGCGACTGCTCTTTGCGCAGGCCGTCCATTGTGGCGCGGATCATGTTGTAAGGGTTCTGCGAGCCGATGGATTTGGACACAACGTCCTTCACACCCAGCATTTCAAACACGGCACGCATCGGACCACCGGCGATGATACCAGTACCCTCAGGGGCGGTGCGCATGACGACCTTGCCGGCGCCGTGGCGACCTTCCATGTCGTGGTGCAGCGTCCGACCTTCGCGCAGTTGCACGCGGATCATCTGACGCTTGGCTTGCTCGGTGGCTTTGCGAATGGCCTCGGGGACCTCTTTCGCTTTACCTTTGCCGAAGCCGACGCGGCCCTTCTGGTCGCCGACAACGACGAGTGCGGCGAAACCAAAGCGCTTACCACCCTTCACGGTTTTCGACACACGGTTGATCGCAACCAGGCGATCTGCAAATTCCGGTGCCTCGTCGCGGTCGCGACGGTTGCCCCGGCGGTTATCACGTTCTGCCATCAGAACATCCTTTGAATTGGTGGCTTGCGCCAGTTCTACTCAATCCTGGTGGACCGGAATGGTCCCCGGATCATCGGAGGGGCGTCGCCGCCCCTCTCAGGGTCTTAGATCTTCAGACCGCCTTCACGCGCAGCGTCGGCCAGAGCCTTCACCTTGCCATGAAAGAGGAAACCACCGCGGTCGAAATATGCTTCGTCCACGCCAGCTTTCTTCGCGCGCTCGGCAATCGCGGTGCCCACCTTGGTGGCGGCTTCCACGTTGTTCTTGCCCACGACGCCCAGATCCTTTTCCAGGGTCGAAGCCGAGGCCAGGGTCACGCCGTTCACATCGTCGATCAACTGAACGCTGATGTTCTTGTTGGAACGGTGCACGCTCAGGCGCGGACGCCCGGCGTTGACCTTGCGAAGTTTGTTCCGGACGCGCAGGCGGCGCTTGAGGAACAGGGTCCGTTTGCTGTTTGCCATCTGTCTGGTCCTTACTTCTTCTTGCCTTCCTTACGGAAGATGAACTCGCCCTTGTAGCGGATGCCTTTGCCCTTGTAGGGCTCGGGCTTGCGCCACTCGCGGATTTTCGCGGCCACTTCGCCGACCTGTTGCTGGTCGATACCTTCGACAACAATCTCGGTCTGCTTGGGCGCGGTCACTGTGACACCCTCGGGTGCTACGAAATCCACATCGTGGGACAGACCAAGGTTCAGCTTCAGGGTGTTGCCCTGCATCTGCGCCCGGTAACCCAAACCTTGGATTTCCAGCTCTTTCTTGAACCCTTCGGTCACTCCGGTCACGCAGTTCTGCACCTGCGTGCGGGACATGCCCCACTGCTGGCGCGCGCGCTTGGACTTGCCGCGGGGCACGATGGTAACGACGTTGTCCTCAACATTGAGGGTCACGTCGTCGGTTGCGGTGAAGCTCCGGGTCCCCTTGGGGCCTTTCACTTCGATCGTCTGACCGGAGACGGATGCGGAGACACCCGAGGGCAGATCGACCGGTTTTTTACCAATACGAGACATCTGCTGTTCTCCTTAGAAGATCGTGCAAAGCACTTCGCCGCCAACATTCTGGCTGCGTGCGCTTGCATCCGACATCACGCCCTTGGAGGTGGAGACAATCGACACACCCAGACCCTGACGGACCTGCGGGATGTCGCCCACACCCATGTACACACGACGGCCGGGCTTGGACACGCGCTTAAGCTCGCGGATCACAGGCTCGCCTTCATAGTACTTGAGGCTGATTTCGATGGCCGGGTGGCCGTTGGCACCGGTGGTTTCTTCGAAGCCACGGATGTAACCCTCGTCCGCCAGCACTTCCAGAACGCGCACACGCAGTTTGGACGCAGGCGTCTCAACCACGGATTTGCCACGCATTTGGCTGTTACGGATACGGGTGAGCATATCGCCGATAGGATCGTTCATAACTTATCTCTCCCTTACCAGCTCGATTTCACCATGCCGGGGATCTGGCCTTGCGAGCCAAGGTCCCGCAGCGCGATCCGGCTGATCTTCAGCTTGCGATAATACGCATGCGGACGACCGGTCAGCTGGCAGCGGTTGTGAAGACGCGTGGCCGAGCTGTTGCGAGGCAGTTTTGCCAGCTTCAGCGAGGCGCGGAAACGCTCTTCCATCGGTTTGGTTTCGTCGCTGATGATTGCTTTGAGCTCCGCACGCTTGGCGGCATACTTCTTCACCAGCTTCTCGCGCTTCACTTCGCGCGCGATCATGGATTTTTTAGCCATATCTTTTTCCTCTGCGCTTACGAGTTGAAGGGCATGTTGAAATGCTTCAGCAAGGATTTTGCCTCGGCATCGGTTTCGGCAGTCGTGGTGATCACGATGTCCATCCCCCAGGTCTCATCGACTTTGTCAAAGTCGATCTCGGGGAAGACGATGTGCTCTTTCATGCCCATGGCATAGTTGCCACGACCATCAAAGGAGCTACCGGACACGCCGCGGAAGTCGCGGACGCGGGGCAGCGCGATGGTGATCAGACGGTCCAGGAATTCATACATGCGGTCGCCGCGCAGGGTGACTTTGGCACCCAAGGGCATGTCCTCACGCACCCGAAAACCCGCGATGGATTTCTTGGCTTTCGTGGTCAATGCCTTTTGACCGGCGATAGCGGTCAGATCTTCTTGCGCGGATTTGGCTTTCTTGCTGTCACGGACAGCTTCAGCGCCGCAACCGATGTTCAGAACGATCTTGTCCAGACGCGGGATCTGCATGTCGTTCTTGTAGCCGAATTCCTCTTTCATGGCAGCGCGGATGCTGTCCTTGAACTGGGCCTTCAGGCGCGGGGTGTAGTTTGCTGTGTCAAGCATCAGATCACGTCCCCTGTTGTCTTGGCAAAGCGCACTTTCTTGTCGCCGTCCATTTTGAAACCAACGCGGGTGGGTTTGCCATTCGCGTCCAGCAGGGCCAGGTTGCTCAGGTCGATGGGCATCGCTTTGGGGATGCGGCCGCCTTGGCTTTCCTGGCTTTGACGTGTGGCGCGGATCGCGATGTTCACACCATCAACGACTGCTTTGTTGGCAGATGGGTTCACGGAAGAAATGGTGCCTTCCTTGCCCTTGTCTTTGCCCGTAAGCACGACGACCTTGTCGCCTTTTTTCAGTTTCGCAGCCATCAGAGCACCTCCGGAGCCAGCGAGATGATTTTCATGAAGTTCTTGCCGCGCAGCTCACGAACGACGGGCCCAAAGATACGGGTGCCGACGGGCTCGTTGTTGTTATTCAGAATAACAGCTGCGTTGCGGTCGAAGCGGATGGCGGTGCCATCTTCACGACGCACTTCTTTGGCGGTGCGTACGACGACGGCCTTACGGACGTCCCCTTTTTTCACGCGACCGCGTGGGATGGCTTCCTTGACCGACACGACAATGACGTCGCCGACGGATGCGTATTTACGCTTGGAACCACCCAGAACCTTGATGCACTGAACGCGGCGCGCGCCGCTGTTGTCAGCAACATCCAGGTTTGTCTGCATCTGGATCATTTGGTGTCTCCCGACCTTTGGGGGGCTGATGCGTTCGCCTGATCCCCAGGGTTTCGATTAATGCGCGAAAGCGCTGGGGGCTTAGGCCTCCAGCACCTCCCAACGTTTTGTCTTCGATTTCGGCGCGCATTCAATGATGCGAACTGTGTCACCGACCTTGAAGGCATTCTTTTCATCGTGCGCCCGGTACTTCTTGGACTTACGAATGGTCTTTTTCAGAACCGGGTGCGTAAAGCGGCGCTCGACGGACACGGTGACTGTTTGTGCGTTTGCGTCGGAGGTCACGACGCCAGACAGGATACGCTTAGGCATTTCGTGCTCTCCTTATTCGGCCGCTTTGGCGGCTTGTTCGTTGAGGATCGTCTTGACGCGCGCAGCGTCACGACGGACCGAGCGCAGACGCGCCGGGTTCTCAAGCTGACCTGTGGCCTGCTGGAAACGCAGGTTAAAGGCTTCTTTCTTCAGATTTGCCAGCTCATCACGCAACTGGTCCGGGGTTTTATCCCGAAGTTCCTGGGCGTTCATCGCCATTTTCCTTTTCAACATCACGAGGGTGCCGCCAAAGACGTGACACCGATTCCCGTGGAGTGGGTGAATAGAGGGGCCGTATAGGACCATTGATCAACGCTGGCAAGCGCCTGACGAAGGATTTTCCGCAGTATTGACCGCTGATCCATTCTCGTCATGGTGTTTGCGTTGACACACATCACGTCAAGGAGGGGGCCTTGTCCAGTCGTATTGCATTTGTACTTTTGATTTTGAGCACCTTACCAGCCCATGCCGATGTCTGGTCTTTTGAAACACCGTCCGAGAATATTCAGTGTTCGGTCGGGCAGGAAGTGAACTTTTCCGACATCTATTGCACCATCATCGAGCGCGGCGGCCCCTTGGCGTACCCACGCCCGTCCGGCTGCACCGCGTCAGGGTGGGGACACATCTTCCTGATGGGCAATCGCGGACCGGTATCGATGGATTGTCGCCCTCTGGATCGAAACAGAGACGCACAGTCACAGGCCGACTACGGTGTAACGGGAACGTTCGGCGGCATCACCTGCACCTCCGAACGGACGGGCCTGACTTGCCGCAACGAGGACGGGCACGGGTTTTTCCTGTCACGTAGGTCGCAACAGGTCTTTTGAGCCTCTCGCGTTCATGCCTTGGCCGCGGTAGAAGCCGGGCATGAGCACAATCACATCCCTCTTCGCCACCCGCCTCTATCACGCGCCCCTCTCCGAATTTGACCCCAAGGTCGACCCGGACGAGCTGGAACAACACTGCTACGCCATCGCCGAGGATGACGAGGCAGGCCACGACTGGTGTGAGGCCGAAGGCTATCCCGGCTACACCTCCTATGCCTCGCTGGACGACCTGCCCTGGCGCTTCCCGATCTTCGCCGACCTGGTCAAGGCGCTCGACGCACACGTCGCGGCGTTCGCCAAGGAACTGGCCTTCGATCTGGGCGACAAGGCGCTGAAGCTCGACAGCATATGGATCAACATCCTGCCCGAGGGCGGCATCCACACCGGCCACATCCACCCCCACTCGGTGATCTCCGGCACGACCTACGTGGCGATGCCCGACGGCACCAGCGCGCTGAAACTCGAAGACCCGCGCCTGCCAATGATGATGGCCTCACCGGGCCGCACCAAGGACGCGCCCGAGGATTTGCAGCAGTTCCACTACGCCAAACCATCCGTGGGCGATGTGCTGCTCTGGGAAAGCTGGCTGCGGCACGAGGTGCCCATGAATATGGCCGAGGACGAACGCGTATCGGTCAGTTTCAACTACGGCTGGGAATAGGATCACGAAACTGTCAGCCCAAGTCCGCGAACCAGACTGGCCACAACCCAAGGTCGAACATATTCTCTGAAAACAGTACTTTGATTTCGGAGGACGACCTTTATGCCCCTATCGCGCTTTGCCCTGTCAACGACCGCCCTGCTCGTTTCACCCTCGCTGCTTCTCGCAGAGGGCGGCCCCGTCAGCGATGACGTGATCGCCGCCCAACGCGCGGCCTTGGCAGCCGAGACTGCGGGCAAGGGATACGGCCCACAGGCACCACGCGATCTCAATACGCGGACCGGCGACAATGCCCGCACATTCGAGACCGCGCCCGCCTATACCGAAATGAACCTGTGCAACATCCACTTCCACGAAGGGGCCGAACATTCGGGCGGTGAATTCACCACCTATATCGGCAACGGCGATGGCAAGGGCTACAACACCGGCTTTGCTTATGACGGCGAGTTGACCGAGGCTGAACTTGCCCCCGTCGACTACCCCGTCGGACCCGTGGGCAAGAACGGCGCGCTGGAACCGGGCGACACGATCGAAGTCCACTACGTCCACACCACGGCGCTGGTAGACCCCGGCCCCACTCTCGCCTCCTGCCTGAGCGAGGCGATCATCAACCCGCAACTGCGCGTGGAAACGCAGGTGTTCGTGCTGGTGAACGACGAAAACGCAGCCGATTTCGTGGACCTGACCGAGGTCGGTATGGTGGACGGCTACCATCAGGCGCTGAACATCCCCTCCGATACCGGCACGCCCATCACCTATGCCGGGTCAACCACCGGCCCCAGCTACAACGAGAAAGGCTCACCCATCCAGGTGTCTTGGAGCGTCCGCCCCCAAGTGCAAAAGGTCCATATCGGCAGCATCGCGGCATGGTTTGCGGACAATATCTTCGATGAGCGCAAAGGGCACGGCGTGCGCAATCTGGTGATCAACCCGGACCTGATCTCGGACATCGACAGTTAAGGGGGGATGGCGGACCACAGGTCCGCCTTACTTTCTGTAGCGCGTTTGGAACAACCTGCCCTGCAATACGCGTGCGGTCCATAGTGGCAGCACGGCCGCACGTTGAAGCGAAAAACGATCCGTACCGGCGAACCTTGGACGGGAGTGAACGGCGAACCCGAATACGCCCGTGGACAAGGCTCAATTGCGCAAGCGCCCTATTTCGGCGTCTCGGCTGCCTTCTTGGCCGCCTTTTCCTCTTTCGTCAGTTTGTTGCCCCACTGGTTGTTGGACAGGCCCAGCCCGTCCGGCATCGGCTTGGTCTTGCCCTTTTTGACCTCGCCGCCCTTGTCAAGGAACGCTTTGATCAGGTCTTCGTCGGTGGTCGGCTTGGGGACGTGTTTCATGGTCTGAGCCTCTCGATGCTGTTGAGAACACCTTAACGGCATCGCGGCGGATAGCTACCGCCAGACTCAGGAAACATTTTCTGTTCACATAGCGATGCGACGAACGCCAAAGGGAAGGCGGATTTAAGAACCGAGCAAATGGCAGTTTCAGTCGCGCATGCGCGGAAGCCGGGGGAATAATCCGCCACACTGTGCCAAGCCGCGCCATCGACAGGCCACGGTCTGTCGACTCGACCTCTGTTCTGCAAGGCTTTATGGCAGCCAAGTACATCTTCGATCCGAACGAAGCGCTGACATCACCCAATCGACAGGCCCGGGGGTAGCCTGTCCCTTCTCGGCAGATTTGGCGTTGCCAAATCACCTGCTGGGCAATGGATGGCGCGGCGGCCTGCGGCCTTGATTCCGCAATGGGCAATTCAGAAGAAGATCAAAACAGGCCAGCGCCCGACCGACCTGGAGGGCCTCTGAACTGCATGTTGCCTCACCATAACGCGCATCAGCACCGCTCAGCACTGGTGTCGACATAGCGCCCGCCCTCCGGCGGGAGGTCGGACGGGCGCTGGCCGGGCTGGGCGCCCGGCTGGGTATGCAGATCAGTCGTCGCGCTTGTTCGGTTTGGGGAAGAATTTGAACAAAGCAGCCAAACTATCCCCTCGCCTACTCCGCAAAACCACAACCAATGCGACCAGCGCCAACAGCACTGCGCCCAAGCCATTTCCGGACATAAGGAAAAGGTCTAGTTCCGCTTCTCTAAGGGTGGTCCAGAACTCCATACACATTCCTCGCTATAGAATGATGTTTGAGCTCCTAGCTCCGCTAAGTATCAACAGGCGCGTATTCAGCAAACAGAACTTAACAATTGACTAATCCATTCTGAAAAAAGAATCGGATCGTTTATTGTTTTCACACAGTTTTTTTCGTGCTGTGTCTTACGCAGGTATGTCATGGTGAGTTGCAGTGGGAAATACTGTACAAAAAACCTAACGCTCTCACGCTGGACTGTGAATTCTCACCGTAGAGCGGGCTTCATCCCGCCACCACGTCACAAAACGTCCGGAGCAATTACGAGCGCCTTGATCGGCAGCTTCAAACGAACAACCCAAGCTCAGGTCAATCCAGCCACAACCAGTTTTCGTTGGACCTTATCCGCTTCTCCAGCTCGTCCCAACGCGCGGTGTACTCGCCCTCCAAATCAATTCGCCGCGCAAAACAAACGTCCTCCAGAAGCTCACTCTTTTTGTCAATCGTGGCTATCAACCCTGAGGGCCATTCATGATCCAACAGGTCAAAATCCTCCAACATGAACTCCAGCAAAAATCGACGAATGTCTTCGTCCTTTGGCGCAAGCCTGAAACTCTCCTTCAGAAAGTCCGTTCTATGGGTCTCCGGATCGCCCACGTGCAACAGGTTCTGGTACAGTCGCCCCAGCCAAAACGCTCCCCTGGGATTGCCAGCACTGCGCCAACGAACAAGTGTCGGATAAACGAGCTCAGCAAAAATCTCGTGTCGGATCCTGTCGCAATCCAGCGGAAGCCGCGTCAAATACGCATGAACCCAACGGCCAATTTCGTCCGATGACTGAAAGCTATCGATGAACAGGCCAATGCTGGTCTTTGCACGATCCTTAAAACCGGCTTCCAGATTTTGCGAATACTCATGCCAGTGGCGAAGTTCCATATCCAGACAAAACATCGTTGAACACAAAAAGAAAACCCCCAACGCTTTCGCGCCGGGGGCTCTCAGATTTCTACCGGGTGCCGCTACGATTGTGCCATTGGCACAATCACCGCGCACAGATTGCGCCCCGATGGGGCGCAATCGGTTTACCAGTCTTCGCGAACGATAACGCGTGTCTTGATCGGCAGCTTCATCGCCGCCAGACGCAGCGCTTCACGCGCCACATCATCATTCACACCGTCGATCTCGAACATCACGCGGCCGGGTTTGACCTTGGCCGCCCAACGGTCGACCGAGCCCTTACCTTTACCCATCCGCACTTCGATCGGCTTGGCCGTCACTGGCACGTCGGGGAAGATCCGGATCCAGACCCGGCCCTGACGTTTCATGTGACGCGTCATCGCACGACGTGCGGCTTCGATCTGACGCGCGGTGACCCGCTCGGGCTGCAGCGCCTTCAGGCCGTAGGTGCCAAAGTTCAGGTCGGACCCGCCCTTTGCCTTGCCCTTGATCGAGCCTTTGAACTGCTTACGGAACTTCGTACGCTTTGGTTGAAGCATCTCTACTCTCCTTTAGCGACGGCCACCGGCACCACGTGGGGCCGGACCGTCCTGGAGTTCTTGTGCCTTGCGGTCACGCGCAGCGGGGTCGTGTTCCATGATCTCGCCTTTGAAGATCCAGGTTTTGATCCCGATGATGCCATAGGCGGTTTCGGCCTCGACATGTGCGTAATCGATGTCGGCACGCAGGGTGTGAAGGGGCACACGGCCCTCACGGTACCACTCGGTGCGGGCAATCTCTGCCCCACCCAGACGACCGGCAACGTTCACGCGGATGCCCAGGGCACCCATACGCATGGCGTTCTGCACGGCGCGCTTCATGGCACGACGGAAGGACACACGACGTTCCAGCTGCTGCGCGATGGACTCACCGACCAAAGCGGCATCCAGTTCGGGCTTGCGCACTTCAACGATGTTGAGGTGCAGCTCGCTGTCGGTCAGCTTGGCCAGCTTCTTGCGCAGACCTTCGATGTCCGCACCTTTCTTGCCGATGATGACACCAGGACGTGCTGTGTGGATCGTCACGCGGCACTTCTTGTGTGGACGCTCGATGATCACGCGGGCCACACCGGCCTGCTTGCACTCGGTCTTGATGAACTCACGGATTTTCAGATCTTCCAGCAGAAGATCACCGTAATCCTTGGTGTCGGCATACCAGCGGCTGTCCCAGGTGCGGTTCACCTGCAGGCGCATGCCAATCGGATTGACTTTGTTACCCATCAGGCTTGCTCCTCGACTTGACGCACTTTAATCGTGATTTCAGCGAACGGCTTCATAATCTTGCCGAAACGGCCGCGCGCCCGGGGGCGCCCACGCTTCATGGTCAGGTTCTTGCCAACCCAGGCTTCCGCGACGATCAGTTCGTCAACGTCCAGGTTGTGGTTGTTTTCAGCATTGGCGATGGCCGATTGCAGGCATTTCTTGACGTCCTGCGCGATCCGCTTTTTCGAGAAGGTCAGGTCCGTCAGGGCCTTGTCGACTTTCTTGCCACGGATCATCTGGGCAACCAGGTTCAGCTTTTGCGGAGACGTGCGCAGCATGCGCGTCTTCGCCATCGCCTCGTTGTCCGCCACGCGGCGTGGATTCTTATCCTTGCTCATTTGCGTTTCGCCTTCTTGTCAGCCGCGTGACCGTAATAGGTCCGCGTGGGCGAATATTCCCCGAACTTCTGGCCGATCATTTCTTCGGACACGTTCACGGGAATATGCTTGTGGCCGTTGTACACACCAAAGGTCAGACCCACGAACTGGGGCAGGATGGTGGACCGACGGGACCAGATCTTGATGACTTCGTTGCGGCCGCTCTCGCGTGCCGCTTCCGCTTTCTTCAGCACATAGCTGTCGACAAACGGGCCTTTCCAGACTGAACGAGACATATCTTAACGCCCCTTCTTCTTGGCGTGACGCGAGCGGATGATCAGCTTTTGCGACGCTTTGTTCTTGTTGCGGGTACGGGCACCCTTGGTCGGCTTGCCCCATGGGGACACAGGGTGACGACCACCCGAGGTCCGACCTTCACCACCACCATGGGGGTGATCGATCGGGTTCATAACGACACCACGCACAGACGGGCGAATGCCCTTGTGACGCATGCGGCCCGCTTTACCGTAGTTCTGGTTGCTGTTGTCGGGGTTCGACACGGCACCAACGGTGGCCTTGCACTCCTGGCGGACCAGACGCAGCTCGCCCGAGGACAGGCGGATCTGAGCATAACCACCATCGCGGCCCACGAACTGGGCATAGGTACCAGCGGCACGCGCGATCTGACCACCCTTGCCGGGCTTCAGTTCGATGTTGTGTACGATTGTCCCGATGGGCATACCCGAGAACGGCATGGTGTTGCCGGGCTTGATGTCTGCCTTCATGCTCGAGATGATCTTGTCCCCGACGGCCAGACGCTGCGGAGCGAGAACATATGCCTGCTCGCCGTCTTCGTATTTCACCAGCGCGATGAACGCGGTCCGGTTGGGGTCATATTCGATGCGTTCGACCGTGGCCGCCACATCCATCTTGTTCCGACGAAAATCGACGATCCGATACAGACGCTTTGCGCCCCCGCCTTTGCGGCGCATCGTGATCCGTCCGGTGTTGTTGCGGCCACCATTCTTGGTGAGACCTTCGGTCAGCGCCTTGACGGGGCGCCCCTTCCACAGCTCCGAACGGTCGATCAGAACCAGCCCACGCTGGCCCGGCGTCGTCGGCTTATACGACTTGAGTGCCATGTTACTGTCTTCCGTTTTGCTAAACGACGGTCGGCTCAAAGCCACCGCCTATGGTTATAGGCCCCCGAAGGTGCCCGGATAGTCTGCCCGCAGGGTGGGCTTCAGCCTGCCAAACGAACAACAGCAAAGCCCCGGACGAATCCGGGGCCTTGCAGATGGGGTCGTTTAGGCCACGTGGTGGCGAGGGTCAAGAGCGTGTGGAACACCGGCGTGCGCACTTCTGACCTCTCCGTCTGAGTTGCACCCGATATGCTACACTCGGAAGCCATATGGTTCCTAGTCGGACGCCGCAATAAACGCGGTTTGCAATTTCGTCTCATATTCTACAACGGCGTCGCGAAGCTCACCCTCTGGCAGAGCCGCGGCCAATTCACTGGTCCGGCACATCAAGCCACGCAGGTCTGCGGCCCTTTCGGGTATCGTCATATCGCGAAAACGCGCTGCGAGATCCGGGTATTCGTCGAAGATGCCAGCGTCGCTCGCGCCGACCGCTGAAAAGGTTGCACGCATCTGACAGCATTTTTTGCAGTAACCGCAATTTCCACCAGCACTACTTCCTTCATAGCATACAGATAAGTGGCCAATGACACGCTCTTCTGCTTCCAGAATTCTGCGCAGCTTCTCCACCCGATCCGTGTCGCGACCGTAGGTGATCATCGGCAATCGCTTCGTTGACATGAATTGATCAAGTACACCGTGGTTACCCCAAGGATGTCGGTGAAGATCCTGGAAAGAGGCATTGTCTTGCGCAAACACGCCAAACCCAAAATTGTCTGCGAATAGATTGAGGCAAACGCCGAGATTGAGACCGTGCATTTGGCTCCAATTGAGGCCGACATCTTTGATGTTTGATCGTGCGTGCAGCATGTCAAGTTCAAGGCTTTCGGCGATTTTCTCGACGCGTGAACGTCGTTCCACAAAGCCTGGCGCAGTATCTGAGGCATAATCAAGACCTGCTACAAACAACGCATGGTGGACTTCACCCGCCTCCGTCGCCTCAACCGCGGCATGCATCGAGTCAAGTCCGCCGCTCAAGCAAATCAAGCCAGTCTCCGCGGTTTTGGTCATTGGCTCAGTGTCTTCCACGACGTTGCTCAAAGTCAGCCGAAGCGGCGCCAAACCATATACCGTCCAAAGCCGATATGCGTCTGCAATTCCGTCAATTCGATCAGCCATAGATCGTGACACCGCACCATCGTAGATTAGATGTACGTTTAACGACATTGAAATCGCTGCCATAGCTAGCGCCGTATGATCCCGGATTTGCGGCAGTTCAGCGACGCCGTTCAACGCGCCCATGCAAAGACGGTGGGGACCATATCTAATAACTGTAGACGGTCCATTTACGTCCTCTCGCACATGCCAGCTATGTTCCGCCGTTCGCTGTCGTTGAAACTTGGCAAGCTTACGCCTTCGGTTTTTTCGAAACTGTCGAAAGTCCTGTATTTGCGAATAGACTGATTGGTTTTTGTACAAAGTATGCCTCAGGTCTCTCATGTCGCGTTGCGCGCCGGGTGTAGTAACAAAGGATTGGCGTAGCAAGCCTGTGGTTGATTGTTGAGGAAGCGCGCCCGTTTCCAGCTCCACAACATACCAATGCAGATGTGGGTGTAGTCATAGCGGCCTGGTCAGTAGCGGCAATTTCTGGTTAGTGCAGCATCTGTTTGGTCGCTCAAAACTGGTCCATGACGCGCTGTATCCTCCGGAGAAGGCTCATTGGCCGTCTTGTGCCAACAAAGCTCGCTTGGCAGAGCGGGGTGCTCAAGTCTCTGAAAAGCCCGGATCAAAGGCCGTTTGGTCACGTCTTCTTCGAGTATTACATAAGCCTGTTCCACGTCCTTCTGCATGCCCAATTGACCGCGCAACTCCTCTAAATGGTACGATCCAGATCAATTCACCCACCCCCAAAGCCCGCTAAACTGTGCCCATACCTTGCAGCAAAGGACACCCTATGCCCAAATCAATACCGCCCAAGATCAGCCCCGCCCCCATGGCCGCCGCCTTGACGGCCTTCAACCCTGCCACAGCCCAAGCGTGGATGGAGATCACAACCGAATGCACCCGCTTTGCCATGGACCGGGTGCAAAAGGACTTCTCCGCGCAGCGTGCCATGATGGCCTGCACGTCCCCCACCGAACTGATGACACTGCAATCCAGCTATTGCCGGGACGCGGCACAGGAATACGCGGATCAGGCCACCCGAATGGTCGAAATGATGACCAGGGCCACCGCACAGGTGACCGAAGGCATCGCCTCCCCCACCTCCCGCAAATATGACGACATCCCGCTCTGAGATCAGGCCCCCGCCTGCCCCAAGGCCCGCACGTTCCCCTGCGCCATAGGGCGGGGTTCACCCCGCCTCGCCCGGGCCAATGCTCCATCGGACGTCAATCACTGAGGTGTCCGCAGCCCCCTGCGTCCAGCCCCAAACTCTTAACACTCCCCTAATCCGCCGCTGTAACCCATTGATTTCGTGTCACCCACGTCCCGTCCCGGCATGGGACACGAAAAAACCCCGACCGCTCACGCAGCCGGGGTTCCCATTTTTTCCGTAGGGCGGGGGTTTCCCGCCACCCCGATCAAAGACCGGTCGATACGTCGATCGTGTTGCCTTCTTCCAGCGTCACGTAGGCCTTTTTCACGTCTTTCCGCTTGCCCAACTGGCCGCGGAAACGCTTGACCTTGCCCTTGGTGATGGTCGTATTCACGGCCTTCACCTTCACACCAAAGAGCGCCTCAACGGCCTCCTTGATCATCGGCTTGTTGCTGTCAATCGCCACTTCGAAGACCACCGCGCCGTTCTCGGACGTCATGGTTGCCTTTTCCGTGATGATCGGCTTGCGGATCACGTCGTAATGTTCTGCCTTGGCACTCATTTCAAACGAGCCTCCAGTGCTTCGACACCCGCCTTCGTGATCACCAGGGTGTCACGCTTGAGGATGTCATATACGTTTGCACCCATCGTCGGCAGGATATCCAGACCTTCGATGTTGCGCGATGCTTTCAGGAAGTCTTCGTTGACCGAAGCCCCGTCAATCACCAGCGCACGCTTCCAGCCCAGGTCCTTGACCTGCTTGGCCAGAGCGGCGGTTTTGCCAGCCGAAGCCGCATCTTCGATGATCACCAGCTCGCCTGCTTTGGCCTTGGCCGACAGCGCGTGCTTGAGACCAAGCTTGCGGAACTTCTTGGGCAGGTCGTGGCCGTGCGAACGTGGCGTCGGACCTTTGTAGATACCACCCTTGCGGAAGATCGGCGCATTGCGGTCACCGTGGCGCGCGCCGCCGGTGCCCTTTTGGCGATAGATCTTCTTGGTCGAGTAGCTGGTTTCCGAGCGTGTCTTGACCTTGTGGGTGCCGGCCTGTGCGTTGTTGCGCTGCCAGCGGACCATGCGGTGCAGGATGTCGGCGCGTGGCTCGAGACCGAACAGGTCCTCACTCAGCTCGACAGACCCGGCTTTGCCGCCGTCCAGTTTGATCACGTCAAGTTTCATGCTTCACCACCTTCCGCGGGTGCTTCTTCCGCCGGTGCTTCGGTTACAGCTGCCGATTTCAGAGCGGCCGGGAACGGCACGCCATCGGGCAGCTTCTTCTTCACGGCGTCCTTGACGGTCACCCAGCCACCTTTGGAGCCAGGCACAGCGCCCTTGATCATGATCAGGCCGCGATCTGCATCCGTCTTCACGACTTCCAGGTTCTGAGTGGTCACGCGGGCCGCACCCATATGGCCAGCCATCTTCTTGCCTTTGAACACCTTGCCGGGGTCCTGACATTGGCCAGTCGAACCGTGCGAACGGTGGCTGATCGACACACCGTGCGAGGCGCGCAGACCACCGAAGTTGTGGCGTTTCATGGCACCGGCAAAGCCTTTGCCGATGGATGTGCCGGACACGTCGACCTTCTGACCTTCCAGGAAGTGCTCTGCCGAGATTTCCTCGCCCACACCAATAAGGTTGTCTTCGGTCACGCGAAACTCAACGAGCTTCCGCTTTGGTTCGACTTTCTGGGCTGAAAAGTGACCACGCATCGCCTTCGAGACGCGCTTTACTTTGGGGCTGCCGGCACCAAGGGTCACGGCCGTGTAGCCATCCTTGTCAGAGGTCCGGTTGCCTACCACCTGCAGACCGTCCAGTTGAAGGACGGTCACAGGGATCTGCTTGCCGTCTTCCATGAACAGCCGGGTCATGCCGACTTTCTTTGCGAGAATTCCAGAGCGCATATTCATACCCTCCTTACGATTGCAGCTTGATCTCGACATCCACACCAGCTGCGAGATCGAGCTTCATCAGCGCGTCCACGGTCTGGGGGGTCGGATCAACAATGTCGAGCAGACGCTTGTGCGTGCGGATCTCGAACTGGTCACGGGATTTCTTGTCAACGTGCGGACCGCGCAGAACAGTGAACTTTTCGATCTTGTTCGGCAGCGGAATAGGGCCGCGCACGGACGCACCGGTGCGTTTGGCGGTGTTGACGATTTCCTGTGTGGACGCGTCCAGCACACGATAGTCAAACGCCTTCAGCCGAATGCGAATGTTTTGGCTTTGAATGGCCATTTTCGTGTTCCCTTACTCGGGCTTCCAACGGAGAGGAGGAGCATCGACCACCGACACCCCTCGTCGCGTCTTGTTTTTCATTTCCCGCAAGGTGGGTTTGATCCCACATTGAACGGGGTGACCGGCAGGGTTAGCCCTGCCGCTGATTTTAGTCAGTGATCTTGGACACGACGCCGGCGCCGACGGTGCGGCCGCCTTCGCGGATCGCGAACCGCAGGCCCTGCTCCATCGCGATCGGCGCGATCAGCTCAACCCCAAACGACACGTTGTCGCCCGGCATCACCATCTCGGTGCCCTCGGCCAGCTGAACCGTGCCCGTCACATCCGTCGTCCGGAAGTAGAATTGCGGACGGTAGTTCGCAAAGAACGGCGTGTGACGGCCACCCTCGTCCTTGGTCAGGATGTAGGCTTCGGCCTCGAACTTCGTGTGCGGGTTCACCGAACCGGGCTTGCACAGCACCTGGCCGCGCTCAACCGCTTCACGGTCGATACCACGCAGCAGCGCGCCGATGTTGTCGCCCGCTTCACCACGATCCAAGAGCTTGCGGAACATTTCCACGCCCGTGCAGGTCGTTTTCTGGGTGTCCTTGATGCCGACGATCTCGATCTCGTCGCCCACGTTGATCACGCCACGCTCGACACGACCGGTCACAACCGTACCACGGCCGGAGATCGAGAACACGTCCTCGACTGGCATCAGGAAGGGCTGGTCAATCGCACGCTCGGGCGTCGGGATGTATTCGTCCACAGCCGCCATCAGTTCGCGGATCTTGTCCTCGCCGATCGCGTTGTCACGGCCTTCCATCGCCGCCAGCGCGGAACCCGCGATGATGGGCGTGTCGTCGCCGGGGTATTCATAGGTGTCCAGCAGTTCGCGGACTTCCATTTCCACCAGTTCCAGCAGCTCTTCGTCGTCGACCTGGTCCACCTTGTTCATGAACACGACGATCTTCGGGATGCCAACCTGGCGGCCCAGCAAGATGTGCTCGCGCGTCTGGGGCATCGGGCCGTCAGCCGCGTTCACAACCAGGATCGCGCCGTCCATCTGAGCGGCACCGGTGATCATGTTCTTGACGTAGTCGGCGTGGCCGGGGCAGTCGACGTGGGCGTAGTGGCGCGCGTCGGTCTCGTATTCCACGTGCGCGGTCGAGATCGTGATCCCGCGCGCTTTCTCTTCGGGCGCCCCGTCAATCTGGTCATACGCCTGGAAATCACCGAAATACTTCGTGATCGCCGCCGTCAGCGTCGTCTTGCCGTGGTCAACGTGACCAATCGTGCCAATGTTAACGTGCGGCTTCGTACGTTCAAACTTTTCCTTTGCCATCTTAAGGCTCCTCTTTGTCTCAAGGGTGGCGGGGTGAACCCCGCCCTACAGTGGGTGGTAGGGCGGGGTTCACCCCGCCTTCCCGATTACGCGTATTTCGCCTGGATCTCGTCGCTGATGTTCTGCGGGACGGGATCGTAGTGGTCGAATTGCATGGTGAACTGGGCGCGGCCCGACGACATCGAACGCAGCGTGTTGATGTAGCCGAACATGTTGGCCAGCGGCACCATCGCATCGATGGCGATGGCGTTGCCACGGTTCTCCTGGCCCGACACCTGACCCCGACGCGATGTCAGGTCACCGATGATACCACCGGTATATTCTTCAGGCGTGATGACCTCGACCTTCATGATCGGTTCCAGCAGCTTGGCGCCAGCTTTCTTCATGCCTTCGCGCATGCCCATGCGGGCCGCGATTTCAAAGGCCAGAACGCTGGAGTCAACGTCGTGGAATTTACCGTCGATCAGGGCCACCTTGAAGTCGATGACGGGGAAGCCTGCCAGCGGACCGCTGTCCATGACAGAGTTGATGCCTTTTTCAACACCCGGGATGTATTCCTTGGGCACGGCACCGCCAACGATGCGGCTCTCGAACGAGTAGCCTTCGCCCGGCTCTGTCGGGGTGATGATCATCTTCACCTCGGCAAACTGACCGGAACCACCCGACTGTTTCTTGTGGGTGTAGGTATGTTCGACCTCGTGACCGATGGTCTCGCGGTAGGCCACCTGTGGGGCACCGATATTCGCCTCAACCTTGAATTCGCGCTTCAGACGATCAACGAGGATGTCGAGGTGAAGTTCGCCCATACCTTTCATGATGGTCTGACCGCTTTCGAGGTCAGTTTCCACACGGAAGGACGGATCTTCGGCAGCCAGACGGGCCAGACCCTGAGACATCTTCTCTTGGTCACCCTTGGTCTTGGGCTCAACCGCGATCTCGATCACCGGATCGGGGAAGTTCATCGTTTCCAGAATGACGGGATCATTCTTGTCGCACAGCGTGTCACCGGTTGTGGTGTTCTTCAGACCACCCAGCGCGATGATGTCACCAGCAAAGGCTTCGGTGATCTCGTCCCGGTCGTTCGAGTGCATCATCATCATACGACCAACGCGCTCGTTATTGCCCTTGGTCGAGTTCAGCATCGAGTCGCCCTTGTTCAGGGTCCCCGAATAGACGCGGACAAAGGTCAGCGAGCCCACGAAGGGGTCGTTCATGATTTTGAACGCGAGGCCCGAGAACGCCATATCATCGTCCGCACGACGGGCAATGTTACGCTCTTCAGTTTCGTCACCGGGTTTGAAGCCCATGTAATCAACAACGTCCAGCGGGCTAGGCAGATAGTCGATCACAGCGTTCAGCAGTGGCTGCACACCTTTGTTCTTGAACGCCGAGCCACCCAGCACAGGAACAAAGTCCAGCGCCAGTGTTCCCTTGCGCAGCAACGCACGCAGAGTTGGAACATCGGGTTCATTGCCTTCAAGGTAGGCTTCCATCGCGTCGTCGTCTTGCTCGACGGCGGCTTCGATCATCTTCTCGCGCCATTCGGCAGCCATGTCGGCCAGATCAGCGCGGATGGGCGCTTTGATCCAGGACGCACCCAGGTCTTCGCCCTGCCACAGCCACTCTTCCATGGTCACGAGGTCGATCAGACCTTCCAGCTCGGTCTCTGCACCGATCGGGATACCGACGGGCACGGCGCGGGCGCCGGTACGGTCTTCAATCATGTTCACGCAGTTGAAGAAGTCGGCGCCGATCTTGTCCATCTTGTTGACAAAGACCATGCGCGGCACCTTGTAGCGGTCAGCCTGACGCCACACGGTTTCGGTCTGCGGCTCAACACCGGCGTTGGCGTCCAGAACACAGACAGCTCCATCAAGAACCGCCAGCGAACGTTCAACTTCAATGGTGAAGTCCACGTGGCCAGGGGTGTCGATGATGTTCAGTCGATGCTTTTCAGTTTCGGCGGTCTGGCCGTCTTCGGTGCGCTCCCAGAACGTGGTGGTCGCAGCCGACGTGATGGTGATGCCGCGTTCCTGCTCTTGCTCCATCCAGTCCATGGTGGCCGCACCATCGTGCACCTCACCGATGTTGTGGGACTTGCCTGTGTAGTACAGGATGCGTTCCGAACATGTGGTCTTGCCAGCATCGATGTGAGCCATGATGCCGAAGTTGCGGTAGCGGTCGAGCGGATATTCGCGTGCCATGGGGCTGCTTCCTCAGGGTGTCTGGATTACCAACGGTAGTGGCTGAACGCTTTGTTGGCGTCGGCCATCTTGTGCGTGTCTTCACGCTTCTTCACGGCAGTACCGCGCGACTGTACAGCGTCGAGCAGTTCACCGGCGAGGCGTTCTTCCATCGTGTTTTCGTTGCGGCCGCGGCTGGCGGTGATCAACCAGCGGATGGCCAGCGCTTCGCGGCGCTCGGGACGAACTTCAACAGGCACCTGGTAGGTGGCACCACCGACGCGGCGCGAACGCACTTCGACGGACGGTTTGATGTTATCCAGCGCTTCGTGGAACACTTCCACGGGTGCGCGCTTGATTTTGCTCTCAACGCGATCAAGCGCGTTGTAGACAATACGCTCGGCGGTCGATTTCTTTCCGTCCAGCATCATGTTGTTCATGAATTTGGTCAGCACCTTATCACCATACTTGGCGTCGGGCAGGACTTCGCGTTTCTCGGCGGCGTGACGACGTGACATCTGCTGCTCTCCTTATTTGGGGCGCTTGGCGCCGTATTTCGAACGGCGTTGCTTACGATCTTTGACGCCCTGGGTATCCAGAACACCGCGCAGGATGTGATAACGCACACCGGGAAGGTCTTTGACACGACCGCCGCGGATCAACACAACCGAGTGCTCTTGCAGGTTGTGGCTCTCGCCGGGGATGTAGCTGATGACCTCGTAACCGTTGGTCAGGCGCACCTTGGCAACCTTCCGCATAGCCGAGTTCGGCTTCTTAGGTGTCGTTGTATATACGCGTGTGCACACGCCGCGCTTTTGAGGATTGCCCTCAAGGTGAAGCGACTTCGAGCGTTTTACTTTGGGCTGCCGCGGCTTGCGGATCAGCTGTTGGATCGTTGGCATTGCAGGTTCTTTCCCCGTCTCATCAACACATGTGTCATGCGGGTCTACCCCGCGGTTTCAATTTCATCGCTGCCGTGCGTCCACAACAGCGCAAAAACCGCAATCGCTCCGGTTTTCGGGGCGACGCGGTGGGTTTCCAGAGGATCGGGCCAATGCAGGGGCCGGATCGTGTCCACTTAAGTTTTGATTTCGGTGCCGGGGCGACCCCCTTGCCGAGATAGCGCGCGTATAGGGGGAGTCGGAAGGGGTGTCAACAGCCACACGCGGCTTGCAAGGCCCTCAATACGTAGGGCACAGTTGCCCGCAACACAGGTAAAAAACAAGAGGCGAACCCTCATGCAGATCATCGGGTTATGTCGCTTTTCCTACCCTGCCATCGGAGGTTTTCAGGTCGGTCACGAGAGCATTGAGGATCGGATGACCTACCTATGGGCCCATGAGCGTCTGGAGGAAAGGTTCCGACTGCTGGAAACTATGGCCTTGCCCTGCCTGCGTGCGCAAACTGATCAGGACTTTGACCTTCTGATCCTGATCGGCGATCAGTTTCCAAAGGAACACCGCGACCGCCTGCACGATCTGACATCCAACATGACGCAAGTGCAGATCATCGCCGAACCACCCCGTCCCAGCCGCGAGATGTCCAAGGCATTGCTGAATAATGCGCGCCGCGATCCGTCCAAGCCCTGCATTCAGTTCCGCCACGATGATGATGACGCATGCGCGGTGGACTTCATCGAAAAGTTGCGCGAGGCCGCCACAGATGCACAACCGCTGACGAAAAAACACAAGGCGGTTGGACTGGACTGGAACCAAGGTTACGTCGCCGAGGTCGGCTCACATGGTATTTCCGCGACGCAGATCCATCGCGCCTTCTATGTCTCGGCCCTGGGTATGCATATCCAGGGCAATTGCAAGATGACAATTCACAACTTCATGCATGAACGCATTCCGCAATTCATGCCCTGCGTGACATATTCGGATCCCGACATGTTTGTACGCACCCACAACGGATACAACGACAGCCGCCAGAAAAAGGTGAAGCAAGTCCCAGTCAAGCCGTTGACGACCGAGCAGGTGCAGCTGTTCCACGACCGTTTCGCAGTGGATATTGATCTGGTGCGAAACGTGTTCTCAGCCCCCTGACACACCCCGCTCGCGATAGAGAGTGAAAAGGCCGGTTGCCACAACGATGGCGGCACCGACCAGGGTAAGGGATGACGGCCAATCACCAAAAACCAACCACCCCAAAACCAGGGCCCAGACAAGGCCAGTATAACGGAAAGGCGCGATAAAGCTGATTTCACCCACCCGCATCACCTGCACGGAAAAGAAATAGCCGCCGATGATAAACACCGACGCTCCGCCGATCAGCAGGGCAAGACGCATATCGATCGGCACCCATTCCGTGGCTGTTGATGCAACGCCTGCAAAGGCGGTGACGGTCAATGCCGCGACCCACGTGACCGTCATGGAAGGAACATCGGGCGACAAACGACGTGTTGCCAGATCGCGCACCGTGACACAGAGCACCGCAATCAACGCATATGCGGACCAAAGCGAAAAGCCGTCCGCCCCGGGCCGCACGATCAGCAGCATTCCCATGAACCCCAAAAGGATGGCGGACATACGGCGCCATCCTATTGGTTCACGAAGGAACAGGGCCGCCCCCATTGCCACTGTCAGGGGCAGAACCTGCAGAATGGCTGTCACATTCGCGAGCGGCATGTTCAGCAGCGCCGTGATGAAGAAGTATGCGGCACCCACCTCAGCAAGGGATCGCACAGCAATCAGTGCCCAGTTACGGGCCCCGATGCGAAAATGAATAGCTCCCAACCACCGTGCAAGGGACGCGATCAATAGCGACGACAGTATACCCCGGATGACCAGCAGTTGCATCAGCGGCACGTGTCCATCCGTTAATTTGATCAACGTGTCATTGATCGTAAACGACGCCATGGACGCCATCATCAAGAACGCACCAATTGTATTGGGAGACATTTAGACCTGCCGGATCAGTTCGGTGACAAGCTAGTTGCACGCAAACGCAATGACCAGAGCGGGTGAAGACAGATCAATACACCTTCGCAAAGGACCTAAACTCTACCCGCAACAGGCCTTTGGCAGCGCACAAGGCCTGACGATCCGCGCCCGATGTGAACAATGCGCGCGCATCACGCAGGAGGCAGATCAACCAAAGTACAAGCGGCGTATTTTCGTGCTTGACCTCAAGTCGGCTTGAAACCCTACAGATGGACCACCGCAGCCAACGAGGTGACAATGTCCCAATCCAGCCACCTGCCCCGCTTCATCGCCGCCAGCGGCATGACCAACCTCGCCGACGGGATTGCCGTGGTGGTGTGGGCGTGGATTGCCTCGCTGCTCAGCCGCGACCCACTTTTGATTGCGCTTATGCCAATTGCGCTGCGGCTGCCTTGGTTTCTGTTTGCCCTGCCCGCCGGTGTGGTTACGGATCGTGTGGATCGCAGGCGGCTCATCTTGGGCATGGATGTCTTGCGAGCCGTGGCATTTGCAATGGCAGCGATCCTCGTTTGGGCGGCCATTCCGCTCGCTCCTGCCCCCGACAATGGCACCTCAGACCCCACCCTGTTTTATGCCCTTCTGACCTGCGCCTTGCTGGTCGGCACGGCCGAGGTGTTTCGGGACAACGCCGCTCAAACCATGCTGCCCGCCCTTGTCCCGCACGAGGAGCTCGAAAAGGCCAACGGGCGGCTCTGGAGTGTTGAGTTGGTGGGCAATTCCCTTCTTGGGCCCGCGCTTGGCGCATTCCTGATCGCTGCGGTCCTATGGGCACCGTTTTCGATGAACGCCGTCATGTTTGTACTTGCCGCGCTGCTCATCCTGACACTTCCAGGCAATTTCAGACCAACGCGCACAACACAGAGTTCGGTGCGCGCTGACTTGGTCGAGGGACTGGTATTTCTGCGCGCGGCACCCTTTTTGCAAGTGCTCGCTGTGATCACGGGTGTTTGGAACCTTTTGCACCAGATGGTCGTGATCGCGCTTGTGCTGCATGTCCAGGAGAACCTCGGGATTGGGGCGCAAGGCTATGGGTTGATCCTTGCGGCAGGCGCGGTCGGTGGTATCGCCGGTGGGCTCGTGGCCGACCGCGTGGTCAAGGCTATGGGCCAGAACAAGGCAGCTCAGTGGATGACTCTGGCTTCGGCCGTGGCCTTTGCAGTCATCCCGTTCGCGCCAAACGGCTACGCTCTGGCGCTGGTTCTGGCCCTGTTCGAATTTACCGGCCTGATCTGGAACACGGTCTCTGTGTCCTATCGCCAGCGGTTCATTCCCGATGCCTTGCTTGGACGGGTGAACAGTATCTATCGCTTGCTGGCTTGGGGCATGATGCCCCTCGGGTTACTGCTCTCTGGCCTGATCGTCACCGCTGTCGAAGGAGTATTACCACGCACATTCGCGCTCATGTCGCCTTTTGTCGCCGCCGCCGCGGGGGCCGCACTGCTTACCTTGTGCGCATGGCGACCATTGGAGCGCGGCTTTCAACCGTTACGGCAACCCAAATAGCAATGTCCGAGACCCGAAAGCCATTAGGTCAGCCTGGCGACAGACCCACGCTGGATAATCCGCGCAGGCAGCAATTGGCTTTGCAGCGGTGCGTTGGTTTCAAGGCATTCTACGATTTGAGCACCAACCGCCTCACCCATGCCAAATGCGGGCAGGTCTATAGTTGTTAGCGGGGGCACCACTTCGGCCGCCCAATCAAGGTTGTCAAACCCCATTACAGACACGTCTTGCGGGATACGCTTACCTGCATCTGCGCAAGCAAAGTAAGCGCCCAGAGCCAGCACATCTGAAAAACATAAATACGCCGAATAGCCCCCTCCGTCCGCCAGCGTGCGACCAACGCACGCCTTGCCGCCCGCCACGCTGAGCGGTGTTTCAAAGAAATCCAACGTATCGAACAGGCCATGCAATGATCTGGCACCATCGCAGCGGGCCTGTGTCCTGTCACTTTCAACCAACGGACCATGCACGATCGCCACGTTCCTGTGCCCGTGGGAATGCAAATGCTTCACAGCTTCCTTTGCAAGCCCGGCATTGTCATATCCCACCGTGGGACAGGTGCTGTCCGGATCCCAGACTGACGTATGGGCGTACGGCACCTGTCGCTTGGCCAACATGTTCAAAAGCGCTCCGGAATGCGTCTGACCGCTGAGTATGAACGCATCGGCGCCCATCCCCAGTAGTTTGCGAGCCGCCGCCAGTTCCTCGGCTTCATCTGAGTTGGAGATCGCAAGAACCAAGGAATAGCCACGTAGGCCAAGCGTCCGCTCAATGGCTGCGATGAACTTGGCAAAGACAGAATGCTCAATTGTCGGGATGATGGCCGCCACCACTTTGGATCTGCGTGTCGACAGGGCTCGGGCAGCCGGATTGGGCAAGTAATCAAGGCGAGCACAGGCATCAAGCACCCGCTTCCGGGTCTCTTCGCTGACCCTTGTACCGCCATTTACAACGCGCGAGATCGTGGCAGTCGACAGCCCCGTTTCCCGTGCCACATCCCGTATGCTTGCCCCAAGCCTGCTCACGACAATCCCTCCTCCACCCACCAGATGCCTGACCAAACCGATTCGCAAGTGTTCAAATGTAACCGGTTACACAGCGCACCAATCAATTGACGCTTGAACCAAACGGGGAAAACCACGTGTTGCGAAAAAGCGATACCTACACGCCTGTTCGTGCGCGGTATCAGGGTTTGAAAGATGCGACGACCCTGCGCCGCGACATCAGCTATGGCGAAATGGAACGCGTGCGGGTGCGGGCGGGATCGGTTGTATCGATCACAAATGTCGACGGCGGCTGCGATGTTTGGCTGACGGCACTAGCGGATACCGCGCGCGACTTCGATCTCGCCGCATTCGCGCAAGTTGGCACCGCCGACCACGCGCTGCCAGATGACGGTTTCGACACAATGCAAATGCAGTCCATCGCGCGCAGCCGCGACAGCGACTTGAGCCGCGGACGCGGCCTGCGCATCTTCTCCGCATCGGATATGGCGGGCGACACCCACATCGCAAAGGTGACCAAGGATGTGGACTTGTTCTGCATTCTACCAATGTCCGAGAACTATCTGAGCGTTGGGGGTGGTGGGCAGGTCGCCCTGTCCATCCAACCACCCGCAGGCAAGATCATCGAAGCATCGCTGCCGGACCCTATGGGCCGGATCGTGGATGAATGGCGGGTCAGCCGCGGCACGGCGCATGCGTATACCCTGAAGAAAGGACAATTCGTCCAGATCATCGACGTGGAAGGGCAGCAATGCTCGGATTTCATGGCGATGCGCAGCGACGCGCTGGACCAAGGCACCGAGCGATACATCGACAGCGCCGTTTCCCGCACAATGGCGCGCGGCGCCTACCCCTTGCCTGGCCTGCACGACAAGTTCTTTGATCAGGACATGAAACCGTTGCTGGCGGTGCGCCAGGATACCGTCGGACGACACGATACCTTTGCGCTTGCCTGCACGGCGCGTGGCTATGAAGAACGCGGATTTCCCGGCCATATCAACTGTTCCGACAACATAAGCGGAGCATTTGACCCCTACGGCATTCAATCGCGGCGCGCCTGGCCTGCGATCAACTTCTTTTTCAACTCTTGGATCAACTGGCAAGACCATCACATCGCTACGGACGAGGCATGGTCGCGCCCGGGGGACTACGTGGCCATGCAGGCACTGACCGATCTGGTCTGCGTTTCCACTGCCTGTCCCGACGATGTGGATCCCATCAACGGCTGGAACCCAACGGATATTCATGTGCGTATTTACGAAGAAGGCAGCAATATCCAACACGCGGTGTCGTGGCGATCAAACCCCGAGGACGCCGCGCAGATGACGACCCATTCCGCCTTTCACCCGCGCATTTCCAAGCTGACAAGCAGCTACCACGTCGCCCGGCATCTCTGGGTGCCCACACAATACGATGCCACGGGGTCCATCGCCGAATATTGGGCGTGCAAGGGCGCGGCGACGCTGCAGGACATGTCCGGGCTCAGGAAGTTCGACATCATCGGCCCAGATGCGGAAGAGCTGCTACAGCGCTGCATGACTCGAAACGTGGCCAAGCTGTCGGCCCATCGCGGGCTCTATGCGCTGATGTGTGATCAACGGGGCTCCGTGCTGGATGACGGGACATTGTTTCGGCTGGAAGACACCGCATTTCGCTGGTGCTGTGGGTCGGACAACTCGGGTCTGCATTTGCGCGAACAGGCAGAGGCCCACGGGCTTAATGCTCGCGTCCTGAGCCACGGCAGCAAGATGCAGAACCTTGCGCTGCAAGGACCAGGATCGTGGGACATCCTGCGCCAAATCGTCTTCACACAGCCGTCCCGACCGACGCTCGACAACCTCAAATGGTTCGGCTTTACCGTCGCACGTTTGCACGACCGGGACGGGCCCATGTTCATGCTGTGCCGCACTGGTTTCACGGGCGAGCTGGGATACGAGATTTTCTGTGACAGCGCTGACGCCGTTGCCATCTGGGATGCATTGATCAAGGCGGGCGCTCCGCATGGGCTGGTCCCCATGGGCAGCGACGCACTCGAAATGCTGCGGATCGAGGCGGGTTTGATGATCTCGGGCGCTGAATTTGGTCCCGACACCGATGCGTTCGAATCCGGGTTGGGGTTCGCCGTTGATTTGGCAAAGCCCGACTTCATTGGACGGGCCGCGCTGGAACGCAACAGCACGGCACCGCGGCGCAAACTGGTGGGGCTGCACATGGCCGGCAACGAAGCTCCAAGCCATGGTGATGGCATCTTTGTCGGCCGTGAACAGGTTGGGGTGGTCACCAGTGCCTGCAACTCCCCCGCGCTTGGCCATGCAATCGGCATGGCACGTGTCGCCATCGAAAACGCCACCGCCGGCACAGAACTGGAAGTGGGCAAACTGGACGGACATATGAAGCGCCTCGGCGCAACGCTTGTCGACCTGCCCTTCCTGGACCCGAAACGAGAGAAAGCACGCGCGTGACTGAAAACACAGAAGAAGGGGTGGTCGTCACCCGCAACGTCTGGAAAATCTTTGGCGATCGTGCCGGCGAGGCCATGGAAACCGTCCGCCGGGACAACCTGTCCAAGGCCGAAGTGCTGGAGCAGTTCGGCGCGGTTGTGGGGGTCAAGGATGTCTCCATATCGGTCGAAGAAGGCGAGATTTTCTGCATCATGGGACTGTCGGGATCGGGCAAATCCACCCTCGTGCGACACATCAACCGGCTGATCGAACCCACAGGGGGCGATATCCTGATCAACGGCGCGAATGTCGGCAAGCTGAACGCCGAAGAGCTGCGGGCCATGCGCGCCGACAAGATCGGCATGGTGTTCCAGAACATGGCATTGCTACCGCACCGCACGGTACGCGACAACGTCGCCTTCTCTCTGGAGCTGCGCAATATCGATGCCTACACACGGGCACAGGTGGCCGACCGGGTGATCGACCTCGTCAGCCTGCAAGGCTACGGCGACAGATTCCCCAACGAATTGTCGGGCGGAATGCAGCAACGCGTGGGCCTCGCCCGCGCCATGGCCGCAGACCCGGACATCCTGCTGATGGACGAACCATTTTCCGCCCTCGACCCGCTGATCCGGCGCGGCTTGCAGGACGAATTCCTTGAACTGTCGAAGACGATGAAAAAAACGACGCTCTTCATCACACACGATCTGGACGAGGCGATCCGTATGGGCAGCCGCATCGCCATCATGAAGGACGGAGAGATCGTGCAGACCGGTACACCCGAGGACATCGTGACCAACCCGGCCGACGCCTATGTGGCCGACTTTGTGGCCGGGATTTCCAAGCTCAAGCTGCTCTACGCCCACACGGTAATGGAGCCGCTCGAAGCCTACGAGGCGCGGCGCGGCGCCGTGAAACAGGCTGACGCGCCGGTGGCGCAACCCGATGACGACCTCGATAAGCTGATCGCGCTTAGCGTGGACCAGGATCATCCGATCCTGATCAAGGACGACGGCAACGTCGTGGGCGTCGTGTCCAAAGATGCAATCCTGCACGGCGTTCAGGGGGAGGCATAAGATGACCGACATCACACCCGATGAGTTCGGCGGCGCGGCGGCGGCAGCCAATGACGAAACCAAACCCTTTGCCGATTTTGCTGATAAGTCAGGCGGCTACTTCGCCCAGACGTTCCTGGCGATCCAAAAGGCCAAACTGCCCACCAGCCACATCAACTGGATGGCGGTCATCGCAGGCTTTCCGTGGGCCGCGATACGCGCGAACAAGGTGTTGTTCTGGATCGGATTCCTGATCGATCTGGTGGCTGCAGTGTACCTGATGCAGGTCTGGAAATTCTCGCGTGCCGCGGAACAGGCTGTGATCGACGGCAAGGACTTCCTTGTGGTGCGTTACGAGGATTGGACGATGTCCAGCCTGTGGGCCGCCGTGATCATCTTCATCCTCGGCCGACTTGTGTTCGGCTGGTTGGCTGACCGTATCTACTTCCGACAATACAATGTCTGGCGCGTGGACCACAACAAACCGTCAGGTTGGGACATGAAACGGCTGGTCTGGGCGGCGGTTATCGTTGCCATGATTGCCCCGCTGATGCTCTACCGTGCCTCGCAATTCCCACCCGAGGAACGCACCTGCATCAAGCAAACGCGTGCACTGGCCGAAGGAGAAGAAGTCGCGTTCAAGGACCAGTTCGACTGCCTCGTGATTGGTGAATTCCCCACGATCGTCTGGCTCAACCGGCGCGACGAGGTGACCTATCCACGCGACGATGATGGCAACCGTTTTGTCCGGCGCGAGGCTCCGCGTGAAGGCTTGCCCCCGGTCAACCTGAACAAGTACACCGCCCAACTAATCGATGACGGGATCGGCTACCTGACCGCCTTCTACGGCTTCTTCTTCGACGGGATCACCACCTTCCTTCGATCGATGCTGTCGGCCATCACGGCGGTTTTTGTCGGCACCCCGTGGATCATTGCGATGGGGGCAATTCTGGCAATCAGTTACTCCATGGCAGGGGCCCGAATAACCATATTCGTCGCCGCGTCCCTGGGGTATCTCGCCCTCTTTGGTTTCTGGCAGACGGCGATGGACACCATGAGCCTGGTGGTTGCCGCGTCGATCATCTGTGTGGTGTTCGGATTACCCTTGGGCATCTGGGTGGGCAAATCCACCAGGGGACAGGCGATCATCACACCAATCCTGGATATCATGCAGACGATCCCGTCCTTCGTGTATCTACTGCCTGCCGTCGCCTTCTTCTCGATTGGTAAACCGCCAGGCATCCTTGCCACGGTGATCTTTGCGATGCCACCCATGGTGCGCCTAACTGCGCTGGGGATCAGGCACGTGCCCGAGAACACCAAGGAAGCGGCACTCGCGTTTGGTGCAAACCCGCGGCAGTTGCTGATGAAGGTGGAACTGCCACAGGCGCTGCCCTCCATCATGGCCGGGGTGAACCAGGTCGTGATGATGGCGCTTTCCATGGTCGTGGTTGCGGCACTGATCGGCGCGGGTGGCATGGGCTTCATTGTGACCGAAGCCCTCGCAAACACCCGAACAGGTGCAGGCATTCTGGCCGGGATCGGCATCGCGCTTCTGGCGATGATGATCGACCGCGTCGTTCAGAGAGCCAACACAATGAAAAACTAACCAAGAATGAGTTCAAAAAGGGAGACACAAATGAAACTCATGACAACGCTCACCGCTGCAGGTGCACTTTCAATTGCCGCCGTCAGCGCGTCCGCGCAGGAGAAGGTGGCGATCTCGGACCTCAACTGGACCGGTGCGAAAGCCATCGCGCATGTCATCAAGACCGTGATCGAAGGGCCGCTGAACTCCGAAGCAGAAATCGTCGAGGGTCTGTCCGACCAGGCCATCATCGGTGCGGGCATGGACAAGGGCGACGGCTCGGCCGACGTCTGGACGGATATGTGGATGCCGAACCAGCAGGGTCCATGGGACAAATACATCGAAGACGCGGGCACAGTGGCGCACAACCAGCCCTATGCCGGCACCCAGCAGATGTATGTGCCTGCCTACATGTCCGATCAAATCAGCTCGTTCGAGGATCTGAAAGATCCAGCCGTGGCCGCAATGTTTGACAAAGACGGCAACGGCAAAGGCGAATACTGGGCCGGTGACGCGTCGTGGAAATCCACGAAAATCTGGCAGGTCAAGATGAAGTCCTATGGCCTGACCGAACTATGGGAACCCGAGATCATTTCGGACGCGACCTTCAAGGCTCAACTGAAATCGTCCTACGGCAACCAGAAGCCGATCCTGTTCTACTACTGGACACCAGAATGGATCCACGCCGCCTATGACATCGCGCCCTTGGCCGAACCCGAGCACAGCGAAGGCTGCATGAACCTGCAACTGGATGGCGAAGACTGGCTGGAAGTGTCCGAAGCGGGCTGCAAGACTCCGGATGCATCGATCTTCGTCAGCTACTCCAAGTCATTGGAAGAACGGAACCCGCCTGCGGCCAAGTTCCTGAGCCAGATTCAACTGGACCCTGCGGTCGTGAACGGCTGGATCCTGAAAATCGGTCGTGACGAAATGGACCCGCAGGACGTCGCCGAAGAATGGGTGGCAGAAAACATGGACATCGTGAACAGCTGGATCAACTAAGCTGCGCACTGTGAAAAAGACCCGGCGCGAGTGCACTTCGCGCCGGGTTTTTCTTTGCCCAAGGGCGGGCCAATTTGACCCCTTGCTGCGACGCAAACTATTCTTCAGACCTTGATCCAAAGTGACAGCCGAATCCAAATCTCATTCGGCCAAACACCTCTTATTCATTGCTTTGAAAAGGGTCTTTGCGTGAGCGAACAAGTGTCAAACCGTCGACCAATCCGTCATGTCGTCTTGTTTAGCAGCAAGCACCCGGACAACATCGAACCGATGATCAATGGCCTGTCAATGCTGGCCAAAATACCGACTGTCAGCCATTTCGAAGTGTCCCGGAACCGGAATGAGGACCACTACTCCAACGAAGTTGACGTTATTGTATATGCAGAATTTGAGGATGCCGCCGCGCTGGAGGCCTACCGCGCTCATCCGATCTACCAAAAATGCATCGAGGTAGTCAGACCTCTTCGAGAACTGCGCCTCGCCGCGGACTTTTGAATGACAGAGCGTGCCGCAGGCGGGTCGGTCCTGTTCGATACAGGACCGCTTCGGACAGGCTCACTGTTCCGAGAACCGATTGACATTGTCGAAGCTTGGCACCCACGGGACATCGAGGTCAGTTTTGACAAACTGGAAGCGGCGCGCAGTGAAGGAAAATGGATTGCGGGCTGCGCATCCTACGAATTGGGATACACGCTGATACCCAAAATCTCCTCCAGAACACCTGCAATCCGCAGTCAGCCGTTAATGCAATTCGGCATTTTCGACGGACCAGACACCCCCCCAAGAACAACCCCAACAGCTGAGGTCAATCTTGGGCCTTTCACGCCCGCTTGGAGTTTTGACACATATCGGCGAGCATTTGGCACTGTGCACAACTATCTTAAAAGCGGAGACATCTATCAGGCCAATCTGACGTTTCCCATGTCTGCCGTGCTTGAGGGTTGCCCCCACAGCCTCTACGAGGCGCTGAAACGCAAACAACCCGTTCCTTATGGCGCATTGGTTGATTTGGGTGGCGCAAAGCTACTGTCCCGTTCACCAGAGCTCTTTTTTTCGCTTTCACAAATGGGCGAATTGCGAACCCGCCCTATGAAGGGAACCATTCGCCGCAGCCCGATGCAGACAGAAGATGAGGATTTAAAGCACTGTCTGGCACATTCGGAAAAGGATCGGGCCGAGAACCTGATGATCACGGATCTCCTGAGGAATGACCTGAGTCGCATTTCCGAGGTCGGAAGCGTATCAGTGCCCAAGCTATTCGAAATCGAAAGTTACACAACGGTTCACCAGATGATATCAGAGGTGGTTTCTCAGATACTGCCCAACCGCAGTCTTATGGACATTTTCACGGCGCTCTTTCCCTGCGGTTCCATCACAGGCGCTCCAAAAATCCGCGCGATGGATATCCTTGCAAATGTGGAAACAACCCCGCGAGGAAGTTATTGCGGAACCATCGGGTGGATCGCACCGGACGGCACGATGGAGTTCAACGTGGCCATACGCACTCTGATCTGCGAGCCATCGGGCCAAGTCACCCTGAATGTCGGCGGCGGGATCGTTTACGACAGCACGGCCGCTGGCGAGTATCACGAAGCAAAATTGAAAGCCTTGTTTGCAAAACTCTGTGATTGACCCGATCGCTCGGGTGGGGGCTCTGCCCGTCAGACTGACAATACATTCCATGTCTCTGAACCAATGTTAATTGCAATCCGGTTCAAAAAGAAAACCCCCGCCGTTTCCAGCGGGGGTTTCGATTTTCAATTCAGAGAACCGGGTCAGTCGCGGCTGTCTTCCGAGTGGTCGATGACCGTATCGAACACATCGCCACCCACCACATCGTCGGCGCTCGGGGCCGCCAAGGCAGCGGCCGCTTCCGCTTCTTCCCGGCGGGCTTCGATGACGACGTTATCGCGATCCGATGCGATCTTGCGCACAGCTTGCGTCGCACCACCTGTCCCGGCAGGGATCAGACGGCCCACGATCACGTTCTCTTTCAGACCAACCAGCTTGTCCTTCTTGCCCTGCACAGACGCCTCGGTCAGCACGCGGGTCGTTTCCTGGAAGGACGCAGCCGAGATAAACGACCGTGTCTGCAGCGACGCCTTGGTGATGCCCAAGAGGATCGGACCACCCTGAGCCGGACGGCCGCCTTTCGACAGCGCTTTTTCGTTCGCGGCGTCGAACTCCTGCTTGTCCACGTGCTCGCCTTTCAGCAGCGTGGTGTCGCCCGAGTCCTCAATCTCCCATTTCTGGAGCATCTGACGCACGATGACCTCAATGTGCTTGTCGTTGATCTTCACGCCCTGCAGACGATAGACCTCCTGCACCTCGTTGATCATGTAGTCGGCCAAAGCCTCGACGCCCATGATGGCAAGGATGTCATGGGGGGCGGGGTTGCCGTCCATGATGTAGTCACCCTTCTGGATGAAGTCGCCCTCGGCCACCGGGATGTGCTTGCCCTTGGGCACCATGTACTCGACCTTCTCCATGGTCTCGTCACTGGGCTCAATCGCAATGCGGCGCTTGTTCTTGTAGTCCTTGCCAAAGCGCACATAACCATCGATTTCCGCGATGATCGCGTGGTCCTTGGGACGACGGGCTTCGAACAGTTCAGCCACACGTGGCAGACCACCGGTAATGTCCTTGGTCTTGGCACCTTCACGTGGAATGCGGGCCACGACGTCACCGGCGGCGACCTCCTGACCGTCTTCCACCGACAGAACCGCGTCCACGGACATGGCGTAAGTGATCGGGTTGCCCGCATCGTTGCGCACGGGTTCCCCATCTTCACCCACCAGGATGATTTCCGGTTTCAGCTCGTTGCCCTTGGGTGCGGTCCGCCAGTCGATCACGATCTTCTGGGTCATGCCGGTCGCCTCATCGGTCTCGTCGCGCACGGCAAGGCCGCTGACAAGATCGACATACTTGGCTGTACCGGCCTTTTCCGCGATGATAGGCAGCGTGTAGGGGTCCCACTCAAACAGCTTGTCGCCGCGTTTCACATCCTGACCATCGGTCACGAACAATGTCGTGCCGTAGCCCAGCTTGTGGTTCGCGCGCTCGTCGCCATTCTCGTCCTGGATCACCATCTTCATGTTCCGGCCCATGACCATAACCTGCCCTGCGGCATTGGTCAGGGTCTGGGGGTTCTCAAAGACGATCTTGCCCTCTTGGCTTGCTTCCAGGAACGACTGCTGACCACCTTGGGCAACACCGCCGATGTGGAAGGTCCGCATCGTCAACTGTGTACCAGGTTCACCGATGGATTGGGCAGCAATGATGCCAACCGCTTCGCCAGTATTCACCTTGGTCCCGCGTGCGAGGTCACGACCGTAGCACGTGGCGCAAACGCCCTCTTCTGCCTCACAGGTCAGCGGCGACCGGATGCGCATGGATTGCACGCCCATCTCTTCGATCATGTCTGACATGCGCTCGTCGATCAGAGTGCCCGCAGCAAGAATAACCTCATCGGTGCCCGGCTTGAGAACGTCATCCGCAGCCACACGGCCCAACACACGCTCGGCCAGCGATGCAACCACCTCACCGTCATTCACAGCCGCTTCGGCTGTGATGGCGTTTTCGGTGCCGCAATCGTTGTCACGCACGATGCAGTCCTGCGCCACGTCCACCAGACGACGGGTCAGGTAACCCGAGTTCGCCGTCTTCAAGGCGGTGTCCGACAGACCTTTCCGCGCGCCGTGGGTCGAGTTGAAGTATTCAAGAACGGTCAGACCTTCCTTGAAGTTCGAGATGATCGGCGTCTCGATGATGTCGCCGTTCGGCTTCGCCATCAGGCCGCGCATCCCGCCCAACTGCTTCATCTGCGTGACCGAGCCACGGGCACCGGAGTGCGCCATCATGTAGACCGAGTTCGGTTCCATTTCAGCGCCGCTCTCATCCGTCTTCTCGGCCGAGATGGAGCCCATCATGGCATCGGTGACCTTGTCGTTACATTTCGACCAGGCATCGACCACCTTGTTGTACTTCTCGCCCTGAGTGATCAGGCCATCCATGTACTGCTGTTCAAAGTCCTTCACCTGCTCACGCGTTTCGTCCACGATGGACCACTTGGTGTCGGGGATCAGCATGTCGTCCTTGCCGAACGAGATGCCCGCCTTGAACGCGTGACGGAAGCCCATGGTCATGATCTGGTCACAGAAGATGACCGACTCTTTCTGACCACAATAGCGATACACCGTGTCGATCACCTGCTGCACTTCCTTCTTCCGCAGAAGACGGTTCACCAGTGCAAACGGTGCCTTGTTGTTGAGCGGCAGAAGCGCACCCAACAGGACACGACCGGGAGTCGTTTCGAACCGTTCCATCACCTCAAGCCCTTCGGGATTGATTTGCGGAATACGAGCGGTGATCTTGGAGTGCAGGTGCACAACACCAGCGTCGAGGGCGTGTTGCACTTCCTCGATCGAACCAAAGACCATGCCTTCGCCCTTCATGCCTTCGCGTTCCAGGGTCACATAATAGAGACCCAGGATCATATCCTGCGAAGGAACAATGATCGGCGCACCGTTTGCAGGCGACAGAACGTTGTTCGTGGACATCATCAGAACGCGTGCTTCCAACTGCGCCTCAAGGCTCAGCGGGACGTGCACAGCCATCTGGTCACCGTCGAAGTCGGCGTTAAAAGCCGAACAAACGAGCGGGTGCAGCTGGATGGCTTTGCCTTCGATCAGCACGGGCTCGAACGCCTGAATGCCAAGACGGTGCAGCGTGGGCGCACGGTTCAGCATGACAGGGTGTTCGCGGATCACCTCGTCAAGGATATCCCAAACTTCGGGACGCTCTTTCTCGACCAGTTTCTTGGCTTGCTTAACCGTGGACGACAGCCCCTTCGCCTCAAGCCGCGAATAGATGAACGGCTTGAACAGTTCGAGCGCCATCTTCTTCGGAAGACCACATTGATGCAGCTTCAGTTCTGGCCCGGTCACGATGACCGAACGGCCCGAGAAGTCGACCCGCTTACCCAAAAGGTTCTGACGGAAACGACCCTGCTTACCTTTCAGCATGTCCGACAGCGATTTCAGCGGGCGCTTGTTGGCACCCGTGATGACACGGCCACGACGGCCGTTGTCGAAGAGCGCATCGACAGATTCCTGCAACATCCGCTTTTCGTTGCGCACGATAATGTCAGGCGCGCGCAGTTCGATCAGACGCTTCAGACGGTTGTTCCGGTTGATGACCCGGCGATACAGATCGTTCAGGTCGGACGTCGCGAAACGACCCCCATCCAGCGGCACCAGAGGGCGCAGTTCCGGCGGGATCACGGGGATCACGGTCAGAACCATCCACTCCGGGCGGTTGCCGGACTCGAGGAACGACTCCACCACTTTCAGACGCTTGATGATCTTCTTGGGCTTCAGCTCACCTGTCGCCTCTTTCAGATCGGCGCGCAGGGTCTCGGCCTCTTGCTCAAGGTCGATCTGGGACAGCATCTCGCGGATCGCTTCGGCACCGATATTCGCGGTGAAGGCGTCCATACCGAACGCGTCCTGCGCGTCCATGAACTCTTCTTCCGACAACATCTGGCCGTAGGACAGGTCGGTCAGACCCGGCTCGGTCACCACGTAGTTTTCGAAGTACAGCACACGCTCCAGATCGCGCAGCGTCATGTCCAGCATCAGACCAATGCGGGACGGCAGCGATTTCAGGAACCAGATATGCGCGACCGGGGCCGCCAGTTCGATGTGGCCCATGCGCTCGCGGCGGACCTTTTGCAGCGTGACTTCCACACCGCATTTCTCGCAGACAACGCCGCGATATTTCATGCGCTTGTATTTGCCGCACAGGCATTCGTAATCTTTGATCGGGCCAAAGATACGTGCACAGAACAGGCCGTCACGCTCGGGTTTGAACGTGCGGTAGTTGATGGTCTCGGGCTTCTTGATCTCGCCAAATGACCACGAGAGGATGCGTTCGGGCGACGCCAAGCTCACCTTGATCTCGTCAAAGACCTTGGGCGGCGTCAACGGGTTGAACGGGTTGTTTGTCAGTTCCTGGTTCATTTTCAAATCCTTGAAAGGGGAGCGGAGGGAAGATTGGAGCTGTAGGGCGGGGTTAACCCCGCCTTACGATTGCGCCGCTATTCATCTTCCTCCGCATCCAGGAGTTCCATGTTGAGGCCCAGACCGCGGACCTCCTTGACCAGAACGTTGAACGATTCCGGCACGCCGGCTTCGAAGTTGTCCTCGCCCTTGACGATGCTTTCATAGACCTTGGTCCGGCCTGCCACGTCATCCGACTTCACCGTCAGCATCTCTTGCAGGGTGTAGGCGGCGCCGTAAGCTTCCAGAGCCCAGACCTCCATCTCACCAAAGCGCTGACCACCGAACTGTGCCTTACCACCCAGCGGCTGCTGCGTAACAAGCGAGTACGGACCAGTCGAACGGGCGTGGATCTTGTCGTCCACAAGGTGGTGCAGCTTCAGCAGGTATTTGATGCCCACGGTCACAGGGCGGGCAAATTGCTCGCCTGTACGACCGTCGAACAGTACCGACTGACCCGACGTCGAGAAGCCCGCACGCTCCAGAGCGTCGTTCACGTCCGCCTCTTTCGCACCGTCAAAGACGGGCGTGGCGATCGGAACACCGCGTGTGACGTTGCCAGCGGCTTCGACCATCCGCTCTTCGTCCATGCCCGAGATGCCCTCTTCGTAGACATCACCACCATAGGCGAGTTGCATCGCTTCACGCACCGGCGTCAGATCACCCGAACGACGGTACTCTTGCAGCGCCTCGTCCACGTTCACACCCAGACCGCGTGCGGCCCAGCCCATGTGTGTCTCAAGGATCTGACCGACGTTCATACGCGACGGAACACCCAGCGGGTTCAGACAGAAATCAACCGGCGTACCATCCGCGAGGAACGGCATGTCCTCCATCGGCACCACTTTCGAAATCACACCCTTGTTGCCGTGACGACCGGCCATCTTGTCGCCCGGTTGCAGCTTGCGCTTCACCGCCACGAACACCTTGACCATCTTCATCACGCCCGGGGGCAGATCGTCACCACGGCGCACCTTCTCGACCTTGTCTTCAAAACGGGCATCCAGGGCACGCTTCTGCGCCTCGTATTGCTCGTTCAGGGCCTCGACCACTTGCGCCGATTGCTCGTCCTTCAGGGCAATCTGCCACCATACGGACCGTGGGAAAGCTTCCAGCAGATCCGCATCAACGTTCGAGCCTGCCTTGACGCCTTTCGGCCCCTTGGCGATCTCTTTGCCCAACAGCATGTCGCCCAGACGGGCATAGATGTTGCGGTCCAGAATGGTCAGCTCGTCGTCGCGGTCACGGGCAAGGCGTTCAACTTCCTCACGCTCGATCTGCAAGGCACGTTCGTCTTTTTCCACACCGTGGCGGTTAAAGACGCGCACCTCAACGACCGTGCCGAAATCACCGGGCTTCACACGCAGCGACGTGTCGCGCACGTCCGAGGCTTTCTCACCAAAGATGGCGCGCAGAAGCTTCTCTTCCGGCGTCATCGGGCTTTCGCCCTTCGGAGTGATCTTGCCCACCAGGATATCGCCCGGCTCAACGTCCGCACCGATATAAACGATGCCCGCTTCGTCGAGGTTGCGCAGGGCTTCCTCACCGACGTTCGGGATATCGCGGGTGATCTCTTCCGGCCCCAGCTTGGTGTCACGGGCGGCGACTTCGAATTCCTCGATGTGGATCGAGGTAAAGACGTCATCGCGCGACACACGTTCCGAGATCAGGATCGAGTCTTCGTAGTTATAGCCGTTCCACGGCATGAACGCGACAACCACGTTCTTGCCCAGCGCCAGTTCACCCATATCGGTGGACGGACCATCGGCAATCACTTCGCCCTTCTGAACCGTGTCACCCACCTTCACCAGCGGACGCTGGTTTATGCAGGTGTTCTGGTTCGAACGCTGGAACTTGCGCATGCGGTAGATGTCCACACCCGCGTCGCCCAGCTCGAGGTCATGCGTGGCACGGATCACGATCCGGGTGGCATCCACCTGGTCGATGATACCGGCACGTTTCGCCATGATGGCCGCACCAGAATCGCGCGCCACAACTTCCTCGATGCCGGTGCCAACGAGCGGCGCCTCGGCTTGCAGAAGCGGAACCGCCTGACGTTGCATGTTCGACCCCATCAGGGCGCGGTTGGCGTCGTCATTTTCAAGGAACGGGATCAACGAAGCCGCGACCGACACCAACTGCTTCGGCGACACGTCGATCAGGTCAACCTGATCCACGGGCGCCAGCGTGTAGTCACCGGATTGACGGGTGTTCACCATCTCGTTGTTGAAGCGCCCTTCGGCATCCAGCGAGGCGTTCGCCTGAGCTACGGTGTGCCGCATTTCTTCGGTCGCGGACATGTAGTGCACTTCGTCCGTCACCTGACCTTCGTTCACCACGCGGTAGGGTGTTTCGATGAAGCCGTACTTGTTCACGCGGGCGAAGGTCGCCAGCGAGTTGATCAGACCGATATTCGGCCCTTCCGGCGTTTCAATCGGACACATCCGACCATAGTGGGTCGGGTGTACGTCGCGCACCTCAAAGCCAGCGCGCTCACGGGTCAGACCACCCGGCCCAAGCGCCGACAGGCGGCGTTTGTGCGTCACTTCGGACAGCGGGTTGGTTTGGTCCATAAACTGCGACAGCTGCGACGAGCCAAAGAACTCGCGCACAGCGGCGGCTGCAGGTTTCGCGTTGATCAGGTCCTGCGGCATGACCGTGTCAATTTCCACCGACGACATGCGCTCCTTGATCGCACGCTCCATACGCAGCAGACCAACACGGTACTGGTTCTCCATCAGCTCGCCGACAGAGCGGACACGACGGTTGCCGAGGTGGTCGATATCGTCCACGTCGCCCTTGCCGTCACGCAGTTCGACCAACGCCTTGATGCAGGACACGATATCTTCGCGGCGCAGGGTGCGCTGCGTGTCTTCGGCGTCCAGGGCCAGACGCATGTTCATCTTGACCCGGCCAACGGCGCTGAGGTCATAGCGCTCGCTATCAAAGAACAGCGTGTCAAACAGGGCGCTTGCCGCATCAACGGTGGGCGGCTCGCCCGGACGCATGACGCGGTAGATGTCCATGAGCGCAGTTTCGCGGTTCATGTTCTTGTCGGTGGCCATGGTGTTGCGCATGTATGGGCCGACATTGACGTTATCGATGTCCAGAACCGGAATGTCGGTGATACCCGCATCCACCAGTTCCTTGACCGTGCCGCCGATCAGATCACCGTCCTTGTCGTATTCCAGGGTCAGCTCATCACCGGCTTCAACATAGATCGCGCCGTTTTCTTCATTGATGATGTCCTTGGCGACGAATTTTCCAACGATATGCTCATAAGGGACCATCAGCTCGGTGACGTTGCCCTCGTCCATCAATTTCTTGACGGCGCGCGGGGTGACTTTTTTGCCCGCTTCAGCAATCACTTCGCCGGTTTTGGCATCGACCAGATCATACGTGGGACGGGTACCGCGCACGCGCTCGGGGAAGAACGGTGTGACCCAGCCCTTGTTCTTCTTCAGCTTGTAGCTGACGGTGTTGTAGTAGGCGTCCATGATCGCTTCCTGGTCCAGGCCAAGAGCGTACAGGAGCGTGGTCACCGGCAATTTGCGGCGACGGTCGATCCGGGCAAACACGATGTCCTTGGCGTCGAACTCGAAGTCCAGCCAGCTGCCGCGATAGGGAATGATGCGGCAGGCGAACAGCAGTTTACCGGATGAATGGGTCTTGCCCTTGTCGTGATCAAAGAACACACCGGGCGATCGGTGCATCTGGGACACGATCACACGCTCGGTGCCGTTCACGATGAACGTCCCGTTCGGGGTCATCAGGGGCATGTCGCCCATGAACACGTCCTGTTCCTTGATGTCCTTGACGGACTTCGCGCCCGTGTCCTCGTCGATATCAAATACGATCAGACGCAAGGTAACCTTCAGCGGCGCGCTGTAGGTCATGTCGCGCTGCTGGCATTCCTCAACGTCGTATTTCGGCTTTTCCAGCTCGTACTTGACGTATTCCAACACAGAGGTTTCGTTGAAGTCCTTGATCGGAAACACCGACTGGAACACACCCATGATGCCTTCGCCGTCCATGGGCGTGGGCTCATCACCGGAATTCAGGAACAGGTCATACGAGGATTTTTGAACCTCGATGAGGTTGGGCATATCCAGCACTTCGCGGATTTTGCCATAATATTTACGAAGACGTTTCTGGCCAAGGAACGTTTGCGCCATACTTAAGTCACCTTTCAGCGTTTCTCTGGACACTGCAATGCCGTCGGGCTCCGGCACGCTGCACCCGTGAGACGATGGGTTTCAGGTCAATTCATGGCCGCCGTCCCACCGGCAGCCTCCCGACCTTGCAAACCGCATCTTGGAAAAGACTTTTCAGGAAAGCCCTTACCAAGACGGGTCGGGCCGGACGCGCGATATGCGCATCCAGCCCATGATTTTCAAGTGGGGGTGTGGAATTCGGCAAGAATTCCCGTCGCCCTTGATACACAAAGGCCCCCCGTCCCTAAAGGACTTAGGCCAGTTCGACCTCGGCGCCAGCTGCTTCCAGCTTGCCTTTGATCTCTTCGGCTTCGTCTTTGCCGCAGCCTTCCTTGATCTTGCCACCGGCTTCGACCAGGTCCTTGGCTTCTTTCAGGCCCAGACCGGTGATGCCGCGTACTTCCTTGATCACGTTGATCTTGGAAGCGCCAGCGTTTTTCAGGACGACGTCGAATTCCGACTTCTCTTCCTCAGCTGCGCCACCGGCGTCGCCTGCAGGGCCAGCCATCATCACTGCGCCGCCAGCGGCGGGCTCGATGCCGTACTCGTCCTTGAGGATGGTTTTCAGTTCTTGTGCTTCCAGCAGGGTCAGACCAACGATCTCTTCTGCCAGTTTCTTCAGATCAGCCATTTTATCAGCTCTTTCCGTTTACAGTGTGTTCCAACGCGCGTGATATCCGCACGCCAATCAGACAATGCCTTAGGCCGCCTTTTCCTCGATGGTCGAGAGAACGGAGGCGATGTTGCTTGCAGGTGCGCCAATGGCCCCGGCGATGTTCGATGCAGGTGCGCCAAGCATGCCCGCGATGGTGCTGATAAGCTCCTCGCGCGAAGGCATCTTCGACACAGCCGTCACACCGGCCCGGTCCAACGCGTTCTCACCCATGGCACCACCAAGGATCACGAACTTGTCGTTTTCCTTGGCAAAGTCCTCGGACACCTTGGCGGCTGCCACGGGGTCTTCGGAAAAGGTCAGAACGGTCATGCCCGTCAGGTAATCACCGATGCTTTCGCATGGCTTCCCATCCAGGGCGATCTTGGCGAGCCTGTTTTTTGCAACCCGAACAGAAGCTTCCGCGTCACGGGCACGTGCGCGCAGGTCCTGCATTTCGGCGACTGTCAGACCGGCGTAGTGGGCAACCACGACGACGCCAGAGCTTTCAAAGATCTGGCCGAGTTCCTCGACCACTTTCTCTTTCTGGGCTCTATCCACAGCTTTCTCCAAATTTGGGGGCCTTGATGGTCCCCGGCTCAGTTTGCACCGGATCACTCCGGCGGTTTGGTCCTCGAAATACACGGGTCCAAAGCCGCCCGAGGCTCGACAGAGCATCTGAGCCTAACGTGGCCTGTTCCCGCCTCAGGCAGGAATTATGACTGGCCTATCCCAGTCACCCACCGTCTCGGACGAAATGAGGGCTTGCCGAATCACACGGAAGCCCTCGCGAGTTGGTTAGTCGGTTTGGGCCGGAATGCCAAGGGGGTAAGGGTAGAAGAGGCGACACGGTGATCACGCCTACCGGACAAAACACCGGCCGAGACTGCAGAATTTACCCCCTACAATCAGCGAACAATTAAACTGCACGGGCCCCGAATCCGTTAACGAAACTGAAGGGCGGAAGTTATCGCAGCCACGCACAGAGACAAATTAGTTTCTTCGAAGCAATATACGGACCGCTCTCTTTATCCGGGCGCCCATGCTCGGGCTGTAGAGAGCATTTTGCCAGTTAACTTCTCTCCAAAGTTGGTGATCAAGCCGGCCTTCAATAAATGCAATCTCTTCACTTGATAGATCGCTTGTACGATTCTCTAATCTATATTTTGCACGGTAATCTTCCGTGGTAAGCTCCGATTGCCCCCGTGACTCGACAGCATGTTCGGGAAACCCGGGTGCATTTTCGATTTTTTGAAGCCGCGCCGACAAGAGGTCCAGGAATTTCTCCTCATTTCGCAACAAATCCTCATAGGATACGAACATGACGTCATCGCCATATATTGACCTAAGCCGAAGATAACTACGCATCTTCATTTGGTAGATTTCCAGTGGACCGGTATCAAATGGCGCCACAACCCTGTCGCGAACAGATACACCCATAGGCCGAGATAGAAATTCACCAAAGTCGTTATTGCTGTCAAACAATTTGACTGGATTATTCCCTCCCTTAAAGTAAGACTTAAGCCAGAAATACGGGTCTTTATAAATGCAAAGAAACAGTGTATTGCCGACGTAAGGCGACTGTGAAATTATGTCAAAAGCCGGCGCACCATGCTCCCAGCCCAATCCATTTTGTAGAATAATAGAGTCGGAAATATCAACTACCGTATTCTTTGTTTTTCTCTTAAATTTTCCAAGAGCATCGTATATCTGAGATTTCGCAGAATTCAAATCGTTTGCGGAATTCAAAACCCGAGCATCATAATTAGATTTAATTACTCCTCGCAGAAGGTTTGTGCCAGTGTTCCGCTCGCCGTAAATCTTAACAAAAGGCTTCTTGCGTCCGTCAAGCCGGGATCGTCGGATCCGCAGTTCATTCACAATGGCCTGACATTGCAGATATTGTAAGTTAACGCCTAACTGTTTGAAAAGCACTTGGTTAGCAATGCGGCTTGCGCCACTTAAATATAAATATTTAGGCGTATAGTGCGCAAGTACGACATGCTCCATATACCCCCGGCGCGGTCGTACATTAAAGCCACGTTCAGTGGGTTTGGAAATCTGCGGTCCCCCGGCAAACGGAGTTAAGGGCAGTGCCACCTGATCAAGCCAGGGTCGTTTATTTTCAATATTGGTCGCTCGGTCGATGGTTTGCGCCGCTTTCAGCCACGCTTGTCCAAACCCGGAATCTTTGGAAAATGATACCATGCCCGCATTGTAGTATGCTGGCACTGTCCGTAGCTCGCTCAGCTCAATATGGGGAATATCGGCCTGAGTTGCCCCAAAAAGTTGGTATACCTGCTCCCACTGAGATAAATTGCCCCAATCCTGCCCAAGTGAATACGTCAAGACAACCGGATCTTGAACTACGGGATCCAAGCTCGTTTCCCTCAGGAACAGCATGTCACTGTCCAGAAAAATTACGCGATCCTCACCAAATTCTTGATTACAGATCAGTATCTTGTTTCCGTGCGGGTAAGGTGTTTCAAAGAAACTCTGATCGGGGAGATTTCTAAGCCTTACTCTTAGGGTTTGGAAAAAATGCTCGTGCTCTTGCGACATGTGGTCAGCGTCTGACGGATCAATAAAAGCATAAAGCGCAACATCGGGATTCAGAAAGTTCCGCACTGATGACGCTAGCACAAGGCTTTGCCATTCCAGTGAATGCCCCGGCTTAAACATGAAAGCAATTGCTACAGACACCGCTTAGGTCACTCTACCCATCGTTGAGATCACTACTGCCGGGTGCCTAACATATGGTATTTGGGGTCACAAGTGAGAAGCGTTGCACTGAGTTGCAAGTTGCGCCTTTGGCTGCAAAACCTCAGAAGCACGTATGTATCTCGGCGAGTGGTGCGTCATCAGTTTGGCACAACAGGCGTTGACATGTACTACCTGGGTGTGTCGCGAACTTGTATCGGCAGCACACGCGCTCGAACGACATTTGCTGTCACATAAATGTAGTTGATAGCCACAGGCAAAAGGTAGCAGTCTGGGATGAAGCCACGTCGCCATTGCCGCCCAGACCAATGGCGCTCCAATGACACCCATTACACCGCCCATAGAGTGGGCAATCTCCCCACCATTCACCGTTGGACACATGGCCGACCCAGCGCAAAATCAAGAGACCGGCCCCGCTTCGAGAGGCAGGCCACGACCCAACCCATTAAAACCCAAAAAACCGATCATGAGACGGACTACCCACTGATCTTCCACGTATTTCATAGTCCCTTAAAAATCTCGCAACCCCATCGAACGACCTGTCCTCGCAGGGACAAACCGGGCGAGGCCCAGTCTCAAACCACATAGTCCTCGCGCAACTGCCGCCGCAGCACCTTGCCCGACAAAGTCACCGGCACGTCATCCACAAAGCGCACCACCTTGGGCACCTTGTAATTGGTCAACCGCGTCCGGCACGCCTCAAGGACATCCTCTTCGCCCACGCTGTCATCCGACCGGACCACAAAGGCCGCAGGCGCTTCGGCAGTCTTGTCATCCTTGATCCCGATGACCCCCACCTGCACCACCCCCGGCACGGTCGAGATGGCGTCCTCGATCTCGTTCGGGGACACGTTGAAGCCCGACACAAGGATCATGTCCTTCTTGCGGTCCACGATCTCCAGATAGCCGTCGGCGTCCATCACCCCGATGTCACCAGAATGGTACCAGCCATCCCGAATGGCGTCGTCCGTGGCCTCGGTGTTGTCAAGATATCCATCCATCATGCCCGGACTGCGCCCGATCACCTCGCCCGGCGACCCCGCAGGGACATCATTGCCCTCATCATCCACGATCCGCACTTCCGCGCCGGGTGCAGGCACGCCCACCATGCCAAGTCGGTTTGATCCCGGCGGGTTGAAGGTCAGAATACCCGACACCTCGGTCATGCCGTAGCCTTGCAATATCTCGACCCCGGTCATCTCCTGCCACTTCTGTGCAACCCCCGTCTGCTGTGCCGCCCCGCCGGAACCACAGAACCGGATGCCCGAGAACAGGGACTTGTCGAACCACGGCTCGGCCATGAGGGCCGCAAACAGCGTGTTGATCCCGGTGAACCACGTGATCCTGTACTTCTCGAACGCCACCTTCAGGTTCGAGGGCGGGCGCGGGCTGGGCGCCAGAATGCCGTGCGCGCCCACGGTCATGCCAGAGACAAAGATAAGACTGAACGCGGTGATGTGATACAGGGGCAAAGCGACCAGCGCGACCTCTTCTCCGTCTCGGAACAGACCCACAGTCATCAAGCGCCCCTGTTCGGCATTGGACAGGATCGCCTGATGGGACAGGACGGCCCCCTTGCTCCGTCCCGTGGTGCCGCTGGTGTATTGATACAGCGCAGGAGAAGCCCGGGTGACATCACGCGTATAGGCCGGGATATCCGCAGACGGCATGTGCCCGCGCCCCTTGGCCAGCGCGGCAGCCATCGGCGTCGCGGGGGTGGTCATGTTCGGGATCACCTTGCGCACGCGCTTCAGCACGAATTTCAGCAGGGTTTTCTTGAGCGTTGGAAAGAAATCGGCGACGGACAACGTGATCACATGCTGCACGCCCGTGCGGGCCACAACCTCGTCCAGCTTGTCGCCAAACAGATCGATGATGACGATCGCCTTGGCCTTGCTGTGGGTCAGCTGGTGCTCCAACTCGTGCGGGGTATAAAGCGGGTTCACATTTGTACCGATACACCCGGCTTTCGCGATGCCCAGCGACGCCACACAAAACCCGATGCAGTTGGGCGACATGATCGCCACGGTGTCCCCGCCCGACAGCCCCAACTCTTCCCGCAGATAAACGGCAAAGGCCTCCGCCTGCGCCTTCAACTCAGCAAAGGTAACGGTGGTCTCTGCCCCCGTGGGCAGGATCGTGGTCAACGCGGGCCTGGTGCCATACGTCTCCACCGCCCGATCCAGCGCGTCGGCCAACGTTCCAATCTCAAGCTGGTCAAGCGCAAAGCCTGCTGCCTGCTTTCCGAACGGGTGTTGCATTGGTTCTGTCATATGTCCCCCATAGCCGCCGTCTTAAGGTGATGTCAGGCCACTATACGCCAAATGTACAACCAGCATAGAGATACGCGATCCGCCGGCCCAAAGGCGCCGCTCGCGCCCCGGTGCAAAGTTCTTTTTGCACGGGGTCAAACGCGCAACACAGCCCATACACCTTTCGGATGAACGGCCGCTTTTCGTGTCTCATCTCTACAGGATAGAAAGGAACCTCGCGCCCGAGACGCAACGCTTTTTCTCAATCGAACCACGTCAGCTTGTCTGGCGTCATAGTGGCGCTGCGGCAGCTGTTCCTATGCAAAAGCAGGCAGAATTTCCTTGGCGATCTGTTCGAGCGTCTGTTCGATATCGGCGTTGTTGTAACGCAGGTTCAGCGCGACATGGTTCACGCCGATCGCCTCAAGCGCCTTCAAGTGGTCACGTAGGAAATCCGTGCCTGCAGCGTATCCAAGCGCGATGGGCCGCGCAGGCATCGTGGATTTGGCCATCACGTCGACATAAAGCGATTGAATGACGGGTTTACTCACATCGCAGACAGCCGAGACGCGGTCGCGATATTCGGCCACGGCGCGCTCTTGTGCCTCTAGCTTGCGGGGATAGGTGATCCACCCATCGCCATTTTCCGCCCCCCACACCGGGGATTGCTGCGCGCCGCCGGTGATGAACATCGGGACACGGCCCGAGGTCGGTTTGGGCAGCATGTCCATGTGTCCGTTCAGTCGTCCCTGTCCACTTTCATGGTTCGGAAAGCTGTCAAAGGTCGCGCGGATATAATCCACGCTGTCCCTGAACCGCGCCCCGCGGGTATCGTAATCCATGGCCAGCGCCGGATACTCCTCGGGCCTGTCGCCAGAGGCCACCCCAAGCAGCATGCGCCCATTCGATAGAACGTCCACGGATGCCGCACCCTTGGCAACATGTGCGGGGTGGCGCAGTGGCAGGATTGTGCTGGCGATACCCAACCCAATGGTATTGGTCATCGCCGCCAGGGTTCCGAGATAGACAAACGGGTCCAGCATCTGTCCGACATCGCCGAAAGACGGAACGTGAAACGGCACATCCCGAAGCCAGAGCGCAGAAAACCCCAATGCCTCGGCCATCTTGACACGCTCGATATGACGCTCAAGTGTGGGGACGTCCCCATCCAGACAGGCTTCCAGAGGCGTGATCAGTCCGATAGTCAACCGCCCCGGCTGGAAGGCAGAGGCATAAGCCCGGTTGAATTGTGGGAAAGGGGGTTTGGTGTGGGTACTTCCGTGCATCTTACTGTGTCATCGAACTTGTTGTCCCACAGATGGTCACAAATCGCTGAGCAAGGAAACCCAATTGGCACGGCAGGTCGTTACTACGCTGGACGCAATGACTGTGAAGCAATGTCCTGTTGCCCGGGCAACAAGAAGATGAACCAAACATACCTGGGCGGTTTCAAAGTCCGCCTTCCGCGCTGCACTGACATTCATGCCACGCGCAGCCATCGATATTGCGGGCTCAAAACCGGGTATTCAAAGACGCGTCTTCGCATCGACGGCAGCCTGAGCAGCACATGATGTTTGCACGGAACCCCGAAGCCGCCCCGTTTCGGGGGGCAGGCTACCTCGCAAGTGGTAAAAATCCGGCAAAGGCACCGTCCGGTGGGTCAAGCCTCTGATCGTCTGGGGCTTTTGCAAAATCACTAATATTCAGTGACTTGGCCGAAGGGTTTGTCCCCGCGGGGACAAACACAAGAAAAATGGCGCGCACCCACCGGGTACGCGCCATTCCACATCATCTTTCCGTCCGATTACTCGGTAACGGCGTTCTCAACATCGACGCTTACGCCCGGACCCATGGTCGAGCTGAGCGAGACTTTCATCATGTAAGTCCCCTTGGCACCGGCAGGCTTTGCCTTGGCCACGGCACCAACAAAGGCGCGGATGTTTTCGACCAGTTTGGCTTCGTCAAAGGACGCTTTGCCAACACCTGCGTGCACGACGCCAGCCTTCTCGGCCTTGAACTGAACTTCGCCACCTTTGGCCGCTTTCACGGCGTCTGCGACGTCCATGGTCACGGTGCCAACCTTGGGGTTCGGCATCAGGTTACGGGGGCCCAGCACTTTACCCAGACGACCCACGATGGGCATCATGTCAGGGGTCGCGATGCATCGATCAAAGTCGATGGTGCCGCCCTGGACGGTTTCCATCAAATCCTCGGCGCCGACGATATCTGCACCGGCTGCTTGCGCTTCCTCGGCCTTGGGGCCGCGGGCGAAGACAGCGACGCGGACATCTTTGCCCGTGCCGTTGGGCAGGCCAACCACGCCGCGCACCATCTGGTCCGCGTGGCGGGGATCGACGCCCAGGTTCATCGAGATTTCAATGGTCTCGTCGAACTTTGCCTTGGCGTTGCCTTTGACCAGGGCCACCGCGTCTTCGACGGTCAGGTTCTCTTTGCCGGCGAAGGCTTCGCGGGCCGCTGTTGTGCGTTTTCCAAGCTTTGCCATCTTACTTCACCTCGATGCCCATGGAGCGGGCGGAGCCCAGGATGATCTGCATTGCGCCTTCGATGTCGTTGGCGTTCAGATCTTTCATTTTCGCTTCGGCGATTTCCTTGACCTGGGCCGCTGTCACGGTGCCCACGGTTTCACGCGACGGGTTGTTCGCGCCAGATTTCACCTTGGCCGCCCTTTTCAGATAGTAGGACGCCGGGGGCGTCTTGATATCCATGGCGAAGGATTTGTCCTGGTAGTAGGTGATCACGGTCGGGCACGGCGCACCGGGCTCCAGATCTGCGGTCTTGGCGTTGAACGCCTTGCAGAATTCCATGATGTTGATGCCGCGCTGACCCAGGGCCGGACCAACCGGCGGGGATGGGTTTGCCTGACCGGCGGGCACCTGCAATTTCATGGTGCCGGCAAGTTTCTTGGCCATGTGCCAATCTCCTTTTCAAACAGCCGCAGAACGCGTTCCTTGGCCTATGTTGATGTGGTCTGGTCTGGCGGTCGCGACCGCCGCGCCTCCCACATGGGATGCTGCAAATGCAACAAGAGCGCCGGGTACAGCGCTCCTGTCCAAATTACAAGTGTGTTTTCACGTTTGTCGCCGCGGGGACAGGCTGTCAGCCCTCTTCGAGGATCACGTCGAAGCGCACGCGGCTACCGGGCAGACCGGCGTCGTTCAGGGGGCGGGACGGTGCGGCGATGATGATCTCTTCCGCAGCGACCCCACGGCCCACCAGCATTGCCATCAGCGCCTTGGCACGCAGCAGGCCTGTTGCCACACCCTCACCGGCTTGCAGATCACCTGCATGGTGGCCAATCACGCGCAGGCGGGCATGCGGACATTCCATGGCCAGGGTGGCCAGCCCCATGGCAGTGTCCAGATCACCCGACCCAAGCGAGACGGAGCGTGGCGCATAGAACAGCGTGGTGCTGTCAACGGCGCGCTGCAACTCTGTCACGCAGGATGCGGTCGCCCAGGGTTGCCTGACCGCAGGCGTGCGCACCGCAACCCGGGTGACGTTGTCAACAATCGAGAACTCGACACGGCGATCGTAGTAAGAGCTGGGCTGTGCCCCAACAACGCCCGACGGCTGGCGATCCCCGAGACCTTCCGCAACGAACATGCTGGTGTCGATACCGGACGCACCGATCAGTTTGATGACCTGCTCCGCGCGGGCCCGGCTGAGACGCAGGTTCGCGGCCGGATCACCAGACGGATCCGAATGTCCTTCAACCTGAATCTGCACGCCCGGGCAGGTTTGTGCGATCAGACCCAAAAGGCGGCCCTGCTCGATCCCTCCTTGGTCCGCGTTCAAACCACCACTTGGGAAGTAGACGCGCGCCTGACCAGCCATGGTTCGCAGATCCTCCATGCACTGCTGCTGCGCCCCTACCCCAAACGTGTTGGCATTGAAGAACGGGGCAGCCGGGGCCGGGGCCAATGCGGCAGTCCGCTGGGGCACCGCTTGCACGGCAGGCGCAGACTGAGGGAATGTTGCCCCGGCCAGAGGCTGTGCCTGGGCACTGGATGTGCCGACGGTGGTCAGTGTTGCTTCGGGTCCGGCCTGACGCGCAACAACCTCTTCTACCTCGGTCACGGCCGCGGGCAACACGGCGGTGGTTTGCGTGGATTGGGGCTGCACAGCCGATGTAGCTGCTGCGCTTGTAAATGTCTGTTCACCTATCGGCGCGTCAGCATCCCCTCCGCCCAGTTCCAGAAATCCGGATGCTGCAAACACAATTGCGGCAGATGGGACCAGCCACGGCAGGCTGTCCCGCAAATACGTCAATGCCATAGAATATCCCCCAGATACGCTGCTCGGCCTTCAATGGCACATCTACATCGTGTGTCTGCATCAACCAGTAGGCGACAATCCGCCACCTTCGTCAACAGGGCCTGTGGATTATCCTGTGGATAATTTTCAATTTCTGAATTTTTTCATGCACAGAATCAAAAAAGGCGCCCTTGCGTGCGCCCTTTCAAATAGTTCAGCGATCCGGTCAGATCTGTTTGGTGACTTGCGTGTATTCAAGTTCGACTGGCGTTTCGCGGCCAAAGATCGAAACGGTAACTTTCAGGCGCTGGTTGTCCTCGTCGACCTCTTCGACCATGCCGTCGAAATCCTCGAACGGACCATCGTTGACCTTGACCTTTTCGCCCACCTCGAAGCTGATCATCAGCTTCGGCGCTTCTTCACCTTCCTGAACACGGTTCAGAATCTGGTTCACTTCGGCGTCGCGCATCGGCATCGGACGGCCCTGCGGACCCAGAAAGCCGGTGACGCGGTTGATCGAGTTGATCAGGTGATACCCTTGGTCCGACATTTCCATGTGCACGAGCACATAGCCGGGCATGAAGCGGCGTTCGGTCGTCACTTTCTTGCCGCGACGGATTTCGATCACCTCTTCGGTCGGGACCAGCACTTCGTCGATCTGATCCTCAAGGCCGTTTTCCTCGACCGAGGTTCGGATTTGCTCGGCAATCTTCTTTTCGAAATTCGAAAGAACACTGACCGAATACCACCGTTTCGCCATTTTGTTTCTGGCCCCTCGCCCGATTTGTTACGTGTCGTGCAGCAGCTCGTGCCACCGCCCTGAATAAAAAGCGGCGCGGGGCTCGAATCGCCGCGCGCCTGTTTCAGATCAGGATCGGGAAATACTCCGCACCATATCAAAGTGCAAGAGGGTCGCGCGGGTTACGCGTTACCCGAAGGTCGTCAACACCATCTCGAGCCCACCACGGATCAAGATGTCAACAAGGGCGAAAAACACAGCCGTCAGAGCCGCGAGAATAAAGACCATGACAGTGGTCAGGAGTACCTCGCGCCGGGTCGGCCACACCACTTTCGCGACTTCCGAGCGAACCTGCTGGATGAACTGAAGTGGGTTGGTTGTGGCCATGGATCATGTCCTTTGCTGCGGATGGACCGCATGTAACGGCAGTCAAGAATGAATTCAAGGCGGGATTGCGCCCGCCTTGCCCGACCACGCGTGTTGCGCGGTGTCAGCTTTCCTGTGCCATCCTATGCAAACGGTCGGCCACAACTTCCTGATGCTCGGCCTCGGCCATCTGCAGGGCCTGGAAGTCAGGCATATAGAGGCCGTCAACCATACCGTCCGGGAACAGATCAAGCACGCTGTCCCAACGATAGGCAAATGCATCGAGTTTCACGCGCAATTCTTCAGCACGTGCCGTGTCTTTTGCCTCGACCTGGTTCAGCCAGCCCATGATAGCAGTCCAGATACGATCTGTCCCCAAGGTGAGGAACGCCCCCGCAACCAGGGCAAGGGCAATGGCGGCTCCGATCACGAACCAGTGCGGACGCAGAACAAAAAGCAATGCGGCGCTGGCAAGCGCGACGTGGCGTGTTCTGGGCTGAAATCCACGAACCTGCGCGATCACGTTTGCCAAGGGGCGGAATATGCGCGCACGTTTCTGGACCTGCACGTCGGGTGCCAATTCTGGCAGATCTGTTGCACGACGGTGCGGTGCAGCTTCCGATGCACGCTGGTCAAATGCACGTGGCGCGTCTGTCCGATCGGCGGCGTGCTGGCCTATACCGCCGCGCTGCGCCACCTTTTGTATCGCTTTGGTCTTGCGCGGCTGCGGCTTGGATGGGCCACCTTCGTCCGTCAGGACCGAACGGATCATCGACATCGTCTCTTCCTCACTTGCGGTGTGAGGTTGACCGGGGATCAACGTGTATTTCATCGACAGCTTCCTTGCCCCGACACCAATTGGGGCTCCATTTATCAGCCCGGGCAGATCGGGCATTTTTTACTAATCCGCGCGGTGCGGATGAGGCAAAGCTAGGGCTGGAATGTGCGGCGCACGTGTCAGAGATGTGGCGAAAAAAGGCACTGGGGCGGGAACCGGAACAACGCTGTTTCGCAGCCCTGACTGTTTCTGAAACGCGCCCTACAGCGTCGGTGTTTTCACACCTCGACCACAGTTTGGGCGCATTTAGGTGAGTCGGTTTCAGGTCCGAACCGCGCGCCACAATCGTATCCCGGTCGGACGTTGGGGTATTGGCAGGGCCATGGCGCGTGGTCTCAGAACAGGCTGCCCCGGCAACAGCCAAGCATACCATGCGAAAAACACACGATCCTGGGGACGTTTTCCTGTGAGTGGTGGAAGAGTGTGTTGTGGTGGCAGGGGCAGCAGGGTTCGAACCCGCGACCTACGGTTTTGGAGACCGTCGCTCTACCAGCTGAGCTATACCCCTTCGCGCTGGACTGAATTACGCGGCACGTTCGCGGTTTGCAAGGGTGAATTCAGGCTGCTGTTCGCGAAGTATGGTAACGGCTGGATTGGACGATGCCGGCATCGAAGAGATGGGCGATTTCCGTGTCCGACAGGCGGGCCACGTCACCCAGCAACTCTTCGGTATGTGCCCCGAGGGCTGGTGCCGGCACCGCCGGGTGTCGTTCCATCACGCCGAAGCTGGCAGGGTGCCTGGGCACCGGGAAGCGGCCAAGGCCCGGCTGGTTCAGCATTTCGAACATCGGATTGTCCGGTCCGAGGTCGGGATCCTCGGCCAAGGCTTCGCGGACCGTGCGGAATTCGGACCATGTCAGCCCTGCACGGTCGAAGTTATCACGGAAGTCCGACACCCGCCGCGCAGCGAACCATGGGCGTAAGATGTCGGTGATCTCTGCCCGTCGCCGCCACCGCTCGCCCTCATTCTGCAGCGACACACCATAGCGGCGTTCCAGCGCGTCCATGGCATTCTGCGTGCCGGTGGCCTTGACCAAACCACGCCATTGCCGGTCAGTCAGCCCGATCACCATGACACGGCGGCCATCGGCGCAGACGAAATCCTGGCCATAGGCTCCGTACAGCGCATTGCCCGCCCTTGTGCGGTCGCAGGGGTTCAGGGCTGCATCGCCGATCATGCCAAGATGGCCGATCGCGGCTGCAGCAACATCCTTGAGTGCAAGCCGAACCTGCTGCCCACCCCCGCCCCGCAAACGATGCCGTTCAGAGGCCAGCAAGGCAGACACGCACATGTTGCCAGCGATCAAATCCCATGCGGGCAAGGCATGCGCCACCGGGTCATGTGACCCTTCCGGCCCGGTCATATGTGGCACACCAAGTGCCGGGTTGACGGTGTAATCGACCTGAGGCCTGCCGTGCCGATCCCCGGACAGGGTGACCGTGACAATATCATCCCGAAGGCCGCGCAGCGTATCATGATCCAGCCAGCCGTGCGCAGGCAGGTTGGTGAGAAACAGCCCCGCGTCATCCTCCGGTGCAGCAACCAGCTGCTGCACCAATTCGCGGCCGCTGGGGTGGCGGGTGTCGACGGCAATGGATTTCTTACCCTTGTTCAGACCAGCCCAGAACAGGCTTTGGCCAGAGGGCGCAAGAGGCCAGCGCCCTGCATCGAGACCACCGCCGATCCGGTCGACCCGGATCACCTCGGCCCCCATTTGGGCCAACGTCATGCCCGCGAGTGGTACCGCCACGAAGGCGGAGTGTTCGACAACGCGCATACCGGACAAGATTGTCATTGCGTGTCCTCCCACATCGCGGTGGCTTGCATGCCCTGATGCCCGCGCTGGCCTGTGAAGAGGGACAGAACGCCATCTTCTTCTGTTGTGCAGATGTCGAGCGACGTGCCCACAAACAGGGGGTGCACGGCCCGGAAGTCGAAGTAACTTGGTGGGCGCTGTCTTGTCTCGATGGCGTGCCGCATCAGCAGCGCGGCTTGCAACGGGCCATGAATGACCAGACCGGGGTACTTTTCGACAGACCGGGCATAGTCCAGATCATAGTGGATCCGGTGCGCGTTGAAGGTGACGGCCGAGTACCGGAACAGCAGCGTCGCAGACATGTCGGCACGTTCGGTCGTTTCCGCGGGCATTGGTCGCTTCTTTGGTGGCGTGAAGCGCTCGGGCATTGGCAGATACACGATGTCCTGACGTTCTTCGATGGCCAATCCTTGCGGCCCGACAATTCTGTGATCGAGGGTCACGAACGCCATGGGACCGGACGCCGTGGTTTTTGTATCTACCGAACTAACGGCCGTATGCCGGTGCAATATGTCGCCCACGCGGATCGGTGCGTGGAAGCTCAGAGCACCCCCAGCCCACATCCTGCGCGGCAGACCAAGCGGCGGCAGCAATGCGCCTGGCGCAGGATGCCCGTCAGCGCCGAGATGGTCCGTATGGGCCACGGGCACGAAAGCACTCCAGTGCCAGAGGGCGGGAAGCAGATCACCGGCACGGGGTAATAGGTCATCGGACCTGCCAAGTGTGGCGTGCAGCTTTGCGGCCATCGATTGGTCGATGCCGCCAACGTCCGACAGGCTTCGTCCGACCCACGCATCTACGTTCACCTGGTCCATGATGCCCTCCCTTGCTCTTCACTAAGGGTGGAGAGATGGAAGAAAAAATCAATATATTTTAATGACTTAGATGAATACCGTCGTATACCAAAGCGGCATCTTCGCAGACGCAGCATTTGGAGGATTGTGCAATATCAAGGGGTTTACGGTTGAGTTTGCTGATGCAGCACCGAGATGCCGGCATCCAAAAAATTTCGTCCAGGGCGGGAAATTTGTAACTTAATGTCTCGCACCCGCCGAACCTCACGGCAATCGAGACACGCGTATCAGCGTCGATCAAACCAAAATGATTCCCCCCGCTTGGAAACCATCGGCGCGTGGTACTGCGTGAAAAAGGGCGACCATGTGGCCGCCCCTTTCAAAGCCTCAGGCTGGTGGCATCCAGTATGAACCTTCCGCCCCTGCCGCTGATTTTAATCAGTGATCTTGGACACGACGCCGGCGCCGACGGTGCGGCCGCCTTCGCGGATCGCGAACCGCAGGCCCTGCTCCATCGCGATCGGCGCGATCAGCTCAACCCCAAACGACACGTTGTCGCCCGGCATCACCATCTCGGTGCCCTCGGCCAGCTGAACCGTGCCCGTCACATCCGTCGTCCGGAAGTAGAATTGCGGACGGTAGTTCGCAAAGAACGGCGTGTGACGGCCACCCTCGTCCTTGGTCAGGATGTAGGCTTCGGCCTCGAACTTCGTGTGCGGGTTCACCGAACCGGGCTTGCACAGCACCTGGCCGCGCTCAACCGCTTCACGGTCGATACCACGCAGCAGCGCGCCGATGTTGTCGCCCGCTTCACCACGATCCAAGAGCTTGCGGAACATTTCCACGCCCGTGCAGGTCGTTTTCTGGGTGTCCTTGATGCCGACGATCTCGATCTCGTCGCCCACGTTGATCACGCCACGCTCGACACGACCGGTCACAACCGTACCACGGCCGGAGATCGAGAACACGTCCTCGACTGGCATCAGGAAGGGCTGGTCAATCGCACGCTCGGGCGTCGGGATGTATTCGTCCACAGCCGCCATCAGTTCGCGGATCTTGTCCTCGCCGATCGCGTTGTCACGGCCTTCCATCGCCGCCAGCGCGGAACCCGCGATGATGGGCGTGTCGTCGCCGGGGTATTCATAGGTGTCCAGCAGTTCGCGGACTTCCATTTCCACCAGTTCCAGCAGCTCTTCGTCGTCGACCTGGTCCACCTTGTTCATGAACACGACGATCTTCGGGATGCCAACCTGGCGGCCCAGCAAGATGTGCTCGCGCGTCTGGGGCATCGGGCCGTCAGCCGCGTTCACAACCAGGATCGCGCCGTCCATCTGAGCGGCACCGGTGATCATGTTCTTGACGTAGTCGGCGTGGCCGGGGCAGTCGACGTGGGCGTAGTGGCGCGCGTCGGTCTCGTATTCCACGTGCGCGGTCGAGATCGTGATCCCGCGCGCTTTCTCTTCGGGCGCCCCGTCAATCTGGTCATACGCCTGGAAATCACCGAAATACTTCGTGATCGCCGCCGTCAGCGTCGTCTTGCCGTGGTCAACGTGACCAATCGTGCCAATGTTAACGTGCGGCTTCGTACGTTCAAACTTTTCCTTTGCCATCTCTCAAGACGCCCTTTGTTAAGTTGTGGGTCGGAACCCGTGGTTCACTCCGCGCGGCATGTATTGTGAATGAGCAGGAAAATCAAGCGGGGTTAGGCGCCGTTCGCGGGTCCTTTGATGGCGGCGGTGACCGCAACGGCAAAACCCTCGACCGTCTGGTCATAGTCCCGTTCCGGCGACGGGCTGGTCGCAACGCCGATCACGCCGGGCAGACGTACAAACTCGGATGTCCCCAGAACCACTTCGGGTCCGAACAGCAATGTACCTGTTTGCGCATCCGTCACCGCCACCTCGGCCTTGATCGAGCTGGGACCCCCAAATGCAAAAGCTGATCCGGGAGAGGTCAAACGCACACGCTGCAAAGCTATGTCGATGTTCGCATTGGACGGCCCGCCTGCCCCCATGCGACGCCCCAGCGCACGCATGATATCGCTGGCGATTTTCTCTGGTGGGATATCCAGTGTTCGCCCTTCGACACCAATAAACGATGAGGTATCCACCCGAACCACATTGGCCACAATATCAGCAGGGCCGACGCGCGATCCAGTTGCCGGTGCCGTGGTCATGCACGCAGCCAAGGCAAAGGCTACGTTCAGACAGAAGGCAAGATGTAAGACCCGTTTCATTGTAGCGCACTCCTCTCATTGTGATGCGCCATCCTAAGCCTCGGTGGGGACGTCCGTATTTTCGATTATTGCGTTTTCTTCAGAATCAAGCGCGTCTGTCGACGGAGCGTCCGGCGCAAACCAACCCTCCTCATTCCGCTGTTTTACCAGGTAACGCTCGACGGCCTTGGCGGCGTTCTGGCTCAATTCCTTGAGTTGTTCTTCGGCTGTCATTGTGTAGCCTGTCCCGATGACCGGCGCGGTTCCAAATGTTTCCAGCACCGTGATCTGTTCGGGTTCGTCGTTCAGCTTGTCCCCGGCGGCATCATCCCAGACCGTGACATTCAAGATCAGCGCGGACTTGGGCGCCAGAACAAGCGGGATTCCCGGTTGGGCAAGGACGTACCCTTCGACGGAAATGCCGAAGTGATAGCGGCTTGGCCCGTCATAGCGCCCGAAACGTTCCGCCATCGCGTCTTTGACTGCCGCGGCAAGCTGTTCATCGGTTGCTTCACGACTCAGCGGCCCACGCTGTGCCTTGTCGGCAATCACGATGTTATGCTCGAGCCGGAAGTCCCCCAGCGGCACCGGAGCATCACCGAGATCGCGACTGCTGGCGCATGCCGACAGTCCAGCCAGCAACACAAGGCCCAAAACCCAACGTATCATTCCTGCACTCTCCCCGTTTTTATTGCATATCGGATACCCCAGCTGCGACGACGGCGCAATTGTCGGGTGCGAAGCGGCGCATATATCATAACGTATCCACGGAGGATGACATGTCTAACACGGCCCTGTCCGAGGCGCTGCCAGTGCGCGTTCCGCTGGTGCGAGAAGAAACCGGCATCTGGAAAAGCCTGCAGATGGCGCGCAAGAACGTGCTGGCCATTATCCCCGAGGTTGCCACGACACTGCCCATCGTGTCGGGCAAAACGGGCAAGCGGTGGCACATGATCATGGATCCGGGTGGCATTCGGCAGATGCTGCTGGACCGTCTGGACACCTACCCCAAATCCATCGTCACAAAGAACCTGTTGCAGCCTGCCATTGGCGAGTCCCTGTTCATTGCAGAAGGGGCGAACTGGCGTTGGCAGCGCCGCACGGCTGCCCCGGTGTTCACCCACCGCAACATGATGAACCTGGCCCCGATCATGACCGCCGCCGCGGAACGCTGCGCAAACCGCATTTCGGCAGCAGGACCAAGAGCCGTAAACCTGCTGGACGAGATGGTGAGCACGACCTTTGACATCATTGCCGATGTCACCTTTTCCGGCGATGGGACATTTGACCGGTCGTCTATCCACCGCGCGATCGATGACTATATCTCAAATGCTGGAAAAATCTCTCTTTTTGATATCATGGGCGCACCGGATTGGGTGCCCCGCCCCGGGCGCATCGTGCAGGGCGCGGCCATGCGCGACACCAAGGCAATTGCTGACCGGGCCATCGAAGCCCGCGCCGCACGGCCCCATGACGGCGTGCCGGATCTGCTGGATCTGTTGATGGCGGGCGAAGACCCGGAGACCGGGCGCAAGATGACCACGGCAGAATTGCGGGACAACCTGCTGACCTTCATCGTGGCAGGGCATGAAACCACGGCGCTGACATTGGCGTGGTCCATGTACCTCGTTGCATTCGACCCGGCCGTGCAGGATCGCGCACGGGCCGAAGCGCACTCGGTCCTGCAAGGCCGTCCGGCCTGCGGGGACGATATTCGGAATCTGCCTTTCATTCGTCAGATCATTGACGAGGCGCTGCGTCTTTACCCGCCCGCCGGGATGGTGTCGCGCACGGCCATGGCAGATGACGTGCTGTGCGGACGCGAGATCAGGAAGGGCGACACCTGCATCATCCCGATCTATGCCGTCCACCGATCCAAGCTTTTGTGGGATGATCCGGATACGTTCCGCCCCGACCGTTTTGCCGACCGCAAATCGGTGGATCGCTATGCATATCTGCCTTTTGGCGACGGCCCACGGATCTGCATTGGCGCCTCTTTCGCCTTGCAAGAGGCCGTCATCATCCTTGCCACGATGCTCAGCCGGTTCAAGTTCTCGCCCGTTCCGGGGAAAGAACCGGAACCGGTGATGATCCTGACGCTGCGCCCCGAGGGCGGTGTGTGGCTGATGGCGGAACCTGTTCAGCCACAGATGGCCTGAAGGTCAACCCACTGCTGTTCGGTGAGTACCGGGGACCAATCGCCATTGTCGGGGGCTGCCGCCCGCGCCTTTCCAATCCGATCGGACAGTGTCGGATGGGACAGGAAGTGTGAGATGACACCGTCATTGTCCCCATGTTTCTTGCGCAACCGTTCAAACATGTCACCGAGAGCGGCGGGAGATACCCCGGCCTGCTCAAGCACCTTGTGCGCGAAGGTGTCCGCAGCCTCTTCGGCGGCTTGGGTGTAGTTCGCATCTATCAGACGTTCCGTCAGGAACAGGACGACAGCGCCGCCGGCAAAATCACCAAAGAGCAGACCCAGAACGCCGATGCTGCCTGCGGACCGGAGGGCGTGGCGCGTTGGATCGCGGCTGGCGACATGGCCAAGTTCATGCGCGAAGACGGCTGCCACTTCCTCGGGCTTTTCGGCGGCGTCGATCAGGCCACGGAAGAACACGACATATCCACCCGGCAAGGCAAAGGCGTTGATCATGGGATGGTTCAGAACGAACACGGATACTTCGGCGTTGTCTGGCATCGACGGGGCAAAGGTCGCGGCCATTTCATTCAGTGCCGCCCGTCCCTCCGGATTTTCGCAGACCCGCAGCGGGCCCAGAGTGTCACTGCCCAGCGCACCACGGATCTGTTCAAATGTTGCCTCGCCCAGCGCGCGTTCGGCGCGGGGTGGGATGAAATTAGCAAGCTGGTCGGCCATCAGCGGGATCAGGATTCCGATCTGTAACGCAACCGCCGCGACAGCACCGGCCGCCCACAAGGCGAGGCGTCCACGCCCCTTGGGCGGTGCGCGCCGGGTGAGCTGTGGCAGCCTTGGCAACGCTTCTGCATTGGGAACGTACAGCCGTGCAATCGGATCGCCCGTCAGCCGCAAAACCGCATCAATTCCGCTGGGCAGATCCGAGACCGTTCGAATGTCAGACGCCCGCCATATCACGTCATCCGCATTCTGACGCGTGAGAATGATGTGCGCACCGTCATCGCTTGGCGTGACATAGACCGGAACCGGGGTTGGCGTTTCGCCATCGAAGTAAGACGCGTGGGTCATATCGCTGCCCCCAGATCAAGCGCCTCGGCGAACCCTTCTGCCTCGGCAAACTCATCACGCGCGGCCTGGCTGACGCGCTGCAGGCCTGCGTGTTCTTGCAACACGGTGGTTGTTGCCATGTGCCGCATCAGCGGGAACGTCACGAAGGTGTTGTAGACAACAGACCAGAGCAGGAAGACGGCGAAATACAGAATGACCGACGCAGCGATGGAAAACCAGCGGGGTACATCGAATGTCAGGTCCCGATCCGCGCCGACCATGTCGGTCAGGAGATCAAAGCCAAAGACAGGCAAGAGGACAAGACCAATCAGCACGATCCCAAGGGTCAGCACCAGATAGGCAAGCACGGTACCACCCGCGTAGATCCAGGCAACACGCCCCGTTCTTAGCTGCGAGGCAAAGGTGACGCCCGGCGCGGTCTTGTGGTTCGCCATCGCACGGCGCGCGCCGAAGATGTAGTGCACCACACCGTAGTACACAGAGAGCATCAGCGGGATAAGGAGCCACATCCGCCAAAGCGCCATTGTTTGGCGGCCCTCGACCCCTGATGTGTCGAGTTCAATGCCGGTGGCGCCAGCCACGACACCGCGGGCAAAGAGATCGAGCGCGGGCCCGAGCGGTTGCAGCACGATGACCCAGAGCGTCCATAGGCCGCAAAGCACCAGGGCAACGATCAGCGGCACGGCGGCGCGGTAGAGCATTGTCCATGTACCGCCCTGTGTCAGCCTGGATGAGCCGAAAAACGTGCGGTCGGTGCGGTATTTTTCAAGATAGAACGTCATGCGCGGCCAGAGAATGCCAAGGCTACAGATCGTCACCAACCAGTGTAAGCACGCGCGCCAGGCGTAGCCCCATGCGCCGGGTTCCAGCCCGAAGCGTACACCGCGCCAGCGCGTGCGTCCCAGAACATACCGGCGGGCACGATATCGGGCATAGAACCACAGCGGGATCACACCCAGGAAACTGAGGAAATACCCCGCCACGTTGCCGTCAAACAGGGTGAAGCTGGCGAACATCAACAGCAAGTTCACCACGCCGATGTAGAACGTCAGGATCACAACGGCGATGAAGAAGCCCAGCAGCTTTTCCCAAGGGTCGCCCACATATTCCATCGGGTGCCCACCCGGCCGGATCGAACCCCAGAAATAGCGGCGCAGTCGGGTCTTCATCCAGAAGCGATAGAAGCCCAGCGTCAGGATCGACCAGAACCCGGTCGTCAAAGCCAGCCAAAAGACCGCACCACGACGACCGACAAAGCCGACCGTGAGCGCGCCGTCAGGTGAACTTGTTGTCTCTTGGGAAGCCGCGGGGGGCCATCCGCCCTGCCCCTGCGCGTTTTCCGCGCCACTCGGCAAGGTCGGTTTCTGTTCTTGTTCGTCCTGCGGGGTCGAGCCAGCTGAGCCCGTCTGCCAGGGTGAAGGTGGTTGCATCGCTCAGGCCCCCGTCCTTGTACTTTTGCAGGCGCACGCCTTTGCCACGCGCCATCTCTGGCAGCTCTTCAAGGCCAAAGACCAGAACCTTGCGGTTCTCACCGACAACGGCAACGCAGTCGCCTTCGGCGGGCTTGCACACTGCCAAAGTGACATCGCCGCGCACATTCAGCACCTGTTTGCCCGTCCGGGTCTGCGCGATCACTTCGTCCTCGGGCACGATAAAACCGTCCCCCGCCGAGGATGCGACCAAAAGATTACGGCCCGGTTTATGGGTCAGCAGCGAATGAATCTGCACTTCGTTCGGCAGATCGACCATCAGGCGCAACGGCTCGCCCATGCCACGCCCGCCCGGCAGGTTCGATGCGGACAGTGTGTAGAACCGCCCATTTGACCCGACCACCACCAGACGATCCGTGGTTTCCGCGTGGAAGATAAAGCGCGGACCATCACCGTCCTTGAATTTCAGCTCGCGGCTCAGATCGATATGGCCCGTCATGGCGCGGATCCAGCCCATTTGACTGCACACGACAGTGATCGGTTCGCGGTCGATCATCGCCTCAAGCGGCACATCCTCGATCTGACCTGCTTCTGCGAACGTGGTGCGGCGCGCGCCACCCTCATAGTCCTTGCCGAATTTCTTCCTGGTCTCGCGCATCTGGTCAGAGATGGCCTGCCATTGCAGATCTTCGCTTTCGAGCAGGTCTTCGAGCCCGGCACGCTCTTCCATCAGTTCGGATTGCTCGCGCAACAGTTCCATCTCTTCGAGACGGCGCAGAGACCGCAGGCGCATGTTCAGGATCGCTTCGACCTGAACTTCGCTCAGTTCACCATCGCCCGCGGGTGGCGAGACATAGTCGGCCTCGGTCATCGCGCGGGGATGATCCTTGCCCCAGTCCTCGCGCATCAGCGCGGCCTTGGGATCGTCATCATAGCGGATGATGTCTATCACACGATCAAGGTTGAGGAAGGCAACGATCAGACCCTCGAGCACCTCGAGCCGGTGGTCGATCTTTTCCATACGGTGCTGGCTGCGGCGGATCAGCACCTCGCGCCGGAAATCAAGGAAGGCGCGCAGCACTTCCTTCATTGAGCAAACCTTGGGCGTGACCCCTTCGATCAGCACGTTCATGTTGAGCGAGAACCGCACTTCGAGATCGGAATTGCGGTAAAGCATCCCCATCAGTACGTCCGGGTCCACATTCTTGGACCGGGGTTCGAGGATCAGGCGGATGTCGTCGGCGGATTCGTCCCGCACATCGGCGAGGATCGGAACTTTCTTGGTCTGGATGACCTCGGCCAGTTTCTCGATCAGTTTGGATTTCTGGACCTGGTAGGGAATTTCGGTGACGACGATCTGCCACTGACCACGACCCAGATCCTCGACCTCGTAACGGCAGCGCAGGCGGAACCCACCCTTGCCCGTGCGGTAGGCTTGCGCGATCGCCTCGGGCGGTTCGACAATGATACCGCCTGTCGGGAAGTCGGGGCCGGGCACGTAATTAAGAAGCGTATCGTCGCGAGCGTCCGGTGTCTTGATCAGGTGCAGGCAGGCGTCGCACAGCTCGGCAATGTTATGGGGCGGGATATTTGTGGCCATGCCCACGGCAATCCCGGAGGAGCCATTGGCCAGCAGGTTCGGAAACTGGGCAGGCAGCACGACAGGTTCGGTCAGGGTGCCGTCGTAGTTTTCGCGGAAATCGACTGCGTTCTCGTTGAGCCCCTCAAGCAGCGCTTCGGCTACGGCGGTCATCCGCGCCTCGGTGTAGCGCGAAGCAGCAGGGTTATCGCCGTCGATGTTGCCGAAGTTCCCCTGCCCATCGACCAGCGGGTAGCGCACGTTGAAATCCTGCGCGAGGCGGGCCATCGCATCGTAGATCGCGGCGTCCCCGTGGGGGTGATAGTTGCCCATCACGTCGCCCGAGATCTTGGCCGACTTGCGGAATCCACCCGAGGACGACAGCCGCAATTCCCGCATAGCGAACAGAATCCTGCGGTGCACCGGTTTCAGACCATCCCGCGCATCGGGAAGCGCACGGTGCATGATAGTGGACAGGGCATAGGTCAGATACCTTTCGCCCAGCGCACGGCGCAGCGGTTCGGACAGGTTCATATTGGGGTTATCGGTCTGATCTGACATAGATGATGTGTAGCCGCCCACCTTGCCGGGAACAAGCGGTCAGGTGCGCGATCTTCCGTTCGGGAAAGCTTGATGCCCGTGCTGCGTTGCCGCGACACCACAGCGCGACAGTACGGGGAAGACTGGCCCGCTTTTACCCGTGCTGGGAATCACTCCATTTGTTAATGTTTGTCATGTGTCATCAAGCTGCTGGAGTGGCACACAAAGTACGTTGGGGGAGACGCATAGTATGATGCGGTTCATTATCATTGCATTTGGTTTTCTAGCTTTCGCCTTTTACGAGATGAGCGGAGGCGCGGACTTTGATCCGGAACAGACACGTTTGTCGCGTATCGAGCTACCCGCACCCGTCGAAGAGGAACCACTGGTGGATGTCGCAGCAGCCCCCGCCGCTGAGACGCTGCCGGAAAATGTGACCCGCGTTTCATTGAATCTCAACAGCGTGAGTGATGTCCTGCGTCCGCAGCGGACTGTTCGGACAACCGCAGCACGACTCCGCGCCGTTGAGCCGGAAAGTGAAACGGACATCGCCTTGAACGAGGAAGAGCCAACGATCATTCTTCCCAGCCTTATTGTTGACAATGCCATCATTACACCTGTCGATTTCAATGCACCTGACACAACCGATGAAACACCTTTTGACGTGCGCGCCGTGTCTGCCCGCAGCGTGAACGTGCGCGGTGGCCCTGGCACGGATTATTCGGTCGTCAATCGCTTGGCGCGCGGTGACAAGGTTGAAGTCCTGGAGGACCCCGGAAATGGCTGGGTCAAACTCCGCCCTCTCAATGGCACTCAGATTGGTTGGATGGCAGACTACCTGCTGGGCGAAGGCTGATTGCGCAAGGCGTTGAACACACTATTGTCCCGCCGGAGGCAGAGCGGGGCAAAGCATGGCGCAAAAATCAATTCTAATTACCGGCTGTTCGTCCGGTATCGGATACGCATCCGCACATGGTTTGCGTGATACGGGCTGGCGCGTTTTTGCCTCTTGCCGCAAGCTCGAAGACTGCGCACGACTGCAAGGCGAAGGCTTCGAAAGCCCGCTGATCGACTATGCCGACACGACCACCATCACGAATGGTCTGAAAGAGGTATTCGAGGCCACCGGTGGCACGCTTGATGCGCTGTTCAACAATGGTGCGTTCGGCACACCGGGCGCGGTCGAAGATTTGCCGACGGATGCACTGCGCGCCATCTTTGAAGCCAACTTTTTTGGCTGGCATGACTTGACGCGCCAAGTCATCCCCGCGATGCGTAAGCAGGGACACGGACGGATCGTGCAGTGTTCGTCCGTGCTGGGATTTGTGACCATGCCCTGGCGCGGTGCCTACAATTCGACCAAGTTCGCCCTTGAGGGGCTAACCCATACACTCCGGATCGAGATGCGCGACACCCCGATCGACGTAATCCTGATCGAACCCGGACCGATCACCAGCAAGATCCGCGCCAACTCGATCCCGCATTTCGAAAAGTGGATCGATTGGGAAAACTCTGCGCGTGTTGAGCATTACCGCACAAAGCTGCGCAAGAGGCTGTATCAGGACAACGGCCCCGACACCTTTGAACTGCCAGCAGAGGCGGTGGCCAAGAAACTGAAGCATGCCTTGGAGGCCCGCAAACCACGTCCTGTTTACATGGTCACGACACCTACATTCCTCATGGCGGCGTTCCGAAGGATACTAACAACACGCGGTCTGGATCGGATTTTATCCCGCGGGTGACCGAACGACGCGTTCGCTTTTGCGCGTGTGTAGCCTACATGGTTCAAGCGTTAGGAAAAGGGACAAAAGAACATGGGCTTTGACCCGTTATTCATCTTGATCGTTCTGGCTTGTCTGGCGGTCGTTGTGGTGCTGATGCTGGGCCTTGGTGGTTTCGCTAAGGGGTCTGGCTGGGCCAAGAACAACTCGAACCGCCTGATGCGCTACCGGATCGGTGCGCAGTTCGTGGCTGTCCTTTTAATACTTGTCTATGTCGCATTGCGTGGAACGGGGAACTGAACATGGTTGTTCTGAACAAGATTTACACAAAGACGGGTGATGCGGGCGAAACGGCCCTTGGCAATGGTGCGCGAGTGGCCAAACACGCGATGCGTGTCACCGCCTATGGCACAGCCGACGAGTTGAATGCGTTTCTGGGTGTGGCCCGGTTGGCAGCGACCGGCGACGCCGATACTGCCCTGAGCCGCATCCAGAACGATCTTTTTGATCTGGGCGCAGACCTGTGTCGGCGGGATATGGAAAAGGATGCCGACTCCGAATACCCACCGCTGCGCATGACCGATGCTCAGGTGACGCGACTGGAAGCAGAGATTGATGCCATGAACGGCAATCTTGAACCCTTGCGCAGCTTCATTCTGCCCGGCGGTTCAACCTTGTCCGCGCATCTGCACGTCTGCCGAACCGTGGCGCGGCGTGCCGAGCGCTTGGCGGTAGAACTGGCAACCATGGAGGCGGTGAACCCTGCGGCTGTCAAATACCTGAACCGTCTCAGCGACTGGTTCTTTGTCGCGGCGCGCATTGCCAACGATGGCGGTAAGGATGACGTGCTTTGGGTTCCGGGGGCGAACCGCGACTAGCGGCCAAACCTCAGGTGGAAGGTTTGGCTATCGGAAGGGTGGAGCCCCCGGTTGTCCACTCGCACTCAGCCCGGCTCGGGTTCCCACAACTCGATCGGTGTCCCCTCGGGATCGGAAAGATGCGCGAAGCGCCCGATCCCGGGCATGTCCCCAACCATCTTCACTGAGACACCGGCATCCTCAAGCTGTGCCACCATCGCATCGAGGTTACTGACGCGGAAGTTCAGCATAAAGCTCTTATCAGCGGCAAAATAGTCGGTATCGGCGGCAAAGGGGGCAAAAACGGTTGCACCCCCGTCGGCCATCCACGGTGTTTGATCCGCAGCGGTCGGCACCAGATCGATCCCAAGCCTGTCACGATACCATGCGGACAGTGCAGCCGGATCCTTGGACCGGAAGAAAAACCCGCCGAAGCCTTGAACACGTTCCATGGCAATCCCCCTTTCCCACAGTGTATCAAAGTTTCCGTTCCACCGCATCGCACTGAAAACGCGGCGTTCATTTGCCGTGACGTGACGATTTTGTCCTGTTTCCGTGGCGGCGTCTTGGGTAAACCACTCGGGACCAACTATCTCGGCTATCGAAGCTGAGTCGTTATTTGAAGGAGAGGAACGCTCATGAAGGTGCTTGTGCCCGTCAAACGCGTGATCGACTACAACGTGAAGGTACGCGTGAAAGCGGACGGATCGGGTGTGGATCTCGCCAATGTGAAAATGTCGATGAACCCGTTTGACGAGATTGCCGTCGAACAGGCCATCCGCCTGAAAGAAGCGGGCCAGGCTGAAGAAGTCGTTGCTGTCTCCATCGGCGTCAAGCAAGCTCAGGAAACACTGCGTACAGCGCTGGCGATGGGCGCGGATCGCGCAATCCTCGTCATTGCAGCTGATGACGTCCACACGGACATCGAGCCGCTGACGGTTGCCAAAATCCTCGCCAAAGTGGTCGAGGAAGAGCAACCCGGTCTGGTCCTGTGCGGCAAGCAGGCCATCGACAACGACATGAACGCCACCGGCCAAATGCTGTCGGCCCTGATGGGCTGGAGCCAGGCGACCTTCGCATCAGAAGTCGAGATTGCCGGTGACAAAGCCAAGGTCACACGCGAAGTCGATGGTGGTCTGCAGACCATCGAAGTGAGCATGCCGACCGTCATCTCGGTCGACCTGCGCCTGAACGAGCCGCGCTATGCGTCGCTGCCCAACATCATGAAAGCCAAGAAGAAGCCGCTGGATGAAAAGACAGCCGCTGACTACGGCGTCGACACCGCACCGCGGCTCGAGATCGTGAGCACGGCAGAGCCCGAAGCGCGTGCTGCAGGCATTAAGGTGAGCTCGGTCGAAGAGCTTGTGGCGAAACTCAAAGAAGCGGGGGCTGTGTAATGGCTGTTCTTCTTCTCGCAGAGATCAATGATGGCGAACTGGCGATGGACGCCACGGCCAAGGCCGTGACCGCCGCCAAGGCGCTGGGTGACGTCACCGTTCTTGCAACCGGTGCAACCTGCGCCGACGCAGCCGCCACCGCAGCCACCATCGACGGTGTTGCCAAGGTGCTATGCGCCGAGGATGCGCTGTACGGCAAGCGTCTGGCCGAGCCCGTGGCCGACCTGATCGTGTCGCTGGCTGGCGACTACGAGCACATCGTCGCCCCCGCCACAACCGACGCCAAGAACATCATGCCCCGCGTTGCAGCCCTGCTGGACGCCATGGTGATTTCGGACGCAACAGCCGTTGTCGACGGAAGCACGTTCGAACGCCCCATCTATGCCGGTAACGCGATCCAGACCGTGAAAGCGGCCGACGGCAAGAAAGTCATCACCTTCCGCACGTCGACCTTTGACGCGGCGGGCACAGGCGGTTCAGCATCGGTCGAGAACATCGGCGCTGCGGCTGATCCGGCTCTATCCAGCTGGGTCGAAGACAAGGTTGCCGCAAGCGACCGCCCCGAACTGACATCGGCTGGCGTTGTTGTGTCCGGTGGCCGTGGTGTTGGCTCCGAAGACGATTTTGCGCTGATCGAGAAACTTGCCGACAAGCTGGGCGCTGCCGTTGGTGCATCGCGCGCTGCGGTCGACTCGGGCTACGCGCCGAACGACTGGCAGGTCGGTCAAACGGGCAAGGTTGTTGCCCCGGACCTTTATGTCGCGGTCGGCATCTCGGGTGCGATCCAGCACCTGGCTGGCATGAAAGACTCCAAGGTCATCGTTGCCATCAACAAGGACGAAGAAGCGCCAATCTTCCAGGTTGCAGATTTCGGACTGGTCGCCGACCTGTTCGACGCCGTACCTGAGATGATCGAAAAGCTGTAAGCAGCATTTTCTGAAAGATCAAAAGCCCGCCGCGCCCACGCGGCGGGCTTTCTTGTTTCAAGTCAGGATCGGCACAAGCGCTTGGGCGATTTCAAGATGTGCCACTGGCCCCGGCATGGTACGCGCCGCTGGCGCATCCAGTTCATTGAACACCATGCCTTCTGTTCCGGCTTGAACGGCCTCTTCCGAAATAACCACCTCGACATACTCGGTCGCCAACTCGGACACCTTTTCGATCATCCGCCTCGACACCAGGGCAAGGTCTGCATCAAGATCATTCGCCGAATCCTCAGGCGTTTGACGACCAGCCCACAACAACACCGTCCGACCCGGTATCTGGCTGAGCACCAGCCGCATCCGCGCAATCCACGCGGTTTGTAACTCTTCCACCACCGCTTCGAAGCGATCGGGTGACACAAGGTACAGCCGATTCAACATGTGGTTGGTAAAATTGAACTCGGCAAAGTCGACCTCGCGATAGATTGCGCGCAAAAGTGATGATGCCTCGACAAAACGGTCATTGCGGCGAGGATGCACCCGGTAAAACCGATTGGACATGTTGCGCGGGCTGGTGATCTGGATCACCGTTGTTTGCGCCATGCCAGACACCTTTCGGAGGTAGGGATCTGTCGCAAAAACATCCACGCCGCCGTTGAGCGATCCGAAGTTCACACATACCATCCCGACCGACTGTTCGATCAGATCCGGAAACGGCGTTGGTACGAACTTTCCATATGTGATCGACCCACCAAAAAAGGCAATGAACGGACCATCCAGACACCGCCTTGGCCCACGAAACAACACTTTGGAATTGCCGTATCTACACGGCAAGTAATCGAGCCCGCCAGGACCCAACGATTCAATACTCATGAGACCCACTCTCACTAATTTACCCGCTACAACACTGACAGCAGTTTATTGAAGAACCCCTAACGCGCATGGGCATCATTAAGGCATCGCGTCCCCTTGCCCCCGGCAGCCCCGTGACCATATGGTGCGATGGCGTGGCATGAGGTCGGAAATGGTCATCAAGACAGTCGGAATTGTTGGTGCGGGGCAAATGGGAAACGGCATCGCACACGTGATGTCGCTTGCGGGTTACGATGTCATGCTCAACGATATCTCGGGCGATGCATTGGCTGCAGCCATGGCAACCATTGACCGGAACTTGGAACGGCAGGTCAGCCGCGAAAAGATCAGTGTTGATGACAAGTTAGCGGCGATTGCCCGCATTCAAACGACGCAAACCCTGACTGATCTGGGTCAGACCGACCTGGTGATCGAAGCGGCGACCGAACGCGAAACGGTCAAACAGGCCATCTTCGAGGACCTGCTGCCGCATCTGCAACCGCATACCATCCTGACGTCGAACACTTCTTCCATTTCCATCACACGGCTGGCCAGCCGCACGGACCGGCCTGAAAAGTTCATGGGTTTCCACTTCATGAACCCGGTTCCCGTGATGCAGCTCGTCGAACTGATCCGGGGAATCGCAACGGACGCCGAGACATTCGAAGCCTGTGCCGCCGTGGTGGACAAGCTTGGCAAGACAGCGGCCACGGCAGAGGATTTCCCGGCCTTTATCGTCAACCGCATTCTGATGCCCATGATCAACGAGGCGGTTTATACCCTGTATGAAGGGGTCGGATCGGTCAAATCCATAGACTCATCGATGAAACTGGGAGCCAATCATCCGATGGGCCCACTGGAACTCGCAGATTTCATCGGATTGGATACGTGCCTCGCCATCATGAACGTACTGCATGACGGGCTGGCAGACACCAAGTACCGGCCCTGCCCACTTCTGACGAAATACGTTGAGGCCGGATGGCTGGGCCGCAAGACGCAGCGCGGCTTCTATGACTATCGTGGTGATACACCAGTTCCAACGCGGTAGCGTCTTCTCACACAGCAACCGAACCTGAATTTCATACCTTCCGGCGACGTCAGCCTTTCAAGGCCATCGTATGCTCGCGCAGCCAAGCCATGAACCCACGCGGATCATCCTTGAAGCCCGTCACGATATCAGGGTCCAACGGGTGTCCCACAACAGGGCCCTGCGGTTTGTTGCAGGATCGCACGATTTCATGCAGCAGCAGGCCCTGCCGCAGCATCGGAGACACCTTGTCAGCGATGTGGTATGCGCGACTGTTCGCACCCGGGAAGCGCATTGGTACTACGGTGGCTCCGGACCGGCGGATAAGCTGTGCAGTAAAGACGTTCCATTCGGCCTCGATCGCGGGCCCCCACCACGTTTCGGATGTGGCCACGACGCCGGATGGGAACAATGCAACCACGCCGCCTTCTTTCAGATGGGCCATGGCCTTGGCGCGCATCTCAACCCCTTTGCGTTGCGCGTCAGGATCGTGCGGGAAAGGCACCGGTATCATATAGCTGCCTGCAACCTCATCAATGACCGTGAGCAAGGACCGCGTCAGGATGCGATAATCCGGGCGCACGCGTCCGATGAGATCCGCAAAAATCATACCGTCCACCATCCCGTGCGGGTGATTGGCGACGACGATAACGGGGCCTTCTTTCGGGATACGGTCCAGCTGTCTTTGTGGGGTCGTAAGGTCGATTCCCATCACGTCCAAACACGCCCGCCAAAAGGCTTGGCCCGATGGCGCACCTTGCCGTTCAAATTTCCGGATCAAACGGAGGATCGTCAGCTTGCCTGTGAAGGCTTCCATCACGCGGATGAACGTCGCCTTCCACGGATCGTCAAAAGTCGAAGCATAGGACAAGCTGCGACGGTCATACGTGTTGAAGGAGACTTTCTCCGTCTCGGGCTTTGCGACCTTCGTCATGTTATGTGTGCTATCGACCAAACGAGCGTCACCTTCTCTCGACGTGTGGACCTCTCAAACCTTCATCGGCTCAGGCCTCTTCTCCGAACTTGTCCGCGATCAGTGCGCTTAGGGCATCCGCCAAAGGCTCAGCATCCGGGCCGGACGTTTCAACGTCAATAAAACTTCCCATTGGCGCTGCCAACATCAAAAGACCCATAATGCTGTCGCCTGATGCAGACATACCATTCTGAGTGACCATGGCGCGCGCATCAAAGGCTTCGACGACTTCGACCAGTTTGGCAGATGCACGTGCGTGCAGTCCCTTTATGTTCACAATTTCCAGTTTGCGTTGAGTCATCGTCAAGTATCTGCGCCTATATTTTGGCTATCGATGTACTTCTTACCAGCACTCAAAGCCGCCTGCACGGCATCCGTTACGTGCATTTTCCGGCTTTTTGCCAATTTGATCAGCATGGGCAAATTGGCGCCGTAAAGGATGCGCCGATTTTGCGGTTTGCAGGCAAGCAGGCTGAGGTTTGACGGCGATCCTCCGAAAAGATCGGTCACGACGACAACGCCGTCGCCGGTATCAACCTCGTCTGCTGCAGCGCAGATTTCGTTTTCCTTGGCCTTGCGGTCGTGGTCGGCTTCAATCGCGATGGCACGCACCCCTGCCTGCTTACCCACGACATGCTCAATCGCCCGCAAATACTCAGCAGCGAGCCCGCCATGTGCGACAATCACGATCCCGATCAAGCTGATGCCTCTTCGCGTTTGCGGCGATCCAGTTCCCGATGCCGAACAGACACTTGCCAGCCTGCCTCTGCAAGGGCTGCCGCCAAGGTTTCCGCAATCGCAACGGATCGGTGTTGGCCGCCCGTACATCCGAATGCAACCGAGAGATGAGATTTCCCCTCTTCAAGAACACTGGGCAATTGCCACAACAAGAGATCACGCAAACGCGCTTCAAACTCGGTCGCGCGCGGATCGGCCCAGATGTGGGTTTTGACGTCCGCATCAAGCCCCGTCTTGCTGCGCAATGCCGGTTCCCAATACGGGTTCTTTAGAAAACGGCAGTCGAACACCATGTCGACCGACCGTGGAAGACCACGTTTATAGCTGAAACTTTGAACCGACACGGCCAGCTGGGTTTGCTCACCGGGCGAGAACCAGTGCTCCACCTCAGCGCGCAGCTGGTGCACATTCAAGTCAGATGTGTCCAACAGGACATCTGCGCGTTCGCGTACCGGTGCAAGAAGTTCTTTTTCCCTAAGGATTCCCGCTTCAACCCTATCGGCCTCTGCCAAAGGGTGTCGGCGGCGCGTCTCGGAAAACCGATTGAGCAACACGTCTGTCCGGCAATCCAGATACAATAGTTCAGGCACCAACCCTGGCACGCCCGCAATCTGTCCAAGCGCATCGGTAATCGCCGTGCTCGAAAAGTCCCGGTTGCGCGGATCAATTCCCAGCGCCACAGGTTTGTCGGGCGTCGGGTCGTTCAGCAAAGCCCGGATGAGGCGCACCGGCATGTTGTCAATCGCCTCGTATCCCAGGTCCTCAAGCACCCGGATGGCGCTGGATCGTCCGGCGCCGGATGGACCGGTCACAAGTACAAAGCGGCGTGGAACAGTCATGGCAGCAGTCATTCCGGATATCTAAGCCCGCCTTTCAAATATTGCATAACTGCCGAGGGCCAAGCCGGGCTGTTCACTTTGTGAAGGCATGGCAATGGTTGCCCCATTACGGTCTTTGTGTGCAAGTCCGGCAATCGGTTGGTTTCAACTTGGTCCATATCGATAACAAGATGCAACGAGGCGACGGTGACATCGGCGCGCAGAATGCCGATACCACGTGCCTCGACAAGACCGGCAATGCTGTCCGGTGCAGTCATTTGGATCGCATCATTGACCAGTGTGAGGTTCGTCTGATCATCCGATACAAGCATCGCCCCCAATCCCATAAGCTGGAGCGCAAGACCCGACTTGCCACTGCCGGATGCGCCGATGATCAGCACACCACGCCCATGAGCGGTCACCGCGTTTGCATGCAGGCGCATTGATTTTGTCATCAGAGACTAGACCGGCAGACCAACAACAAAACGCGCTCCGAGCGGTTCCGAAGTGATGTCGGCATCCGTCGGGCGAATGTTCTCTGCCCAGATGACGCCGCCATGCGCTTCGACAATCTGCTTCGAGATTGCAAGGCCAAGGCCCGAGTTGTTGCCAAAATGCTCTTCGGGGCGCTGCGAGTAGAAGCGTTTGAAAATCTTGGTCAGCGCCTGATCCGGAATACCCGGACCGGTATCCTCGACCACGACGAGAACGCGATTTTCGCGCTTGCGGGCCCAGACGCGAATGGCGTCGCCATCTTCGCAGAAGGAAATCGCGTTCGTGATCAGGTTGACGAAAACCTGTGCCAACCGCGCTTCCAGCCCCTGTACTTCGATGGGATGTGCCGGCAGATCTGTAATGAATTCGATACCCTTGCCGCGCGCGTCTTCGCCAAGGTACTGGCTCAGATTTCCGAGCATCTGGAGGAGGTTGAACGCCTCTTCCTCTTCCTTGACCAGTTCACTGTCAAGTCGCGACGCGTTCGAGATGTCGCTCACGAGACGGTCGAGGCGGCGGACGTCGTGGTCGATCACATCCAGCAGCTTCTCGCGCTGATCATCGCGTTTGATCATGCGCAACGTGCCCACCGCTGACCGAAGAGACGCAAGCGGGTTCTTGATCTCGTGCGCGACATCCGCGGCAAACTGTTCATTGCCATCAATCCGGTTGTAGAGCGCAGCGATCATACCGCGCAATGCGCCTGACAAACGGCCAATTTCATCCGGCCGCGCGGTCAGGTCAGGAATGCGAATGCGCCCTGGATTCACCTTGCGCGCATTCTTGTCCCGTCCCAGTTCGGCGGCTGCAGCCAGGTCGGCCAGCGGATTGGCAATGGTCGACGCCAATACGAGGCTGAGGCCGATAGATACGAGCGTTGCAATAACAAACATCTGCAAAACGCGCTCACGTTCCCCCCGGACCAAAGCATCAATTTCGCCAGATGCGCTTGTCAGCGCGATGACGCCCACGGCAGAACCGGCGTGTTGGATTGGTGTGACGACGCTGAACACAGCGCCGCCCGCGACTGTCAGATTCTCACTGATCTGCGTGTCACCCGTCAGGCTGCGCGCAACCAAAGGACGCAACTGATCTTTGATCGGCACAGGTGCGGTTGCGTCGGCTCCGGAGAACGGGCGCGACACCTGATCCCAAAGCCAGCTTAGACCATCCGTCAGGACAGCAACGTTTTCTGTTTCTGTTGTCTGATTTGACAGGGGGGCAAGTGTGCCTTCGCTTTGGCCGACCAGTGTCTCTGCCTCATCGAACACATAGACTTGGTGGCCAACGCGCAGATCAAGGCGCGCAAGTGTTTCAGGAACATTCGCACCATCGCCCGTGGCGAGACTGACTGGCGCGTCTGCGGGCAATTGCGCTTCCAACACATCCGCCACCAGTTCGGCTTGCGCCACCAAGCCGGAAAGCCTTTGCACAGCCAAGCTTTCGCGCGTTGAGTTCAGATACAGGATCCCTGCAACAAGAACATTGAGCGCAATCAGGTTGAACGTGATGATCTTGCGGGCCAGAGGTGAGGCGCGCAGAGACATGAGACCGCGGCGGGCACGCCCGTCTCGCAACTCGGTTGCAGCGGAGGTTTCCGGTGCGACCCAGTCTTCGCCGAGAACGACGTCACCGTCCCGGGACGGAGGGTTGCTCATGTCTCGCACATTTTTCCTCTCGGCCTGCGCCTGTTCTGGGCGCGCCTCTTATTCTTCGTTGTAACGATACCCGATGCCATACAGCGTCTCAATCGCCGAGAACTCATTGTCCGCGCTGCGCATTTTCTTGCGCAAGCGTTTGATGTGACTGTCGATCGTGCGGTCATCGACATAGACCTGATCGTCATAGGCCACGTCCATAAGCTGGTCGCGCGACTTCACAAATCCGGGGCGTTGGGCAAGCGCTTGCAACAAAAGGAACTCTGTCACCGTAAGTGACACGTCCTTGCCCCTCCAACTTACAGCATGACGCAACGGGTCCATCCGAAGATCGCCGCGCTCCATGACTTTGGTTTCTTCTGTATCGCCGACGATATCGCCCGCAACTGCATCCTGACGGCGCAGAAGTGCACGAATTCGTTCGACCAACAAACGCTGCGAAAACGGTTTCTTGACGTAGTCATCTGCCCCCATACGCAGACCCAGCACCTCGTCAATCTCATCATCCTTGGACGTCAGGAAGATCACCGGCATGGTTGTTTTTTGGCGCAACCGCTGCAGTAGATCCATCCCGTCCATGCGCGGCATCTTGATATCAAGAACCGCCATGTCCGGCAGGCGCTTGTTAAAAGCATCAAGCGCCGCCTGACCATCATTATATGTTTCGACCTCGAACCCCTCAGCCTCGAGCGTCATGGAGACGGACGTCAGGATATTCCGGTCGTCATCCACCAATGCAATCTTTGACATTGCCTGTTTCCTTATACTGCTCGTACTCATTGTTTTTTCGGACATTGTCTCGGTTTTGGCCTTTCGAATCAATCCATAAGTGCGAATCAGGGGGTGAATTCGGCATCAGACTGGTCGGAAAGTGGTTAGTAATGGCTAAATTGCCTCACATTCCCGCGTCGGGTGCATGTCGTTGAGTCACTGTTTGCGCAACCGGCCCTGATGGTGGCGCTAACCTGAGCCGTTGGCCTATTCACCAAGTGAATCTGCATGTTAAGACGCCGGAACAGGTCGGCGCGACGTCGGTTCTGGGCCTTTTGGCATCCTCTGACCCAATAACGCCGCAGCACGGCATCAGGAGAGCTCATATGACATTTGGACGGGTAAACCCGCAGTTCCGCCTGGAAGATCAAGGGATCGAAGGGCTGGGCGATGTCTATTACAACCTGATCGAGCCCGTTCTGATCGAACATGCCCTCGAACGCAAAGAGGGCACCCTTGGCAAGGGCGGCACGTTCCTTGTCACCACCGGGAAGTTCACGGGCCGGTCCCCCAAGGACAAGCACGTGGTCAACACCGAAAGCGTGGCGGACAGCATCTGGTGGGAAAACAACGCTGCGATGTCGCCGGAAGGTTTCGATGCCCTTTACAATGACATGCTCGAGCACATGAAGGGGCGCGAATACTTCGTGCAGGACCTGACGGGCGGCGCAGACCCAAGCTATTCGATCAACGTGCGCATGATCACCGAACTTGCTTGGCATGGCCTGTTCATCCGCCACATGCTGCGTCGGCCGGATGCAGAAGACCTGAAAGACTTCATTGCCGATTTTACGGTTATCAACTGCCCCTCTTTCCAAGCGGATCCCGAGCGTCACAACTGCCGCTCCGAAACCGTCATTGCGATGAACTTCGACCGCAAGATGATCCTGATCGGCGGCACCGAATATGCCGGCGAAAACAAGAAATCCGTATTCACGCTGCTGAACTACCTGCTGCCCGGGCGTGGCGTCATGCCGATGCACTGCTCAGCCAACCACGCGCAGGGCAACCCGGTCGATACAGCCATCTTCTTTGGACTGTCCGGCACGGGCAAAACAACGCTGTCCGCGGATCCAGGCCGCGTATTGATCGGAGATGATGAGCACGGCTGGTCGGATCGTGGCACCTTCAACTTTGAAGGCGGGTGTTACGCCAAGACCATCAATCTGAGCGAAGAAGCCGAGCCAGAGATCTACGCAACCACCGAGAAATTCGGAACCGTCATCGAAAACATGGTGTTTGATGCCGACACCAAGGACTTGGATTTCGAAGATGACAGCCTGACGGCCAACATGCGCTGCGCGTATCCTCTCCACTACATCTCGAACGCATCTTCCAGCGCACTTGGCGGTCACCCGAAGAACATCATTATGCTCACATGTGACGCGTTCGGTGTGCTGCCCCCCATCGCGCGTTTGACGCCTGCGCAGGCCATGTACCACTTCCTGTCGGGCTTCACATCCAAGGTTGCAGGCACGGAACGCGGTGTGACCGAACCCGAGCCCACATTCTCGACCTGTTTCGGTGCGCCTTTCATGCCGCGCCGGCCCGAAACCTACGGCAAGTTGCTGCAAGAAAAGATCGCCAAGCACGGCGCAACGTGCTGGTTGGTCAACACGGGCTGGACAGGCGGTGCGTATGGAACCGGCAGCAGAATGCCGATCCGCGCCACGCGGGCCCTGTTGACCGCAGCACTTGATGGTACCATGGCCAAAGGCGAGTTCCGAAAGGATCCGAATTTCGGGTTTGACGTTCCGGTTGCTGTGCCGGGTGTGGCAGACATTCTGCTTGATCCGCGCCGCACGTGGGACGACGTCGATGCGTATGACGCGCAGGCAAGCAAACTGGTCGACATGTTCTCGAACAATTTCGAGCAATACCTGCCGTATATTGACGACGACGTGAAAGCCGCCGCCATCAGCTAGGGCCCGCCCCGGGGCTTACGCGGCCTCGGGCACAACCTCTGCCAGTGGAATATCAAGCAGGTACTCCAAGTCCTCTCTACTGTTGTAGGCGAGAAATGTGTCAATCGGTGCGTCACGACCATCCACCACCCACTTAAGCACGCTTGGCTCAAGGTGCAGATAACCGATTCGCGCCGCGAATCCCTTGTATGCCACGATGTTGAGGATAAAGCCGTAGATCCAGTCCGGGTCCCAGCGCTGCATCATCTCAAGCATACCCGTACGTCCCAGTACGGGTGCAAGGCCCACGCCGCGATACTTGCCGCGTTCGGGCGCGACCCAGAACTCTCCGTGATACGCGGCCATACCAGCGATCCGGTGCGTGCCGGGTGTCGCTCGGAAACGCGACCGGGTCAGGTCCACGCCCTTCAACGGCGGGGGGAAAGCGCGGAACTGGCGCAGCAGATAACTGCTCAGTGGTTTCCCAGAAAGACGGACCCGCTTTGCGGCCTGTGTATGGATCAATTCCCCGTCTTCGTTTCGGCCAATCAGCCAGAATGCGTTGGACTGATTCAGCCCGTGCAGTTCGGGGTCGAAGGGTGCGCCGAGCTTCTGCATCGGCCTTTCTTCAGCAACGATGTCTTTGTATTCGTCAAAGTCTGTGCCGATCGTCAGAGTGATCCCTTGCGAGATCAAGATATCGCGACTTGTTGCAATGAACGGCGCCGCGTTACCCGGGAATTGAATGGTCATAAAAGTCTCTCCTTTGACGCACTACGTCAAAGCTAAGACAATTTATGTCAAAATACCCGAAAAACTCGCCGAATAGGTGTAAGTCGATTTACGTCGGCATTGTGGCCATCCTTTCGAACTTCGCGTCGACCGGATCGAAGTCGGGTTGATTGATGTTCGTCATTGCTGCCCGCTGCACTTCATCAAGCGCGGCTATCTTCACATTGATGGTCGGGACGACAAGGGTCATTACCGCCGGGGACCGATCTGGAAAAAACCCTGCCATCATAAGGCGTTGGTAAGCCATCGTCGCCTGTTTCTGATCGCTGCGCTGTGGCATACGGGTGTAAACGTGATCAAGCCGCGCCATCTGTGTTGTCTCAATATCCAGAAACGATTGATCCAGCATCCGGCCAAATTCTTCGCCAGCCGGAAGGCGGGCAATCGGACGACCAATGCTGGAGCGGGCGTAATCCTGACCGAACCAATTCACGTATGCCGAGCAATTTCCGAACTCCACGCAAATCCAACCCGAATCAGAATTGCGATAAACCATGAGATATGGACGCACGTGAGACAGATGAGAGCTTTCAATTTCACCCGACGCCATCACCCAGGCGCGATAGGTTTCACGCAGAAGGACCGACTCGTCCCGCCAGATATCTCCCAGCGGCCGTTGCTGTTGATAAAAGACCCAATCTCCCTCTTGGGCCTGCAGATATTGTAGCGCGCCGCGCACGCCGGTCTGACCCCGCGACCATACCCGGGCGTGCATGAGGAGTTCGCGAGCCTCGGGTAATGCGGCCTCTCCCGCCTCGGTCAGTTCGTACCGCCGATCCTTGGTCCGAAACAGCTCTTCGCCCCGCATCGCCTCAAGTTGCGAGATATGCCGACGAACCGTTTGACGCGTGCTGTTCAGCTGGGTCACGGCGTGGGACAGGTTCAGTGTTTCGGCCAACGTGGTGAACGAGCGGATCATCTCGAACAACAGTGGTTGGTTCAATTCACTCAGATTGGGCGTAGGTGCGTTCACATTTCAGCCTGATGGATGATCAACAATACATCTACGTTAAACAAATCATACATTAATGCAACATTTACGTGTGGTTTACGGTACAAATCTACTCAATTGAACCGTAGCGTGTACTGGGCGATCACTTCCATAGAACAACCGGAGGTAATCAGTCATGTCGCATCCTGTCGACGTACACGTTGGTAAGCGCTTAAAACAAATCCGCACCTTGCGCCGGATGTCACAAACAGATGTGGCAAAGCGTTTGGAGCTCTCTTTTCAACAAATCCAGAAATACGAAATCGGTTCGAATCGAATCGCTGCGAGCCGTCTTTTTGAACTTTCGCGCATCCTCGACGTGCCTACGTCATATTTCTTCGAAGGTCTTGCGGAGGTAAGCAATACAGCGCCCCGCAGCGATCGTGGGCTTGATATCGTCAACGCTCTCGCAGCGATTGAAGACGACAAGATCAAGTCGCGCATCGTCACCTTCATAGAAGATGTTTCGGGACTGACGGTCACGCGCCGCGCTTCGTAACACGGCATTTCACAAAGCCATTTACTAGTACATTTTTAGTATTTTACTCGGACCGGCTTGCCTAGCGGCAGCCGGTCCGAATTTTTTTTGGATCCGCAAATCCACGGCGCAGGCCGCAATCCGCAAGAATTTCACTTTTTGGCCCGGTGTGATTCGCCCCAAAAGTGCGGAAATAGATGATGCTTTGGTCGTCCGATCATCAGTGTTAGGCTTTGTTATCGATCAGTACGCTCACCCTGATCACATTTTTTGCCAAGCTCTCGCCGCACTGCAGTATAGTGCCACGCAACATTTGAACAAATAGCCGTGTCAAAATGAATATTTGTTGCGCTGCACCTGCAAACTAGATAAGCGGTGACGACGCAAAATACGAGGAGCCACGCCATGGCACATGACGGACAGGATATGGGGACGGCAACGCCGATTCTACTCGATGATTTGCTGGCGCTGACCCGCGCTGCGATTAAGCCGGTTGAAGAGATCACTGAACTGGCCCGGACACGCCTACGCGATCAACTGAGTGTTGACGGGCGAGTGTCCGGTGCCCTGGTTGAACAACACCAGACTGCAGCACATGGCCTTGCCTGGCTTGCGACATACAGCGAAGCCCTCCGTCAAATGCAAAAATGGGCTGAAGCGGTACACGCGCAGTCCAAATTCGGCGAAGTCGAAGCACTGATCCACCAAATCGCCTTTGGCGAATACCTGTGGCAGATCTACGGCGGCATTCAAATGAACCAGGGCGAGGTTCTGCGCTTGCAAGACCTTGGTTTGTCCCAAGACGACATGCGCGGAATGATGGAACCCGCAATCCAGACGCTGACCCAAAGCGGAAACACCCAAGCGGCCCGCGTCCGACTTGTCGAGTTGATGCAGGAACGCAGTGCCGAGATCACGGTTGGCACCTCTGGCCTCGACGAAGAGCTGGAGATGATTCGGGAACAATTCCGCCGGTACGCTGTGGAGAAGGTGGAACCTTTTGCCCACGACTGGCACCTCAAGGACGAATTAATTCCTATGGAGGTGATCGAAGAGTTGGCCGAAATGGGCGTCTTCGGCCTCACCATCCCCGAGGAGTATGGCGGTTTTGGCCTGTCGAAAGCGTCCATGTGCGTGGTTTCCGAAGAGTTGAGCCGTGGTTACATCGGCGTCGGTTCACTTGGGACGCGGTCTGAAATTGCGGCTGAGTTGATCATTGCGGGCGGCACCGAGGAACAGAAACAGAAGTGGCTGCCACAATTGGCCAGCGCTGAAACGTTGCCCACAGCGGTGTTTACCGAACCAAATACCGGTTCTGACCTCGGCTCGCTGCGCACGCGCGCGGTCAAAGACGACAATGGTGACTACAAGATCACGGGCAACAAGACATGGATTACGCATGCCACGCGCACGCAGATCATGACACTGCTTGCGCGCACCGACCCAAACACCAAGGACTACAAGGGCCTGTCGATGTTCCTGGCCGAAAAGACACCAGGTACCGATGAAAACCCCTTCCCCACGAATGGCATGACCGGTGGTGAGATCGAAGTGCTGGGTTATCGCGGCATGAAGGAATACGAGCTGGGCTTCGACGACTTCCACGTGAAGGGCGAAAACCTGCTTGGTGGCGAAGAAGGCAAAGGCTTCAAACAGCTGATGGAGACCTTCGAATCCGCGCGCATCCAGACTGCGGCCCGTGCCATCGGCGTGGCACAGTCTGCGCTCGATATTTCGATGCAATACGCGCAGGACCGCAAGCAGTTCGGCAAATCCCTGATCAACTTCCCCCGTGTCGCAAATAAACTGGCGATGATGGCAGTTGAGATCATGATTGCCCGCCAGCTCACATATTTCTCGGCCTTCGAGAAAGACGAGGGCCGCCGCTGCGATGTCGAAGCAGGCATGGCGAAACTGCTTGGCGCGCGTGTCGCATGGGCTGCAGCCGACAATGGGCTGCAAATCCATGGCGGCAACGGTTTTGCCCTGGAATACAAAATTTCCAGGGTTCTGTGCGACGCACGTATTCTTAACATCTTTGAAGGCGCGGCCGAGATTCAGGCCCAGGTCATTGCACGCAGACTTCTGGGGTAGACCGCTTTCCGACGCAGAAACCGACACCGGAAACTGTGTTGATCTCGGGTCGCCGTGATTGACCGTCTGTGCAAAACCTTCAAGGTGGCAGCATGCTCACATTTGCTGCCGCCGTTTTCTTCTTGATCATTACACCCGGCCCGGGCGTTTTGTCGGCGGCGGGTGTTGGGGCTGCCTACGGCGTACGTTCTGGCATGCGGTACGTTCTCGGCCTTTTTATCGGCAACAATCTCGTCATCCTTGCGGTGATCACCGGCCTCGCCGCACTGATCCTTGCGAACCCGATTGTCCGAACCGTGCTTTTTGCATTGTCTACATTCTACCTTCTCTATTTGGCGTTGCGGATCGCCTTTGCCGGATCAGAGCTTGCCTTCGCGCCTGCCACAACTGAACCCGGCGTGCTTAACGGAATCCTGCTGCAACCGATCAATCCCAAGGCCTATGCCGTCAACACTGCCCTCTTCTCGGGCTTCGCAGTGATGCCTGACGCCGTCCTGACAGAAGCCGTTTGGAAACTGCTGATCGTGAATGCAATCTGGGTTCCGATCCACTTCGTCTGGGTCTGGTTCGGCGTGCGATTGAAACAGCTTGATTTGCCCGCACAGCTGCAACGGCGGGTCAACTACGGCATGGCAGCCTCGATGCTGCTGGTGGTCGGACTGGCTGTAATCGCTGAGATTTGACGCAGACGCCTCACAGGCCTTTGCTCGCAAGATAGGCAAATTTCTTCGTGGCGTGTGCGGCAAAACGCTCATACCGCAAGTTGTGGCCGCTTTCGCTTGCACCCCCGCATACCCGGACGTATCGCAAGGCCATGGCAAAAGCTCCCCTCTCCCCCGCTGCCTGGATTGATGCCGGGCTGGAACAGCTCACCGCTCAAGGGCCACTGGCCCTGCGAGCAGAGCCCCTTTCGCGCCACTTAAAGACGTCAAAGGGTTCATTTTATTGGCATTTCAAGGATGTGCCAGCCTTTCAGAAGGCCTTACTGGCTGAATGGAAATCTCGCGCCCTGCACACCTTGAGGGAAGACAGTGCCCAGAATGGCACGGCAACCGACAAGATGATCCGCTTCGGTCAGAGCGTGCAGGAAGATGCCGCTGGCCCGGCGCTTCGCGCGTGGGCACAGCAGGACAAAGCAGTCGCAAAGGCATTGTCCGAAGTCGACAAGACACGGCTGACGCGCCTCACCGATCTGATGTCCGATATCGGTGTCACGAACGAGGAGTTTTCAAAGGCGGCCTATGGTTCCCTGGTTGGTTTGAAACAAATGCACTCGGACGATGGCGATGCCTTGGTGGCGTTCGCGGCACTTGTTGACTTGGTGATGGCCCTTAAATGATCCGCGCCGCCGCGCTGACGCTTTTGGCGTCAATCCCGGCATGCCAGGCTGATGAAACCGTTGCACGCTATGGTGCCGCTGGTCGCGTGTGGGAATTGCAAACTCTAAACGGCACCGCATTTCCTGCGCGCGCAACGCTGGAATTCGAGGCAGGCGGGCCCGTCTCGGGTTTCGCACCGTGCAACCGCTTCACAACGACCAACACGGTTCCGTATCCTTGGTTTGAACTCACCCCCATCGCGGCCACGCGCACGGCCTGTCCAGACCTCGAGTCCGAGGCGGCTTATCTGGAGGCGATGGCCCGGATGACCCAGTCCGAAGTCCGCCAAGGCACGTTGTTCTTACGCAACGACGAAGACGAGGAACTGGTGTTCACAACAACCGATTGAGCGCATCAACAAAACGCGCCCGCGCCTCTGGCAACGGTTTTGAACCCCGATCGGGGGCCAGGTGGTGCGCCAGAAAGTATCCAGTGGTCTCGAGGCCCTGTGCGATCTCGGCATTCGGCGCGTCCCCTTCGCGACGCAGCACAGCCGGAAGAGGTAACAGGCGATCCGCCCATTCACCCGCGCCCTCCTTTGACACCGCGCGCCCGGATTTTGGCGAGACATAGATCAACCCTTCGGTTGCACCTGTGACTGCGCATGTGCTGAGATCAAGACCAAAGCCCATCTCTTGTAACAGCGCCAACTCCCATTGCAGGTAAGCCAACGGCCACAGGTCATCCTGACCCAGCAGGTCAAGAAGCGCTTCGGTCCGGCGATACAGGGGACCATGTGCCTCGCGCTCTGGCAGGCAAAAGACCAGCAGGCCCGTGACCGCATTCAACCCAGCCAAGGCCAACCGATTGCCCATGACCAAGGCGGCACGGCTGCGCACGGGCTCGACCGCGAAGGTGCCGATATGCTCTTCAAGGCGCGCGCGCCACGCCACGTCCAATTGAGCACCCGGTTGCAGGATCGGAGCAATCTTGCGGCTTGTGCCGCCGCGTACAACACCCGCATGCCGCCCACGATCTTCGGTAAAAACATCAATAATGGCACTGGCTTCACCATGACGGCGCACGCTCAGCAATATGCCCGTGCCGCGCCAGTCCATCTCAGGTCAGCCCATCCTGATCCAGCAGATGGCGTCCCGCACGGTCCTCCACCTCAATCACCCAAAGGTCCGGATCAAACCCACGTTGCCGGGCAACCGCCGCGTCCACATCGCCCTCGGCACCAGACGACAGCTCGGCCCAAACACGGGTGTCGGACATCAGATCGAAGGATCGTTGGTAAAGCACAGCCTGACCATCCAACGTGTTCAGCTTCACCAGCACCGCTCCACCCGTGTCATCCCCATGGGCAACAACAAATCCGGGAATATCCTGAAAGCGCAGCCGCGCCAGATAGGCATCAACCCAGAACCGGGAGGTCAGCTTGGGCGCCACATCCATCCCTTCCCTGTTTCAAAAAAATCCTCCCCGAAGGGTCGGGTGGCAAATCTCTCAGGCATTGCCATCTTTGAAATCCAGACCCATCTGGTCGTAGCGCTCCGCTTCATCCAGCCATTTCTCGCGCACTTTGACCTGCAGGAACAAATGCACCTTTCGGCCAAGGAACTCAGTCAATTCCTCGCGTGCCGCGCGGCTGACCGCCTTGATCGTCTCGCCCCGATGGCCAAGGACGATACCCTTGTGTCCGTCTCGGCTGACATAGATGATCTGGTCCACCTTGGCCGATCCGTCCTTACGCTCTTCCCAGGCCTCGGTTTCGACCGTCAGCTGGTACGGCAATTCCTGATGCAGGCGCAGGGTCAGTTTTTCACGGGTCATCTCAGCTGCGATCATGCGCATCGGCAAGTCAGCGATCTGGTCCTCCGGGTAAAGCCACGGGCCCTCGGGCATCTGCACTGCGAGCCACTGGCGCAGCGCATCCACGCCATGCCCTTTCTCGGCCGAGATCATGAAGGTTTCAGCGAACTCAAACCGCTCGTTCAGATCCTTGGTCAGGCCCAACAGAACCGGCGCCTCGACCCGGTCGATCTTGTTGATGGCAAGCGCCACCGTGCGGCCTTGCCCAATCTCGGCCATACCTTCCAGAATGCGCTCCACCCCGGCGGTAACGCCGCGATGCGCCTCAATCATAAGGACAACCACATCAGCATCCGCAGCGCCGCCCCACGCAGCGGCGACCATCGCACGATCCAGACGACGGCGCGGCTGGAACAGGCCGGGTGTGTCGACAAAGACGATCTGGCTGTCCCCTTCCATCGCTACACCGCGAATGCGGGCGCGGGTGGTCTGCACCTTGTGGGTGACAATGCTGACCTTGGCCCCCACCATGGTGTTCAGCAGGGTGGATTTGCCTGCATTGGGTTCTCCGATCAGGGCGACAAAGCCCGCGCGGGTGGTCATGTCTGTCCCTCCAGTTCCTGCAAAAGCGCCTGCGCTGCCGCTTGCTGCGCTTCGCGTTTCGACCCGGCGGTCGCAGTTGCCTCTGCACCCGTCGACAGACGGGCGGCGATGGTGAAAATCGGTTGGTGATCAGGGCCTGAACGGGCCGTTTCCACATATTGCGGCGGGGTAAGGCCCCGGGCCTGCGCCCATTCCTGCAGCGCTGTCTTGGCGTCGCGCGCATCAGCATCGACACGGGCGATCCGATCACCCCAAAGGCGCAGGATCAAAGCCTTTGCCGCATCAAACCCGCCATCCAGATACACGGCGGCGATGACCGCCTCGACCGCGTCACCCAACAATGCCTGCTTTCGCCGACCACCTGACAGCATCTCGGACCGCCCAAGGCGCAACACAGCCCCCAGATCGACATCACGGGCCACATCAGCACAGGTTTCCTTGCGCACCAAGGCGTTAAACCGAGGGGCCAACGCCCCTTCCGCGGCGCCGGGATCGGCCTCAAGCAGCGCCTGGGCCATCACCAGCCCCAGCACGCGGTCACCCAGAAACTCCAAACGTTGATTGTCGGACCGGGTGGACGAAGACATGGACGCATGGGTCACCGCCTCGACCAGCAGATCAGGCGCGGCAAAGCTGTGCCCGATACGGCCTTCGAAGGCCGTCAGCTCTGCTCCCAGCTTCACTCGATTCCCTTGAAGTAGCGGTCGCCACGCCACGTCCAGAAAAACAGCATCGATCGCCCGGCAGACGAAAACATGATGCGATCCGCACGACCGATGAGGTTTTCGAAGGGCACGTATCCAACGCCACCTGCAACCTGCGCCAACCGACTGTCGGACGAGTTGTCGCGGTTGTCACCCATAAAGAAGTAATGGCCTTCGGGTACCCGATAGATCGGCGTGTTGTCCGATTGCTGTACCCCGACATTGAGAACGATGTGCTGTTCGCCGTTGGGGAACGTCTCGAGGAACCGGGACTTTGTGCAATCGGCCCCCTGCCCTACAGCCCCGCTCTCGCAACGCGGCAACAAGCCCTGCGGCCCCTGGCGATCGAACACTTCCGAGAATGTGCCGGCAGGTTCTTGTGACACCGGTTCGCCATTCAGAATGATCTGACCGTTCCGGACCTGAACAGTGTCGCCGGGCAAGCCTACAACGCGCTTGATGAAATCGGCACCGGACACGGGGTGGCGGAAAACCACGACGTCACCGCGCTCGGGCTCGCCCACCCAGATGCGGGTGTTGTCGCCATCAATGAAGCCACACAGCCTTTGCGCATTCAAACCAATGGCCGGGATCGACGGGCAGGACGCATAGGAATAACCGTACGCCATCTTGTTCACGAACAGAAAATCACCGATCAGCAGTGTTTCTTTCATCGACCCGGACGGAATCCAGAACGGTTGAAAGAACAGCGTGCGGAACACCCCGGCAATCAGCAGCGCATACACGATGGTCTTGATCGTCTCGATCACGCCGTTCTGGGACTTTTCCTTGGCGGCCATCGCACGCTCCTTCGGGGTAGGTTCAGGGCTACATGCGGGCGCGGCCCGGGGGTGTCAAGGCGCAGGATCAGATTGAAGCGGGCGGGCCTCGATCACCACAAATGCTTGCGCCCAAGGGTGGTCATCGGTCAGCGTGACGTGGATGATCGCCTCATGCCCCGAGGGGGTCATGCTGGCAAGGCGTTCCTCCGCCCAACCTGTGACATGCATAATGGGCTGACCAGTCCGCAGATTGGTCACGGCCATGTCTTTCCAAGAGATCCCCATGCGCAATCCGGTGCCCAGCGCTTTTGAGCACGCCTCTTTCGCGGCCCAGCGCTTGGCATAGGTGCCGGGCGTATCGGCCCGTCGTTCGGCCTTGGCCTGTTCGATGTCAGTGAACACGCGGTTGCGGAACCGGTCTCCGAACCGTTCAAGCGTGCCAGCGATCCGGTCGATATTGGCCAGATCGGTGCCAACACCAAGGATCATGCCGGGGCCTCGATATCATAGACGATAATGCCGTCCGCGCCGCCCTCGCACAGCGCAACGAGCCGCCCACCCAACGCTTGATGCTCGGGATCCACAGCGTAAGCCGCGAGTGCCTTTGCATTCTCTGCATCAAGCGTGAAGCCATAGGGGTAATCGGGGGTCTTTCCCTCGTAGTCGCGATTCGGACCGGCCCGGAATCCTGAACAGCCGTCTAATCGGCGTACCAAGTCCTCGAGATCCAGCATGATCTTGTCCAGTTCAGCTGTATCAGCCTTGGGTGACAGACTTAGAAACACACAGTGGCGGATCATCAACGAGTCCCCTCTCTTCTGGCCAAAACTCGTTCAATTCAATCGCTGTGCCGTCCGAGATGCAAGACTGACCCGCCACCGCACCGGCATTGTCGGGCAGCAGCGCGGTTCATCCGGCCCCAGCATGATTGTCGTCAGGTCAACATGGGCGGGACCAAACGAAGCATCACGGGGTGATTGACCAAAGAGACCTTCAACCGGCCCCGCAAACGTCCAACCGGCGGTCGTGCGCTGATAAACTCCCACGGCGATCGATGTGTTTCCGGCTGAACCCGGAACGTATTCATAGACGATACCAAGCGCGCGTGTTGCCGTCGCCGGATTCGTTTGATCGGGCAACCAGAACGAGGCCTCAGCCGTGCCGGACGCCGTCAACGTAGAGAACAACAGCCTGTCCAGATCAGGCCAGGCACCTTGTTGCGCCGTGGTTGACGATGCCGAGATGGCCAGTGCCAGAATGAATGCCCCCAAACGCATTACGCCAATACCTTCCGTGCCTCATCCATCAGACGGCGCATTTCCCGGATGGCCGGGTCCAATCCAAGAAAGACGGCCTCGCCTATCAGAAAATGCCCGATGTTCAGCTCCATCACCTCGGGAAAGGCCGCGACAGGTGACACGGTCTCATATGTCAAACCATGGCCCACATGCACTTCAAGACCCAGCGAATGCGCGAAGCTCGACATGTCGCGCATCGCTTCCAGCTCGCGATCGCGATCTGCGATGCGCCCCTCATGGTGCGCATCGCAATAGGCACCCGAGTGCAGTTCGATCACCTGCGCCCCGATGCGGTGGGCCGCCTCGATCTGACGCTTGTCCGCGGCTATGAAGATGGACACACGGCAGCCGGCCTCACGCAGCGGCGCAATGAAATGCGCCAGGCGATTTTCTTCCCGTGCAACCTCAAGGCCCCCTTCCGTTGTCCGCTCTTCACGCTTTTCTGGAACGATGCACACGGCATGAGGTTTGTGACGCAGCGCAATGGTCTGCATTTCTTCTGTCGCTGCCATCTCAAAGTTCAAGGGGACTGACAGTACGTCCATCAAGCCCTCGATATCCGCATCGGAAATGTGCCTGCGGTCCTCCCTCAGATGCGCCGTGATGCCGTCGGCTCCGGCGGCTTCTGCAAGCTTTGCCGCCCGCAAAGGATCAGGGGTGTCGCCTCCGCGTGCATTGCGCACGGTGGCGACGTGGTCGATATTCACACCAAGGCGAAGTCTTCCCAAGGGATCTGTCATCGGGGTTGTCCTTCCAATGTCTTCACGCGCAACCTAGTGCGGATGCAAATGCCTGGAAATACGGACAAAGCCGTAAAATTGTACCAAGAGCCTAGTCGATTTTCTGCTTGGCCGCAGCGGCCTTGCTTGCGGCCTTGGCCTTCAAAGCCTCGAACTTGGCCTTGATCGCACCTTTGCGCCGTTTCTGATAAGCGCGAATGACCGGTACAGAGACGTAGTAGCAAATGGTGGCCGCGATGACACCAGGCACGATCCCACCGATAAGGTAGGGAAAGAAAATCTCGTCATAAAAAATGCTCAGCTTGGTCCAGTCGCGTGGCTCACCCATAAGCACATGCTTCAGGTTGAGCCACAGGTCAGCGCCCGCATCAACGAACTTGCCGCCAAAAGACCGTTCCGTTTCTTCCTTCATTTCAGCCCCGAGCAACCAGTGCCCGGTCTGCAGGGACACCAGACCGATTGGGACATAGGTGAGAGGATTGCCAAAAAAGGTCGCCATCAAGGATGCAACGATATTCCCGCGCATCGCTGTCGCGATAAAGGCGGCGACGACGAAATGCAGGCCATAGAATGGGGTGAAGGTGGTGAACACCCCCGCCCAGATGCCACGCGCGATCTTCTCTGGCCGGTCGGGCAGCCTGCGAACACGGTGTTTGACGTACTGAAACGCACGACTCCATCCGCCGCGCGGCCAGAGAAATTCCAGCACGGCGCGCAGAAATGGCTTGGGGTCGCGGCGCTTGAACACCAATGTCTTGTCGCCCTTCGTTGCGCCTTAGCCCGCGATCATCGTTTGCCCGGCTGATGGCTCGGGACGACGGAAGCGGTCGATGGCGGCCACATCACTTTCTGCCTGGAGCGCCCCCATCAGCGTATGCAAATGCTGGGCATCCCGAAGCTCTACGTAGATCATAAGTCTGAAAAAGTCAGGTTTACGATCCATGAATTCCAGGTTGGAAATATTGGCCCTGCTCTCACCAATCAATGTGCAAATACGTCCCAGGACACCCGCGTCATTGCCGATGGTCAGATCAAGCGTCACGCCGTACACAGCCGGATGGCTGCCATCGTGCCAGTGCAGGTCGAGCCAGCGGTCGGGCTGGTTTTCGTATTCGGCAAGGCGCGCGCAATCAATGGCGTGCACAACCACACCCTCCCCGCGAAAGGTGATTCCGACGATGCGCTCACCCGGCAAAGGCTCGCAGCATGTCGCGCGTTTGAACGACTGGCCCGGCAAAAGGCCGATCACGGCGCGGCGGGCATCAACCTGCTTGCCGGATTTCGGTGTCAAATCGGGATAGATGGCTTGCACCACCTCGCGTCCCGTCAGTTCCGCAGACCCCAAGCGGGCCAGCACTTCGTCGGCATCCTTCAAACGCAGTCGCTTGGCTGCAGCATCCAATGCCTTGTCCGTGGCTTTCTTGCGCACATGGGCAAATGCTGAGCGGGCCAACTCGCGCCCCAACGTGATAAAGCGATCACGATCCGCCTCGCGCAAGGACCGACGGATCGCCGTCTTGGCCTTGCCGGTCGTGGCAATCTCCAGCCATGTCGCCTGGGGTGTCTGACCTTCGGCGGTGATGATTTCGACCGATTGACCATTCTTGACCCGAGTCCAAAGCGGCACGCGCATGCCATCCACCTTGGCGCCGACACAGGCGTTCCCGATCCTTGTGTGGATCGCATAGGCGAAATCGATGGGTGTGGCACCTTTTGGCAATTTCACCACCTCACCCTTGGGGGTAAAGCAGAACACCTGGTCCGAATACATCTCGAGCTTTACCGCTTCGAGGAAATCTTCGTGATCTTCCTCACTGTCGAATTGCTCAGTCAGTTGGGAAATCCACTTGGCCGGATCCACTGCAAACGGGTTCTGTGACCGCACGCCATCACGATAGGACCAGTGGGCGGCCACACCAGTTTCTGCCACATCATGCATCTGGCGTGTGCGGATCTGTACCTCGACCCGCTTGCCGTCGCGCCCAGACACGGTGGTGTGAATGGACCGATATCCGTTGGTCTTCGGCTGGCTGATGTAATCCTTGAAGCGCCCCGGCACTGCACGCCAGCGCTGATGAATGGCACCGAGCGCGCGATAGCAGTCTTCCTCAGACCCAGTGATGACGCGGAAGCCGTATATGTCGGACAGACGGGAAAAGGATTGATCCTTTTCCTGCATCTTGCGCCAGATGGAATATGGTTTCTTGGCGCGGCCAAATACTTCGGCCTCAATGTGCACCTTTTCCAATTCGAACCGCATATCTCCCGTAATGCGCTGAATAACATCGCCCGTTTCACGTTGCATGGTAATGAAGCGGCGAATGATAGACGATCTGGCCTCTGGGTTGAGTACCTTGAACGCAAGATCCTCAAGCTCTTCACGCATCCACTGCATACCCATGCGACCGGCAAGCGGCGCAAAGATGTCCATGGTCTCGCGGGCCTTTTGAACCTGCTTGTCCGACCGCATGGACTTGATCGTGCGCATGTTGTGCAGACGGTCACTGAGTTTGACAAGGATAACGCGCATGTCTTTTGACATGGCCATGAACAGCTTGCGGAAATTCTCGGCCTGCTTGGTCTCGACCGATGACAGCTGCAGATTGGTCAACTTGGTGACGCCATCAACAAGCTTGGCGACCTCATCCCCAAACTCTTCCGCAACCATGGCATAGCTCGCCTTGGTGTCCTCGATTGTGTCGTGCAGAAGGGCGGTGACGATGGTTGCATCGTCCAGCTGCTGCTCGGTCAGGATGGCAGCGACGGCAACAGGGTGCGTGAAATACGGCTCGCCCGAATGGCGGAATTGGCCATCATGCATCTGCCCACCAAAGGCATAGGCCCGGCGGATCAGGTCTTCGTTTGTCTTGGGGTTGTAGTTGCGGACCAGCGCGATCAGATCGTCGTCAGAGATCATCCGGTCCGCACCTGACTGGGGTCAGCCCTGGCCTTGCGCGGCCATCAACTGACGCAGAAGCATCTCTTCGGACATGCTGTCTTCTTCCGGCTTGTCCTGCTCGGCGCCCATAAGAAGTGCCATTGCGTCTTCTTCGGCCTCGTCCACTTCGATCTGACTTTGGTTCGATTCGATCAGACGCTCGCGCAGTTCCTCAGAACTTTGGGTCTCGTCCGCAATCTCACGCAGGGACACAACGGGGTTCTTGTCGTTGTCACGATCCACGGTAATGGGTGCACCTGACGAAATCTCGCGGGCGCGATGTGCAGCCAGCATTACCAGTTCGAAACGGTTCGGAACCTTGTCAACGCAGTCTTCAACGGTCACGCGGGCCATGGGTGTGCTCCAGATCAGGCGGGTTAGATAGAAGGGTGTTATCTAGGCCCGATTGCAGGGAATGACAAGCGCCTATTCCATTGGCACGATGGCCTCAAGATCAGCAGCCGACAGGGCATCCCGCATCTGAGTTACGGACTCGCGCGTGATCGGATGTACCCAATCAGGTGCGACATCCGCCAAGGGCACAAGCACAAAGGCCCGCTCGTGCATGCGGGGATGCGGCAACAGCAACTGCCCCGGGGCCATTTCCTTCTGCTTATCCAATGGCAAGTCCATCCATGTACGCAACACCGCGACACTCGGGCGGATAACATCGTCCTGTGCCAATAAATCCAGATCTATGGCGCGCTGTTCCCAGCGTGCTTTGCGACGGCGCCCCAGACTGGCTTCGATCTCGTGCAAACGGGCAATCGCTTCTGACGATGACCAAGGGGCGCTCACGACAATCGCGGCGTTCACAAAGTCCGGACCACTGTTGGCCGGTACTGCCGGTGTGCGGAAAAAGCGACTTTGAGCGCGAACCACTGCACCTGCTTTTTCAATCGAATCGATGGCGTTTTGAAGTGTTTCGGTCGGTGATCCGACCACTGATTGCATGTTTGACCCTAGGGCAATTAGCAACTTTGATCTATTATAAGGCATAGTTTCGCTTATTTTGAGCCCATCAGTGACTTGCGACATATTTAAAATCACCTATTTTCCGAGAACCGTCGCTCGCGTTTTTACGCACTCACTCACGGAAATCACAGGCGGTACCCGAATTTTCGGAAGGACATTTTATGTTTTACAAAGACGAACGGCTGGCGCTGTTCATCGACGGTTCGAACCTATACGCTGCGGCCAAAGCGCTTGGGTTCGATATCGACTACAAGTTACTGCGACAGGAGTTCATGCGTCGAGGCAAGTTGCTTCGCGCTTTCTACTACACTGCGCTGTTGGAAAATGACGAGTATTCGCCGATCCGGCCTTTGGTCGATTGGTTGAACTACAACGGTTTTACCATGGTGACCAAGCCGGCCAAGGAATACACCGACTCGATGGGGCGCCGTAAGGTAAAAGGGAACATGGACATCGAATTAGCGGTGGACGCCATGGAACTTGCGCCGCGTGTCGACCATATCGTTCTGTTTTCCGGCGACGGCGACTTTCGCCCACTTGTGGAAAGCCTTCAGCGGCAGGGCGTTCGCGTTTCCGTCGTATCGACAATCCGCAGCCAAACCCCGATGATTTCCGACGACCTGCGTCGTCAGGCAGACAACTTCATCGAGTTGGACGAACTGAAAGATGTCATAGGCCGCCCTCCGCGCGAACCAATGCCCGAGCGCGAAGAGCGGGTTCAGGCACAAGGCTAAGCTCACAGATAAAGACGGCCAGCGGCATTGTGCTGCCGCTGGCTGTCCGTTCATAAAGTGTTTGGTTCTAAAATAGTGCTGCGCGCCATTGGATAGAACGCACCACAGTGTTTTAAAACGAAAATCACTGTGCCAGTATCCCCCTGTTTGGGGGGGAATCTGACTGTGTATCGTGACGCCGAAGCGCTGGAGCATTTGACAACGGTAGATGCACTTTGGGACGGTGTTGTCCAAAGGTTGCGTGCGCGTGGAATTCACCACGTTATCTACATCACAGCCGAAGGTTCGCCACCGCAGGCCAGCAGGCTCCTGACGACATGTCCAGACCTTTATGCCGACGCTCACCCGGACAATGACCCGTTCCTCAGCCATTGTTGCGACAGCTATCAGATCACTCCGACCGGTCCCGAGTTTCTGCCGCAACATGCCTACCTTCCCGATGCGGCGAAAGCATTCATCAAAACCGCCCGGGCCGAAGGTTTCCTGACCGGTTTCGGCATTCCCACCCGTCTGCGCGGAGCAGAACGTTACGGTGGCTTCAACCTTGGGACCAAACTGGATCGCGAAACGTTCATGGAGCGTATGTGGCCACAGGCCGAGCAGTTTCGCTTGTTCTGTCTGCTTGTGCACCGCAGGATCGAAGAGCTCTCGGGGGCACAGACCGATCACGACCCGGCCCTGATTGCACCAAACATGCCAACCGCACTCAGCGCGCTCAGTCCTCGCGAGGCCGAGATCATCTACATGCTCGCTCGCGGACTGAGCCGAAAGGAGGCGGCGCGCCTGTGCGGCATCAGCATGAACACCGTCGCGGAATACGCCAAGACAGCCTATCGCAAGCTTGGCATCCACAACCGCGCCGAGGCAGCGCGCCTTGTCTTTGGCAGTACCGATAGCGTGGTCTAGCTCACGCTCTTTACCACAACGCCTCCAGGGCTTACGTCTGTGACAACAACAGGAGCGGCCATGACCAAGCCAGCATTGACCCTATATCTCGCCGCTCCGCGCGGGTTCTGCGCCGGCGTGGACCGCGCCATCAAGATCGTTGAAATGGCTTTGGACAAGTGGGGGGCACCCGTTTTTGTCAGGCACGAGATCGTGCACAACAAGTTCGTCGTGGACAGCCTGCGCGACAAGGGTGCCGTCTTTGTCGAAGAGTTGACGGACTGTCCGGACGATCGACCGGTGATCTTTTCTGCGCACGGCGTGCCCAAGTCGGTCCCACAGGCCGCCCGGGCCCGCGAGATGATCTTCGTCGACGCCACCTGCCCGCTTGTCAGCAAGGTGCACATCGAAGCACAGCGGCATGCGGACAATGGGCTGCAGATGATCATGATCGGTCATGCGGGCCACCCCGAAACGGTCGGGACGATGGGCCAGCTGCCTGACGGTGAAGTGCTGCTTGTGGAAACGGTTAAAGACGTGGCGCAGGTGCACGTCCGCGACGCCGAAAAGCTGGCCTTCGTGACCCAAACCACCCTGTCAGTGGATGACACGGCCGATATCGTCGCGGCCCTTCAAACACGTTTTCCCAGCATCGTTGGTCCGCACAAGGAAGACATCTGCTACGCCACCACCAACCGGCAGGACGCGGTCAAGGCGATGGCCCCCAAATGCGACGCGATGCTGGTGGTCGGTGCCCCCAATTCGTCAAATTCCAAACGGCTGGTCGAAGTCGGCGCGCGCGCGGGCTGCACCTACGCGCAATTGGTACAACGGGCGACAGATATCGATTGGCGCGCACTGGACGGGATCAAAAGCATGGGTATCACAGCCGGCGCATCCGCGCCGGAAGTGCTGATCAACGAAGTCATCAACGCCTTCCGCGACAGATATGACTTGACGGTCGAGATGGTCGAAACAGCGGTCGAGAATGTGGAATTCAAAGTGCCACGGGTTTTGCGAGAGCCTGCATAACAAGCCAATGGCCGCTTTTGACCCAAAGCGTCGAATGCTGCAATATCACCGATATGACTTGTGTGGATGGCACCCGCATAGCAAGGGTTAAATGGGATTGCGTGTACCTTTTCAGAAGCGGTCTTGTGTCCGGCCTATTTGCGCGGCTCTGGCCGCTGGCCCTCCCTCTCGGGACATTGCTGCGCAATGCCCTGCCGGGCAGTGGATGGGATCCGCAGATCAGGTTCCTAACTGCTTTGCGGGCTATGTGTCTGACGTCAGCGCCTATGGGTCCAAATAGCGGTATTTGCTAAGAGAGGGTTTGTTGCTCATCGTGGCCACCAA
>NZ_CANNGP010000009.1 GCF_947504105.1 uncultured Tateyamaria sp.
CATCGAACTCGCAAATGCATTGGTCAAAGCAGACAGGCTATGGATGCAAAACCGTACTTGAACAAGACGGATACTCACTAAATTTTGCATATTGACCTGTCGAAAAGATTGAATATTGTGCTGTATACAATTTTGGCAGCAGTGTTTATCCATAGCAAGGGAAAGAGCGTGAGCGATTCAACCAAGGTGACCATGAACGGCGCGCAGATCATTTTGAAAATGCTTGAGCTCCATGGTGTAAGACACGTCTTTGGACTCCCTGGTGAAACCACGATCGGTTGGTACAAGGAATGGCGGGAGCATTCTGACATCGAATACGTGCTTACGCGGGATGAGCGTACGGCATCTTATGCCGCTGAGTCATATGCCAAGATATCCGGGCGGCCTTGTGTTTTGGAAGCCCCGAGCCCCGGGGTCACGCATTGTACGCCGGGGATCACCGAAGCCTATCTGAGTTCTGTTCCGGTCATCTATTTCAGCTCGGACATTCCGATCAATCAAGACAAAAAGCATGGCCTCACCGGTGTCGACCAGACGGCGCTCTACGCGAGTATCTGTAAGGAATCCTTTGTCCTGACGAATGCAAAGGAGATCCCTTTCCTGATGCGCCGCGCCTTCCGTGTTGCCACGTCTGGACGTCCCGCCCCGGTCCATATTCGGGTCCCGATCAATGTGTTCCTCGAAGAGGCAAAGATCGCGGACCTCTATGCAGAGAGTGATTATCAGAGATACCCTGCACACCGGCCGGTCGCGGATCACGGAAAGATCAGACAGGCCATCGACGCGCTTCTGAAAGCCAAAAAACCCGTGATCGTGTGCGGTCAGGGTGGATTGATCTCTGGGGCCTCGCAAATCCTGGTCGAATTGGCAGAGCTTTTTCAGATCCCGGTGGGCACGACGACGCCCGGTAAGGGCACCATTCCCGAGAACCACCCGCTGGCATTGCGGGTGATCGGGGGGCGCGGTGGAATGGAATATTCCAACAGTTATGTCCATGCGGCAGACACGGTCTTTTTCGTTGGGTCTAACACGGACAGCGCGGCAACAGACCATTGGAAGCTCTATGGGGATCCGGCGGCAACGACATTCCTTCATCTGGACATTGCCGAGGCCCATATCGGCAATAATTATCCTCTCAAGGTCGGCATGGTCGGGGACGCGCGTGCAACGCTGGAATACATGGTCGAGATCATCAAAGCGGAGCATCCCGATCTGACACGAGAGAAGGTGGACCTCAACCCGATCAAGAAGTCGGCGTTGGACAAGGTGTTCAAGTCGAATATTCCGATGCCCGAGGGCACGATCTCTCCTGTGAAGCTCACGCAGGCGCTGGACAGGATTCTGCCCCCAGATGCGATTGTCACGTCCGAACCGGGGGTGAGTGCCATCTACCCGTCGGCACTCCTTACCATCAAAGAGCCGGGGCGGCGCTACATCACCAATTACTCCATGGGCGCATTGGGGTATTCCGTACCCGCTGGCCTTGGCGCATCTTATGCGTCCGACGGCCCGATCATCTCCTTCACGGGCGACGGCTCCTTCGGGTTTGTCATCGGTGATATGGAGACCATTCGGCGGAGCGGGAAGAACGTGACAATCATCCTGACACGGAACGATACGTTCGGGTGGATCCGAGGCGAGGCGATCCTGCTTGATGATGTGGACGAACCTTGGTCAACAGATTTCGGGGCAGTCGACTATGTCAAGGTTGCCGAAGCGTTCGGTTTTAGCACGGCGCGCATCACGTCTGAGGATGATATCGATACAGTTCTATCCCAGGCGATCAACCATCAGGGCGCGAGTTTCATCGAAATGATGGTGCCGTCCCAGGATAAGATTGTCCCTTTCGTTCCCTCATGGGTGCGCGCGGCGAAGGCCAAGAATCTACCTTACTTCGAATAACTCTGGAGCTGATAGGACCATGGTGCGCGGTTCATTGGTCCCAAATGAGTTTCTTCTCGGGATCAAGGGAGGCGTGCGCGGTCGGGGTGCCACAAGCCTTGCGGGCGAGGGGACCAACGCTCGTAACTCTGACGGTCCGGAGCGTTCTGACCAACTTCAGCGATCATGCCCCTTTATCGGGCAATCATGCTGAATGTCTTGGAAGTATATCCAATTTTAATGGTTAAGATGTGTCTCAATGACTTGCCCGAGTGGGTCCGGCGCGGCAAGAGCTTTTGACCCTCGCGAGTAGGCAGATCACCCCCTTCTTTGAAGCCGTCTGTCTCCCTGATTATGATGACAAGGATATATCTTGAACGGGGAAGCACAATCTCGTGCTGGAGTATTCAAGGTGAGTGCTGAACTTCCACCCATCCCTTCGTCGAAGTTCAGCAATCGCCTGAGAGCAGGTTACCATTTTACATTGTAACTCAGTTCACATGAACCAACGTAGCCATTTTATGTACTGTCTGATTGACCCGGGGCCTGGGCCGGGTTCGAGGCGTCTTTGAAGAATTTCGCTGCTTTCGTCGAAGGTTACGTTACTCGCTTCAATAATCTGCGCTCCATCGCTTGAATATGTGGATGCGTTGATAGCGACGGACGAAAGGGCGAAACACCCAATTGTCAGAAGTGTCAGCGCGGCGGTGTTTGATCGTCTCTGCTTCTTCATAAAGAAGTTCCTTTCAATTTCGTGGCTTAGTTGCTGAGTAATGATCATTCATCACTTAATACATCTAGTGCACTGGCCTTATTTCCTGATACCCTGTTGATCAATGTCGTAAGTGAGATTGCTAAGAACAGGCGATTTACCGCCCAGGTTCACCCTAAGTTGGTTGTGCGTTACAAGTACGGTGCAACAAAACGCGAAGCGGACAACCAATAAAGTCACTGATGAATTGTGAACTGCGGCCACGGCATGGATAAATGGGGGGGCGACGTTGATTGCAGGCAGATGCGCCGCGTCAATCGGCGGTGCCGGACGTTCCAATGTCAATTGATCGACCATCAGAAATCGGGACGGTCGGGATATGTGAGCGTCGCTTAGGTCGATCGATCAGAGAAGGCCCGCTCTGGGATCATCCAGTTCAAGATTGAAGCGATCCGGGATCAGGCTCTCGTGGAACCATTTCAGGAAGGAGTAGATCGAGAAGACCGGTAATCCTGTCGCCTTTCGAACGTCATGGGCATACGGTGTCATATTGGTGCATTCCAACACGATGGCACCAACATCTCTATCGGTTGTGACGATCTCCTGCGCTGCATCAAGCATATCCTGCCGGCAATCCGCGAAATCTATGGATTCATGATCGTCCAGGATACAGCGCGTGAATGCACGCCCGCCATCGGTTCCATATATTGGAACACGGGTAGGGTCGGAAATGCCCGCTGCAAACAGATGCTCAGGTGTCAACGTCGCCTTGGAAATGGTAAGAATTGCGACCTTCTTCCCGGCCGGTAGAAGGGCTTGCACCATTGGTACCTGCATCAAAGACGAAGTCGCGACCGGAACAGGAACGGCATTTGATATCCTGTCTTGAGTCAGGGCGAGGAAGCCACAATTCGTGGTGATACCGTCACATCCCGCCGCAACAAGATCCTGAGCCGCATCGATAAATCTGTCTACCAACTCCATGGGATCGTGACGAACAACTCTATCAGGGCTTGCCCCTCGCACGACACGGTATTGCACGGGAAACGGCCACGTCGTCGCGTTACCGATATCACCTTGGATACGGGGGAACCTCGCTTCGAGCATCAGGATTCCAAGCGCGGCTCCGTAGACTGACTTTCCACCGTGTTCAACTGACATCCTAACTCTCTCTAATCAGTTCGGTTCAATGTCGTGGGACATAAATCTGTGAATAGGCTTTTTCGACGGTCTCGGTTGCCTCATCGACGCTGGTCTTGATGTGGGCGCGCATCCTGTGAGCCGCCCCCTCTGCGTCTCGCGCAGCGATTGCCTCGAAGATATGCATGTGAGCCGCGTGGGTGATGTCGATTTTCTCACGCATCGCAATCCAGCGAACATAGCGGATCCGCTCATATGTCAGCTCGATCATATTAAGCAATTCCGGGTTTTTTGCGAGCCTAGCGATCATCAGATGGAACTCTTCGTCGAGGGAAACGATGTCACGAGCTGGCGTCCCATCCGTGTAGTTCACGCCGGTCTCGATCAAAAATTGACGTAATCCCTCAAGCTCGTCATCCGTCGCCCGTTCGACAGCGGCCCGGACCGCTCCGATTTCCAGTGAACCACGAAGCTCATAAAGGTTTACCACGAGCTCGGGGTTCAGCGGTTGACAAAAAAACCCCCGCCCACCTTCAAATTTGAGCAAGCCTTCGGCAATCAGACGGTTCATCGCTTCACGCAATGGTGTCCGACTGGCACCGAGCTTACGTGACAGTTCACTCTCGTTAATACGTTCCGCCGGTTTGAACTCGAAATTCGCCGCCATGTGGCGCACCTGCTCATAGACCTGATCAACGCTTGTGTTCATTTTTGGTGACGCTCTCCCGTGGCCCTCTTCTTTATATACCACTCACGAATTGTCAATTATTTTGTGGACAGATTTAGATACTTATCTGTATACAGAATATGAAACCGCCCGGAATGCAGCGCCGAATTCGATTAAGGTACATATGTCCGCGAAAGAAAACATCGTCGTCGTAGGGGCAGGGATTGTTGGGGTATCAGCTGCGATCTGGCTCTTGAGAGCAGGCAAGGATGTGACGTTGTTGGACAGAACGGCACCGGGCGAGGGTACCTCCTATGGGAGTGCGGGCGTTCTGGCGAGTTGCTCCGTTGCGCCGGTCACCGCCCCCGGAATGATCACCAAAGCTCCAGGGATGCTGCTCAATCCGAATTTCCCACTGTTCTTGCGCTGGTCGTACTTACCGAAACTGGCTCCATGGCTACTGAAATACCTAAGTCATGCTAACGCACCTGAAACGCGCCGAATTGCGGCGGGGCTGGCGCCACTGACGACCGACAGCGTCGAACAACACGAAAGTTTGACAGAAGGCACCGATGCGGTACGCTGGCTGACAAGAACGGACTACTCATTCGCCTACAAAAACCGTTCCGCATTCGAAGGCGATGCGTTCACATGGGGTCTGCGTCGCGACGCAGGGTTCGAACCGGATATTATCGAGGGGCCCGCCGTTCAGGAGTTCGAACCGCTGCTTAGTAGCGATATGCAGCTTTTGGCTGTGATGCGACAGCACGGTGTGATCAGCGCTCCGGGGGCTTATGTGAAGGCCTTGGCCGACGAAGCGGAGAGACTCGGGGCACGGCTGGTTCGCGGCGAGATGCGTGACGTCGTGCTGATGGATAATAAGGTCGAGGCGATTATCACGGAGGACGAGACGATCCTTTGCGACAATGTCGTGATCGCCACCGGGGTTTGGTCAAAGCCTCTGGCTAAGAAGCTCGGTATCGACGTACCTCTCGAGACCGAACGTGGCTATCACATAGAGTTTGAGCCTGAGGATCGCGTGCTGCGTTCACCTATCATGGTGACCACCGGGAAGTTCGTTGCAACGCCGATGTTGGACGGCCTGCGTTGTGCAGGTGTCGTAGAATTTGGCGGCCTCGCAGCTCCCGCATCGAACAAACCACTCGCACTTCTGGAACGCACAGTGCGTGCGACGTTCCCTAGCCTGAGGTTGAAGAGGCGCGACACATGGCTCGGCCACCGTCCAGCCCCGTCCGATAGTCTTCCATTAATCGGTGAAATTCGGGGCAGCGGCGTATTCGCGGCGTTTGGACATCATCATATTGGTCTGACCGGTGGCCCGAAGACCGGCAGAATTATTGCAGATGTGATCGCTCATGGAGGGATCAATATGGATCTCACTCCCTACGACCCTAACCGGTTTGGAGGCTGATCCCCATGCAAATAGCAAACCTTAAACCCCAACAGGAGAGAATTATGACTTTCAAATTCAGAACATTGGTGGCGTCGGCCGCGATCATAGCCGCTGGGGCCGGTACCGCCCTGGCAACTGATTGGGATATGCCGATGGCCTATCCAGAAAGTAACTTTCACACACAGTACGGACATCGGTTCGCCGATGCGGTTCGCACGTGTACCGGTGGGTCCCTCAACATAACGATCCATTCCGGTGGCTCGTTGTTCAAGGGGAACGAAATTAAACGTGCCGTCCAAATCGGCCAGGCCCCTATAGGCGAGCGATTCCTGTCGGCTCATCAGGCGGAAAACCCGGTTTACGGCGTCGACTCTATCCCTTTTCTTGCGACATCTTACGAAGATAGCGACCGTCTTTGGGACGCATCGAAAGATGCGGTTGGTGCAGCGCTCGAGAAAGACGGGTTAGTATTGATCTATTCGGCACCCTGGCCAGCACAGGGGCTGTATTTCAAGCAGGAGATCAATTCCGTCGCGGATATGAAAGGTATCAAGTTTCGCGCCTACAACGCGGCGACATCTCGTCTTGCTGAGCTCGCTGGCATGAACCCTGTACAGATCGAGGCCGCTGACCTTGCGCAAGCGCTTGCCACGGGTGTTGCAGCATCCTTTATTTCATCTGGTTCCACCGGATATGACACCAAGATCTGGGAGCTGCTGACCCATTTTTATGACACACAGGCGTGGTTGCCGCGCAACGCTGTCTTCGCGAACAAGCCCGCCTATGACGCCTTGACCGAACAGGAGCAAAACTGCCTTCAGGCAGCAGGGGAGCTCACATCTGCGGCTGCAACGGCCCGTTCTGAACAGTTGGCAGGATGGTACTTGCAGCAGTTTGTCGACAACGGGATGACTGTGGCGGCTCCGAGCGACACGTTGCGTGACGAGCTGAAGGCCTTCGGCGCGACGATGACAGAAGAATGGTTGGCGTCGGCGGGGGAGACCGGGACTGCGATCATCGAAGCATATCAAGCTTCAGAGTAGACATGTCCGGGGTTCGAGCGATCGAACCCCGAACCAACATTAAAGGAGGGCTCTCATGGGTATGATCAGAAAATTGCTTGATGGTCTCTATTTTCTAGGCGGGGTTCTGGGAGGAATCTCCATGATCGCCATCTTGATACTGATCTGTGTTCAAATGGTGTCGAGGTGGTTGGGAACCTCCTTTCCGGGTGCTGCAAACTACGCTGGATACTGTATGGCTGCGTCTATCTTTTTCGCGCTCGCCTACGCGCTCAATCATGGCGCGCATATCCGTGTGACATTGATCCTCTCCGGACTTGGCCGAAGCCGGAAACTTGCTGAGATCTGGTGTTACGGATTCAGTGCCATATTGATCACGTTTTTCTTTTACGCCGCTTTCGAGCGTAACCATCAATCGCAAAAGTTCAACTTTCTGAGCCAGGGCCAGGACGAGATGCCGCTCTGGATTCCAGAACTTTCGATGACAATCGGCGCGGGCATTCTTGCCATCGCGCTCTGGGATCACGTCATCCGGCTGCTCTTCACGAGCTACGCAGGGATCGAAGACTTGCCACCGGAAGAGAGGACGGAATAGGCCATGGACCATTTTACACTCACCGCGATTTTCCTGATCGTCTTATTCTTTCTGTTAGGATCTGGGATCTGGATCGGGCTCTCGCTGATGGGCGTTGGTGCGATCGGGATCATGCTTTTTGACAAAGGGTTTGTTGGCGCAAACCTCACCGACAAGGCCTGGGAGAGCGCGTCCAGTTGGACGCTGACAGCACTTCCTCTGTTCATCTGGATGGGTGAGATTCTCTATCGAACCCGATTATCGGAGGATATGTTCAAAGGTCTTGCACCATGGATGGCACGTCTGCCGGGCGGACTTTTGCATACGAACGTCGTCGGCTGTACAATTTTTGCAGCTGTTTCAGGCTCTTCAGCAGCTACGCTCACGACTGTAGGCAAGATGTCGATCCCCGAATTACGCAAACGCGGCTATCCGGAGTTCATGACAATCGGCACATTGGCGGGTTCAGCCACACTCGGTCTGATGATACCACCCTCGCTCACTCTTATCGTCTATGGTGTGACCGTTAATGAAAGCATCACACAGCTGTTCATGGCTGGTATATTACCTGGCATTGTGCTCGCATCGATGTTTTCGCTCTACATAGTGTTCTGGTACTTTTTAAAGCGCGACCAGCGTCCTGAACCCGAGCCCACGATGACGTTCAGCGAGAAGGTTTGGAATTCTCGGTTCCTGGCCCCGGTGATCCTGTTGGTCCTGACCGTAATTGGTTCGATGTATTCCGGCATAGCGACGGCAACTGAGGCCGCCGCCTTTGGTGTGATCGGCGCGCTTGTTTTGGCGGCGTTTCAAAGGTCGTTAACTTTTGAAACGTTCTTTGAAAGTCTGATGGGTGCAACGCGTACGTCTGCCATGATCGCACTCATTTTGATGGGTGCTGCGTTTCTCAGCCTTTCGATGGGCTTTACCGGGCTGCCAAGGACGATTGCGGAATGGATCGGTTCGCTGAACCTGTCACCGACCGTGCTGATCCTGGCGCTGATGGTGTTCTACGTTCTGATAGGAATGTTTCTGGACGGCATTTCATCTGTGGTTCTGACGATGGCTGTCATTCTGCCGATGATCACCACTCCGGCGTTTGCGGAACTTGGGTTTGATCTGGTCTGGTTCGGTATCTTCATCGTCGTGGTAGTCGAGATGGCACAAATCACTCCCCCCGTCGGGTTCAACCTGTTTGTTCTCCAGGGCATGACAAAACACGAGATGGGCTACATCGCGCGTACCGCCGTTCCGATGTTTCTAATCATGGTCTTAATGGTCGTCATACTCATCTTGTTCCCGGAGCTAGCGACCTGGATGCCGGAAAACATGCGTGCGCGTGGTGGCGGGTAATGAATGAAATGCCTCGGCCAAACGCAGTCTTGCTGGCCGGGGCCACGATCCAATCAACTCTGAAAGCGTAGGCCGTGAGCGGAGAAAAAAGACTTGCTAAACTGAGCTTGTTACTCGTCGGTTGCGGCAAGATGGGATCGGCCCTCCTACACGGTTGGTTCGATCAGGAACTTCGACCCAGCCATGTCGATGTGCTCGACCCGAACCCTCCAGATTGGGTCGAAGAGATGGTTCCACTTGGGTTGCGTGTTAATCCACCCGACAGGCGTCTTTACGACGTTATCGTCGTTGCGACGAAGCCTCAGTATTTTCTCTCTGCAATTGAGTCGCTTGGTGACGTATCTCTTGAGAAGACACTGGTGGTCTCCGTTGCCGCGGGTGTTTCGATTCCACAGATAGAAGAGATGCTTGGCAAACGCGCCGCAATTGTACGCGCAATGCCAAACACTCCAGCCGAGATTGGGTGCGGGATGACCTGCGTTGTCGCGAACCGAAGAGGGGCGGGGACGCCTCTAAGTGTCGCCAAGCGCTTGATGGGGGCGGTTGGTGAGATCGCAGTCTTGAAGAATGAAGAACAGATGCACGCGGTCACAGGCGTCTCTGGGTCTGGGCCGGCGTATATCTTTGCAGTGGCCGAAGCGATGGAGGCAGGAGCGGTCGCCCAAGGGTTACCTAATGCGTTGGCCCGTAAGTTGGTCATTGAGACCATCCGAGGGGCGGGTCAGTTGATGGCTACATCAAAATCCACACCACCCTCCCTTCGCGAAGCTGTGACCTCACCAGGCGGCACAACTGAAGCAGCTTTAAGAACATTGCAGAGACCGCGTGACGGGCTCACCACCTTGTTCTGCGACGGTATCGAAGCCGCCACGGATAGGAGTCGTGAGCTTGCAAATACCTGATCAATTGATGCGTAGGAGGAAATCCAAATGAAACGAAATTCGATTCTGGTGCCGGTCTCAGTAAACCAGTTGGACATGGCCTCGAAAGCATTGAACGAGGCTCGTGAGATGCTGGCTGACGGTGGGACGATAACCGTTCTTAACTCACATGAACCGATCCCCGGACCGGCACGTCACTATCTTGAGAAAGACGCACTCAAGGATCGGGACGCAGAAATCCTAAGCACACTCCAAGCATTTGTCGGAGAGGATCCCAGATGCAAGATAGAGTTGGTCAGCGGTCGCGCCGGTGTGACGATCGTTGAATTCGCGCGCACGCACAGCACCGATTGTATTATTATTTCGTCACACCGGCCTGATCTGTCTGACTATCTGTTGGGTTCGACCGCATCACGTGTCGTCAGACATGCGCAGTGTTCGGTCTTTGTCCTCCGGTGATAGCTGGTGCACCGGCGTATCTGATCTGATCCATACCGTTCAACCGTTGATGCCATGGGTATCTAGTCGCGTTCGAGAAACAGCGCGATGCCCATGTGGAGTAGCCCCCTGAAAGTGGTCCAACAACTGGGATAGAACCACGAGATATGCCAATGGAGCAATACCACGCGCTCTACAATCTGGCAGAACTCGTTGAGCCGGTCAGGCGGCACTGTTCTACGAGTTCTCGCTGGAAGATCATGTGCCCCAAGATCACCTGCTGCGCTCGATTGATCGGTTCGTTGATCTGGAAGGTATTCGGGCGTATCTCGCAGACTTCTACAGCCACACGAGCCGTTCCGGCTGTGAGGCGATTGTCCAATCGCCATTGCCATCACATCCGATTGAACGCGGCAGGCCAGGACCAGGCCTGTTGGCTCATGTGTTGGTCAGCAAATATGCCGATCACCTGCCGCTCTATCGCCAAAGCCAAATCTATGACCGTGAAGGCATTGATCTGGATCGTTCCACGATGGCCGATGGGGTTGGCCGTTCAACGGCACTTCTTGAACCTTTAGGGGCTGGGCGCATGCGGATGAATGCTCTGGCTTCAACGGATTGTTCGGTGAGGACGAGGCGGATGAGATGGCCTGCATGGCACATGTGCGCCGCAAATTCGTTGATGTCTTCGCGTCCCAGAGCAACGCGACCGTCGAGCAAGCCATCCGCCGGATCGCGGAACTCTATGCTGTAGAGAAAGAGGCACGCGGCAAACAACCCGAGGAACACATTGCATTGCGCCAAGCGAGGGCCAAGCCCGTCTTCGATGAGCTCGAAGTCTGGTTGCACGCGCAACTGCCAAAAATATCAGGCAAGTCACCATTGGCTTAGGCCATCCGCTACGCCCTTGGCCGGATGCCGAAAGCGCGGCCATACCTTAAGCATGGCTATCTGGAACTCGACAACAACACAGCCGAACGTGCCGTGAAACCTGTAGCCACCAGCCGGAAAAACTGGACGTTCGCAGGTTCCGAAGGTGGTGGAAAAGCCATGGCCATCGCATTCACCCTGATCGAAACCGCCAAACTGAACGACGTTGATCCCCAAGCCTGGCTCACGTGGGTCCTGGGCCAAATCGCCGATCACAAGATCACACGTTTCGACGAACTCCTCCCCTGGCGTTACGCTGCAAAAGCAGCGTAACAAGACCACTTCCGGGACGATAGGGCGGGTTCAACGGACGGGCACCCTTAATCCGTGCGTTTGACTGATATTCTGAGCCTGTTGCCGAAGTCTCCCGGATCATGTACTCAGGCTGATTGATTTTGGATCGGTAGCCCACCGGGCTGCGGCGGGCCATAAGCCCCCGCCCGGTATAAGCGTAAGTGTGCCATGCAGTATGAGCAAAAGCGAATTTGCGTCAGCTCGTGCCGCTGAGGAGCATGTAAACTGCAGCGGCTCCAAAGAAAGACGCAAAGACTGCTTCAAAGCCTCGACGACCCTTCAGATACATGCCGGTCATTGTCTGACTAGAAAAGAGCAGTGCGTAGGTCGTAACAATCGTGAAGTTAATGGCGACACAGGTGCCAATGATCCAAAGGATCGAATGCACGTTACCGCCGGGTCTCATACCTATGGCAATAATGGAACCCCAAAATATCACAGCTTTGGGGTTTGTGAGGTGTATAAATGCACCCAAGCTCCAAGCCGCCACATGGGAGGCGACACCAGTATCTTTGACTTCTATTTCCTTTGCACGGGTCGCAGATCGTGCGGATTTAGAACTGAGCCAGAGCAAGTAACCTGCGCCAGCGTAACGAATAATTTCCACTAACCATTGGTTGGTGGCAAGGATCGCACCGAAGCCTAATGCCGCGAAAATTGCCCAAGACATTGAGCCTGTGGTGACACCCCATGCGAGTGCGAGGCCCAAGCTTCGGGTTCTCTGCATCGAGGTGCCTGCGATCGCGAGCGTCGCTGGTCCGGGTGTTAATCCTCCCAAAAGCGAAGCACCTATAACAATCCAGAAGTTCACGTATTCCATCGGGCACCTTCAAATCTGGTACATACGACATCAGTGATGCTATGGATGATATAGTCGACTTTCATTGCACTAAGCCGGTTTTTCCGTTCGCATAAGATCTAATAGCGTTAAAACGCCAGCGCCGCTCGCCCAACCGGGGCTTTCAGCAGTGCGTCTTGTGTTCATGCCGTTAGACCCAATGTCCATATGGATCCACGGTATCGAGCCAGCGAACTCTCGCAGAAACAACGCTGCTGTGATCGCTCCTGGCCCTTCGTAGCTGAAGTGCTTTAAGTCAGCACTTTCACTCTTCAGATGGGTCAGATAGCAGTCATCCAAGGGCATTTCCCAGACTTTCTCGCCTGCCACATGAGCACTCGCACGCAGAGATTCGCTCAACGCACGATCGTTTGAGAAGAAACCGGCGATATCATTGCCAAGGGCGGACAGCATCGTTCCCGTCAGGGTGCCAATGTCGATCATCGCTCGTGGCGGACTGTTGGCTGAGACCCAACTCATGATATCTGCCAAGATCAAGCGACCCTCGGCGTCCGTATTAGTGACCTCAACAGTCGTGCCATTACACATAGTCAAAACGTCAGCTGGTCGAAACGCATTCGATCCAACAACATTTTCTGCGACACCGATATAGGCGGATACGTTCCCCTTGGATTCGGTGATCGCAGCCGCCAAGACTGCGCCAACTGCAATAGCCCCGCCTGCCATGTCGCCCTTCATCTCATCCATCCCTTTCCCGGGTTGGATGCATAGGCCACCCGCATCAAATGTGACTGCCTTGCCAATAAGTGAGATTAGGTCGGGTTTTTCGCCTTCTGGCTTCCAGCGGAGCACGATCATACGCGAGGGCTCACAGGAAGCCCGGCCTACTGCGACAAACGCTCTAAGACCGAGTTCAGTTAGCTGCCTCTCGTTGTAGACCTGAATATCGAGATCAGGGATAGCAGCTGCCTTCTCTGCAACAGCTCTCTCAAAACCGGCAGGTGACAGGATATTTGGCGGCGCAGAAATGAGGTCTCGGACAAAGTGAACAATTTCAGCGATGAGACAGGCGCGCTTAACAGCGTTACGGTCAACATTGGAATGATGGGGGAGTGCGACGCTAATGCAAGGAATGGATCCATCATCCATCGAAGTAACCTTGGTCTGCCTGTACAAACCAAGAAAGAGACCAAGGAAGAAGGAAAATGTGCCATCATGATGATGTTCAAACTCGTTGACCAGTCCTGAGTTCAAGGCGATCTCGCAATCCTCAACCCTCTTTAGGATGGTTTCTGCACAGTTAGCCCCGAGACGACGCAACATGTCCGTGTCATCGTCACCTGCGATTGTGACAAAGGTATAAGTTGAAAGGCACGTTTCGTCGGGAACAGAAATGTCTTTCGCCGTTGTTTGACTAAAGTTCAGATTTGCTAACGGAAGAATTTCTGCGATTGATGAGCCATTATGAAGGTCTGCAAACTCATGTCCAGATGACGGCATGTGCAGCGGTACAATAGTTGTATGTGCGACGTCGCAAGGTGCGAACGAAATGTTCATCATTATTGTATTACTCCATATGCTCGAGGGTTAGTGTACCGCGACGTCTGCCCATACCCTGGTGTGAACATTGCTGGGTCGAACCCTGGTGATGGCTCCGCAGCGTCCACGACAGAAATGACGAGAATGTCGCGGTGGCGACTTGGCGCGGGAAGGCCGGCGCGATGCAAGCAAAGCTGCGTGTTTCCTACAAGTATACTACCTACTGGACCAACATGTTGTATCCAACGCGCATCTGGAAAATTGTCTTGAACCTCAAAATCTGCGTCCTCCCGTCCGTTAAATTCTTCTGACGAGAGCGCTTGTGCAGTATCTTTTCTTGAAAGGATCGAGAAGGGCCCATCGTCAAGTGTGACATCGCTGATATTGATAAATACCTTATGCAAATCACTGCGTCGTTGATCGCAATGCCACCAATTCGCATATACCTCGAAGTTGGCTTTCGGGGGTGGAGCAATCGTGCGGTAGCATTCGATGTCGACAATACGGACGCTGTTGCCAACACAACCTTCAATGACCGGCCAGAACTTCGCGTTCAAAATTTTCGGCAGTCCCGGCAGGTTTTCGGGATTTTCTATCCTTCTCCCAACTTCGCAGCATGGGAAGCGTTCACCAAGTAAATCCAGGTTGTCCCCGTGAGGTTCGGATAACGAAGGGTCCGCAACTGCAGACTGAAAGCCCGCTTGTAGCTCCTTCAAAGACCTTGCATCATGCTCAACGCACACGGTGCCATAGCCCAAACGTTTGTAATGCCTTGCTTGGTCAAGCTCAGCAGGTTTTTGACGGAGGCGAACGTATGACCCGTTCAGCCTCCCCAATATGTTCAGGGTTGCCGGTGTCGTGTTGCCGAAAACCTGGCGTCCAAGCTTGACGTCTTGATACCCCAGCCAGTTTGCCAACTTGGCTCCTAGGTACTTATCAAGTCCCGTGCGGTAATATTCGTTTCCAGAGCTGTGTTGTTTGAATCTTCCCATAGCCTTATGTTGAAGCTTCCAAAACTTGTTGCCGCCTGCGAACCGCGTCATCAACGTGCGTTACCAGCTTGAGAATGTCGCGACAGTAGACATTCGGGTTACGGAAACCCTTGGACAAAGAAAACCGTCCCGCCAAATCTCCACCGTTACACACGTGTGAGATCGCGCAACTTTCACAGACTGGCGCGATACTATCTGCTCCAAGGTCGACGAGGTAGGAATTGACGAGATCATAAGCGTCGTCTAAGCTATCCGTCGTGATGTTCAAACCAAGGTTGGTCAAACCATCTGCTGTCACTTTCAGCGCGTCGCCTATTTCGAGCGCGCCGTCTGTCTCAACTACAACTATGTTGCGCCCACTTTCCCCAAAGCTTTCTGTCGATGAGGCTCCACCATTCAAAAGATGAATAAGGGATTCAAAAACGACGACACGTACAGATGCCTCACTCTGGCTCCAACGCTTGAATGCCTCAATCAGCCAATCGCCCACTGATGTCTCTGGAGAGTCGGGCTCTTTCCAAGGCGGGTGATCATCGTGGGTGTATAGAGGAAATAAGAAATTGAGTGCAGGAGGATGAAATTTCGTTAGGTAGTCGAATGTGGCTGTTGCATCAGATGCCGGATCGAGAACACACAAGAACCCACTAAATGCGTCTGGGTGATGATCCATCAGGATCCCCACCCCTTCTTCAACGCGGCTTGCTGAGCCCAAACCTCTATGGTCCAGCCGAGCCTTGTCATTGACATCAGGTGTTCCATCGAGGCTAACGCCCACCCCGACGCCGTATTCCGCCAGAATGCCGCAGTTTACCTTGTTGAGCAGAGTTCCATTGGTCTGAATAGTGAGAGAGACATCGATACCGGTTTCCGCAAATGTCGCTCTGATAAGCGAACAAAAACGCCGGAGTACTTCATTGCCGATCAAAAGCGGTTCCCCGCCATGAAGGGCGATGTGTATCCTAGGAAGCTGCTTCTTCTCAGCGTACGCCCTTATTTCCTCGATGGTGCGTTCGAATGTGTAAAGATCCATCTTTTTTGGCTTTTTACGCCACGTGGTGTCTGACTTGTTGTACATGTAGCAGTACGTACAATTCAGGTTGCACCGGCTATGTATCTTGAGGACGAATCCATTGAATGCTTTGACGGGAGTCATGGCTTACATATCTCCGCTACAGTTAAATTAAAGAAGGGGAGATGCTTCCACCTCCCCGACCATCTTTTAGTCTAACGAACGTGCATGCCCTTCAGTTTGCAGCGAAAAAGCATGTCCGGCGAGCGAACGCGCATGGCCAGCTTCAATTAACCGTGCGGATCCCGCTTCGAGAGAGCGCGCGTGCGCTTCCGGTTTACTCAGACTGCGGGCATGTCCGGTGTCGGAAAATCCGGTTCCCGCAATAGCAGTGTCAAGGTTTGTGTACATTGTATTACTCCTTATTGGGAAGAAAAGGAGCCATCGATGACACAACCAAAGATAGCATTCAAGCATTCGATTCTCTACGTTTGGCTTCTTTGGTCGCAACTTTTCGCCGGTTTTTTGCGAAACTGTCTAGTTTGCCTGGCATTTAATCATGTTTCACTGATTGACACTCTTTGGTGTCCATCAATTAAGCAGTTCTTAGAAAAAACGTGTAATGACTGTCGAATGGTAAAGCTATTCGACCGTCAATCACAAGAAGGTCGAGCGGCTCTGGCGGGAAGAGGGATTACAGCTTCCGCAGCGCCACAAGAAGCGCAAGCGGCTCTACCACAAGGACAGCTCGATCATCCGATTGAGGCCAACGCATCCGAACCACGTCTGGGCCATCGACTTCGTCCACGACAAGCTCAGCAATGGGCGCAGTTACAAGATGCTGACGGTTCTCGATGAGTTCACGCGGCAGGCCTTGGCTGTTGTGGTCCGCACAAAGATGGGTGCCGACGATGTTCTCGAAGCACTCTATCCGCTCCTGCTGCGCCACGGTTCCCCAGAGTATACACGCGGAACCGCCGCAACTCGTTTGCTTAACGCAGGCCTGACACTTGCTGAGATCGCCAATTACATGGGGTGGTCTGTCCGCTATGCCGCTCAGGTCATCGAGTACTACGCGACTGTTTCGCCAAGTGAATCTGAGGCGGTTTTGGCCAAGCTAGAAGCCGCAGTGGAGCGAGAAAATGCGCTTTACTTGTAAACGCTATTGTAAATGCCCCCGAGGGGGCAAAGAGAGGAGACAGCTAAGTGCTTGAAATTAAATGGAGGCGAGTACCGGAATCGAACCGGTGTACACGGATTTGCAATCCGGCCTGCTATCCAAGGAAATCAACGGGCTACTGTTTCAAAAGAGGCCCCGACAAACCGTGAACTTTCCGCGAAAGTTTCAAGAGTCGAACTGACCGGCGCAAACGAAAACCCCGGCGCGACGGCAATCGCAACCGGGGCTAAAGATGTTGTAGAAGCTAGCTCACTTCCCCCTGTTGATAGCCCGGAATGGGCCGGAGCGCCAGCGATTATCCTGCGCCATTTCTGCGGGGTGGCGGCATGACTGACCAACCCAAAGCCCTTTCCCGGCAACAGCGGTGGCGCAAGCGCAACCCTAAATCCTACATCGCCCACTTGGCCGTGGGTGCTGCGCTGCGTCATGGCGTGATCGAGCGCCAACCCTGCGAACAATGCGGGGCGTCAAAGGCTGAGGCACACCACCCCGACTATGAGCGGCCCTATGACGTGGTGTGGCTTTGCCGCAAACATCACAAGGCTGTCCACGCGGCGGAGGTATCCGCATAATGGGACGCGATAAGCGCAACGAAAACCGGGCGGAGCATTGGACCAAGATGGTCCGCCCCACCATGCAGACGGACGCATGGCGCGCGCTGTCCAGCACGGCGCAGGCGCTTTATCCGTGGATCAAGTTTGAATGGCACGGTCCTAAGGCGAACAACAACGGCAAGCTGCGCCTATCGGTGCGGCAAGCTGCTGAGTGCCTTGGGTGCAATCCTAAGACCGCTGGACGTGCGTTCCATGATCTACAGGCCAAGGGCTTCATTGTGCAGACTGAGGGCGCTTGCCTGAGTGCAGGCGGTGACGCGCAATCCCCCAGCTATGAAGTGACAGAGATAGCGTTGCCCACGTCCAACACGGGGCGGCGTCTATACCGTGACTGGCAGGCAGGCCATGACTTCCCGGTCAAGATGGCAACTACCAACAACCCGGCGGGTGTGAACGGGCAGATGGTCACTGGCGTCACCAACGTGGTGTCTCTCGCGGGGGGCAAGCCATGACATATAAATCTAAAACCCCAACCCCATTTTGGGGACGGTCCTGTCCCCATTTTGGGGACGGTTATGGTATCCCCTGTCCCCATTTTGGGGACGCCCTGTCCCTATTTTGGGGACGGTTTAGCGGGTTTTTTGCCCCCCCCCGTGCCCATTTTGGGGACATCCTTAATAACCATACACCTAACAACCTGTCGCGCGGCCTTGGCGCTAAGCAGGCTGGACGGCAGGTAGGCCCCACACACCGGACGGACGGCCAGCCTGCGTGGTTGCAATATGTGCAAGGTCTGGGATTGGTCCCAATGCCCGCTTTTCAGAGTGGGGGTGTGACCCGGCGCTTAACTGTTCCTTTCTCTCTCCCGAAAAAAACTGGGGAGGAATTTGCATGGTAAGAGCATCGAAAGAGGCAACGGCGGCACTGCGTTTCCTTCCCAAGCTGGTGGTGCCTGAGGGGCGGCTTGCCGGTAAGCGGGTGAAGCTGGCAACGTATCAGAAGGAATTTGTGCGCGGTGCCTTTGCAAAGGAAATCGAGGCGGGTTGTCTTAGTATTGGCAGGGGGAACGCAAAAACGGCCCTGTCTGCGGGTTTGGCCTTGGGTCATTTGATGGGCGAAATTGCCCCCCAGCCCAAGCGCGAAATCATCTTTGCAGCACGCAACCGCGACCAAGCAAAAACGGCCTTTGGTTTTCTTCTGGGCTTTATCGAGGGTTTGCCCGAAGACGAACAAGAGCAATTCACGATCCGACGCGGGTCTAAGCTGGAAGTCGAAACGGACGGCAACGGCGGCGGGCTTGCCCGTGTTATCGCTGCGGACGGCAAGTCAATCCTTGGCGGTGCGCCAACGCTGGCAATCCTTGACGAACGGGCGGCATGGGAACGCGAAAAAGGCGATGCGCTTGAAAACGCAATCTTGTCTGGTCTGGGCAAGCGCGATGGGCGCGCGCTGATTATCAGCACCTCGGCACCGGATGACGCGAACACCTTTTCGCGGTGGTTGGACGAACCGCCCCCCGGCACCTATGTGCAGGAACACCGCCCGGACCCCGGATTGCCCCCGGATGATCTGGCATCCCTTCTCATTGCAAATCCCGGTGCGTCTGAGGGCATTGGCCCTTCTGCTGAGTGGCTGGTGGCGCAGGCACGGCGGGCGATTGCGCGCGGCGGGTCAGCCCTGTCCAGCTTCAGAAACCTTAACCGCAATGAACGGGTGGCGTCTGATGATCGGTCTGTGCTGCTGACGGTGGATGAATGGCTGTCGTGTGAAGTATCACCCGACGATCTGCCCCCGCGTGACGGCCCCGTCGTTCTGGGCATCGACCTTGGCGGGTCGCGTTCTATGTCGGCGGCGGCGCTTTATTGGCCCGACACCGGGCGGCTGGAATGTGTTGGTGCTTTCCCATGCAATCCGGGCCTTGCGGATCGTGGGCAAGCTGACGGCGTGTCTGGGCGATATGTTGAAATGCGCGACCGGGGCGAACTGGTGACGATGGGTGACGCGACCGTGCCTGTTGCCCGTTTCATGGCTGACGTAGTGGACAAGCTGGACGGCCAAGCGCCTGCGGCAATCGTGGGCGATAGATTCCGCCATGCTGAATTTATCGAGGCGTTGCGTGACGCCGGCCTTGAACGGGTGCCTTTCATCTGGCGCGGCTTTGGCTGGAAAGATGGCTCGGAGGACTGCGAACGCCTACGCCGTGCGGTGTTTGAAGGCGACGTTAAGGCCATGCCGTCGCTGCTGCTGCGTTCTGCATTTTCCGATGCAATTACGCTGGTGGACCCTGCGGGCAATCACAAATTGGCGGCGGGGCGTTCAACGGGCCGGATCGACCCGGTTGCGGCAACGGTCCTGGCCGTGGCGCAGGGCGTCCGTATGCGACGCGCACCCACACAAACCAAGGGGAGGCTGGCATGGGGCTAAAGCAAATTGCATCCCGGCTGATTAAGCAACACGGGCAAGCGGCAACATTGCTGCGCCCCGGTGAAGGCACGGACGATGGTTATGGCAACGTTATTCCCGGCCCTGATGCGCCTCATCCCGTCACCCTGTTGTCCGCGACATATGCAACCGAGTTACAGCTTATCGCGGGCGGTTTTTTGGACGTTGGCGATCAAAGGGTGCTGGTGTCAGTCGAAGGTCTGACGGTTGAACCCGCGACCACGGATAAGCTGTTGATCGACGGCACCGAATTTGAGGTGCGGCGGGTTGCCCCGCTTTCCCCGGCTGGTGAGGTCATTTTCTGGGAAATGCAGGTGCGCGACGATGACTAGGCGCAAGGAACATATGCGGCATTCTGCGAAGGTGACGCGCGGCCCCCGGTGGCGTGCATTGCGCTTGCAAGCGTTGGACCGTGACGGCTGGGCCTGCGTTCAATGTGGCACCCACAAGCGTCTTGAGTGCGACCATATCAAGCCCGTTAGGACGCACCCCGAACTCGCTTACACCTTGAGCAATTTACAAATGCTGTGCGGCCCCTGTCACACGCGCAAAACTCGAATTGAGGTCGGTTCAAAGGAACTGCCCCCAAAGCGCCGCGAATGGCGAAACCTGCTGCGACAAATGCAGCTCAACCCTGAAGTAGGAAAGGAGGGCCGCAGCGATGCTCCTCTCAAAGAAACTTGAACTGCGCCGGTCAGAAATCCGGCAATCCTTGGCTGAATTGGCAAACATCGAAAGCCCCTCTGCCGATGAAACCCGCAAGATGACCGAACTGGACGCGGAGTATCGCGCCAAAGAGGTTCAATATCGTGCGGCGCTGATCGCGGAGGATGAAGAACGCCGCGAGGCTGGTGCCGAACTTGAAACGCGCTCCGATAACGAATGGTCAACGCTGATCGGCGGCTTTGAAATGCGTCAGGTTGCATTGGCCTTGAAAGAAGGTCGGGCACTGGATGGTCAGACTGCGGAGGTTGTCACAGAACTTCGTTCGCAAGGCGGATTTACCGGCGTGCCGGTGCCTATCGAGGCGCTTGAAGTCCGCAACACCGTCGCCGCAGGCACGCCTGATCCGATTGCGACCCGGCCTATCATTGACCGATTGTTCCCTGACAGCGTTGCATCGCGCATTGGTGCGCAGATGATCAACGTCGGTTTCGGCGCAATCGAATGGCCGGTGGTCACGTCCAACGTGACGGTTGGATGGGCTGCAACTGAAAATGGCAATGTGGCGGACCCGACACCGTTTGAGACGACTGACCGCCCCTTGAAACCTGATCACTGCATGGGCGTGCAAATGCGGATCAGCCGCAATGCCATGCAGCAAAGCGGTGCTGCGCTGGAACAAGCAATCCGGCGCGACATGAACGCGGCGATGGGTCAGGAAATGGATCGGGCAATCTTGCAGGGTTCCGGTGCAGGTGGTCAGCCCTTGGGCATGATGACGGGCGCGGCCACCTACGGCGTCAACGTCAACGATCTGGGTGCTGCGCCAACATACGCTATGTTCCTGCAAGAGATCGTTGCTTTTATGACGGCGAACACAATCACGTCGCCTAATCAGGTGCAATTGCTGATCCGGCCTGAGTTGTTTGGCTGGCTGGAAGGTCAGGTGAACGCCGATCTGCATATGTCGGAATATATTCGCTGGGCCATGCTTGTGGCGGGCCGCAATGTGTCGGGGCCGTTCCCGAACAACATTACCACCACATCCAACGGCATTCCGGCACCTTCCGGTGATCCATTGTCAACATCGATGCTGATGACCACGCGCACAGGCGGCGTTGCACCTCTGTTCGTGGGGCTTTGGAATAACGGTGCCCTTGATCTGATCCGTGATCCATACACCGACGCACAAAGCGGTGGCCTGCGCATCACAGCACTGGCGAACATGGACGTGACGGTCGCGCGCCCGGTGCAGAGCCGGATCGTGACCAACATGCAGTTGTCGTAATGCTTTGGGGCGGTCATCAAGGCGGGCTTGAAGTCCGCACCTCTGCGGACGGGTCAACCGTCCTCAGGGGCCGCTTTCCCTATGCAATCCCGACCGTCCTTAGCGATGGTCGGGAAAAGCGCAGGGAAGTTTTCGAGGCGCGGGCGTTTGGCGCGTCTGTTGCCAATGGTGGCGACGTTCACTTGCTGGTGCATCACGACATGAACAAGCCTCTGGCATCCCGTGGGGCGGGTTCTTTGACCCTTGAGGACACCGACGACGCTTTGACGTTTGAGGCAACCCTTGCGCCTGAAATGCGGTCTGTTGGCTATGTCCAAGACTTTCTTGGCACTTTGGCGGCGGGTCTGGTGGGCGGTATTTCCCCCGGCTTTCGCGTCCCCCAGGGCGGCGACCGGGTTAAGCGTTCCGGCGCTGGCATTATGCGCGTTGTGCGGTCTGCTGACCTGATCGAGATTAGCGCAGTGACAAAGCCCGCTTATCCGGCGGCGCAGATTGAGGCCCGCAACTGGACGCCTGATCTGCAACCCGATGGGCTGGGCACCGGCTATCAGCGCACCTTGAACCGCTGGAGGGCCTGACATGACGGACCTATTGCAAGAACGTGAAGCGACCCCGGCAAGCTATCCGGCCACCCCGTCCGGGCTTTCCACCCCGGCGGCGGCGCTTGATGTTGAAATGATCTGGGAACGGATCGAGGCTTACACCCGGACCCGCTACACGGCCCGCGAATTGGTGTGGACTGTCGAGGGTGGCGAGGGTGAAAACTGGACGCCCCCACTATCGCCTGTCGTGTCACATTCAACTGAGAAATGGGAAAGCGGTGCTTGGGTATCCACGTCGTTACCTGACGGCCCCTTGGGGCTTTGCTTGCCGTCTGACGGCGTGTTCAAGGTCACGGCCCAAGTGGGCGCTGGCGACCCGCCTAAAGCCGTCTCTGAGGCGTTCCGGCGGCTTGCTGAATACATGGCCGACGACACCGACCGGGCGGGCGTGTCCAGCTATTCCGTCAACATGGGCGGGGCGATCCAAGAAAGCTATCAGCGCAGCGCGGCCCACGCGGCCCGTGCGCTTCAAAACAGTGGGGCGGCTGATCTGCTGCGCCCATATCGGAGGCAGAAATGATCTGGCCCTTTAAGAACAAGACCGAAAAACGTGCGGCATCCGACGCAGGATACACCGCACAGATGATCCAAGCCCGAACCGCTTACATCACGGGCACCAACGGGCGGGCCGAATTGACAGCAACGGTTCAAGGGGCGGTCACGCTCTGGGAAAATGGACTGTCTGTCGCTGATGTGGACGGCACCGACCTGTTGACCCGGCGAACGCTGGCAATCGCGGGCCGGATGCTGGCACTGCGGGGTGAGGTGCTTTTCTACATCACTGACGACACGCTTATTCCCGTGTCAGATTGGGATTTGTCCACCCGGCTTTCCCGTCCAACGGCCTATCGCCTGACCGTGCCCGAAGTGGGCGGCGGCAAGACCATGACGGCGCTGGCGGGCGAGGTGCTGCACTTTTGGATTGGTGCGGATGCAATTCAGCCTTGGTATGGGACGGCCCCCTTGCGACGGTCCAGCCTATCCGCTGACCTGTTGGAAATCATCGAGCGGGCGCTTGTCGAGGTCTATGGTGACGCGCCTTTGGGATCGTCCATTGTGCCTATGCCTGAGACGCCGGAAACCGACCTTGCGGACATTGCGCGGGGCTTTCGTGGTTCACGCGGCAAGGTGCTGGTGAGGGAATCGGTGCAGGTGCAAGCGGCAGGCGGTCCAGCTCCAGCACAAGATTGGCGGGCAAATGATCTGACGCCCGATATGTCCAAGGCGATGCTGGACAAGACCCTTGACCAAGCCCGCGACCAGATTAACGCGGCCTATGGTATCCTGCCCGGTCTGAACAACAAAGCGACCACGGGTCCGATGGTGAGGGAAGCGCAACGCCACCTTGCCCAATGGACCTTGCAACCGATGGCCGAACAAATGGCAGAGGAAGCCACAGATAAGCTGGGATCGGCGGTCACGCTGGACGTTATGCGACCCCTACAGGCGTTTGACATTGGCGGACGCGCAAGGGCGGCGGCGGGTATCGTGCAAGCCTTGACACAAGCCAAAGAGGCGGGCGTTGATCCGGCAACCGCTTTGAAATTTGTAGACCTGAAGGAGTAAGCCATGACCGAACAAGTAAACATCACTGGCCTGACCCGCGTTGCGAAACCTAAGGCGAACCGGGGCGGGTCGACTATCCTGGCGTACTTCGATTGTCAGGCGCGTGGCTTAAAATTGCGCGGTTGCGCTCTGGTGCGAACTAAGGGCGGCGGGCTAGTGGCATGGCCCCCAAACCTTGAGACTGAGGACAATCGGCGGTCAATTCGTATCTCTGACGACGCTTTGCGCCACGGTATGATGATGTATGCGCGGGAAGCCTATAGGGCGCTTGGTGGAACGGATGCTGAAACAATCGGCAAGTCTGTCCCCATGCGGCCCGTCGCGGTGTCTTAGGGCACCCACAAGGGCGCTCTTGATCCGACAACGGTTTAGAGGCATTATGTCGATGGGCCTAGAAACCCGGACGATGATAGCTGCAACACCTGACTAAGGTTTAATCCGTTGGCGCGGATGGCAGCGAATACGTGGACGCTTGGCGGCGCTTCACACCGGCACACTATGCCGGGGTGTTGGCGCTACATACAAGACCGCTTGCGGGAAAACGTCATGCCTCTCTCATCGGAGGTTTCTAGCCCCCGGCTCCAGCCCGTCGCTGGGAATGGCCCTAGAAAGCCCAAAAGATGAGAACTAACATGACAAGCAACAATGCCTTATTGGCTCACATTCAAGACTGTCAGGACAAAGCCTGCATTCTTGACGGCCTGATCCATGCGATTGAACGCCTTGAAGCCGATGCGCAAAACCGAAAGCAGGTAGGAAAGTCGAACTGACTTTGAACATCGGGGGCCACGCCTGCGGAGCTGGCCCCCGGATAGCTGCTAGGTTAAGCCCAAGGCCAGTGAGATACTGCCTTTTTCACCTCAAGGACGCAGTGACGGCACGAATATTCGAAATGACGGGCGATGACCTCATAAGTGGTGCCCGTTTCGTCCCACCTGAGTTTATCGCCCACCATTGGAATGAAAGTGTCGGTCTCTTCGTCAAACTCATGAAGCGGGGCAGGATCATAGGCACCGCCTGGGTTTTCAGGCAAGCTATGAGGCACACATGCGAGAAGCTGATCGCAAGTCCAAATTCAAATCGCAGCGGGGTATGAAATCTGAACTGCTATGGGCAGAACGTGAAAAATCCCGGATTGAACCGGCCCGCGCCTACTGGTCTGAGGTGGAACGCATTACGGCCCTATCAGGTATCGAGGACGCGCAAGCGACTGAGACAGCGGCACGGGACGCCTTGCGTGAATTAGTGGGGGCTATTCTGATCTTTGAGGAACAAAGCCCGATGGGTCTAGCGATCAAAGCACAAGCCCTTACCGCCTTCATTGAATTGCCGCCTTTCTGGCAAATGGCAAACCCTGACGCGCCTAAGTGGATGGCAGGATTAACTGCTACGTTGGCAAGGCAGGTAAACGCGACGCAAGTAGTGCAAAAACCGTAACCCCGCAACATGGGGCTTTACAAACCCCGCGCCGTGGTGTTTAAGGATAGCACCACGGCAAGGGACTTCGATATGACGGAAGATGAATTTCACGAACTGAATGGCGATCCGGTAATGCAAATGCTGGAAGCCAATCGCATTTGGACCCACCCGCAATTCCTTGTCGCTGACGTGTGCAAGATCACCGGCACCACGCCCAAGGCCCTTGAACATTTTGTCAGCCCCAAGCGCGATCTGGTTCGCTTGATCGGCCCACACGTCAATCCCGGCACCGGACGCCGCCGTGTGTTCACGGGTGGTCAGGTGCTTATGATTGCCGCCGCGTTCGCTATGACGCGGATCGGCTTCCCCCAACGGTGGACACGGTCGCTTGCTGACACCGTAGAGAGGCGCGCAATCGCCCGTGAAAATCCCTTCGGATATGGTCAGACTGGTTTGATGTTTGCGACCTTTCCGATGAACGAAGGGGACGACTGGAACGTCGTTTATCTCCACGATCAAATGGAAAAAGAGCCGGTGTTGCCTGTGGCCGTTCACCTTCTGGACGTGGACCGCCTCATTGACCAAGTGAAAGCGCAGCTTGAGGCCATGATTGCGGATGAAGAGGTGCCGGACTTCACGGTGCCGGACCCTAAGCCTGAGCCAAATCCATACAGCCCCGCGTCCAATTTCTTTCGTGCGTGGGATAAGTCAGAATCCGGGCGCTGGGTTTACGTTGGCCTGACCGAAGAAGAAACCGACGAACTGCTGGAAATGCAGGGCAGCGAAATCCAAGGCGACGATCTGGTTATCGTGAGCGAAGGGCGGCGCGGTGGTGAGCGTTTCCTTGAACTGCACGACAAGCACGAGCGCGAACGTCTCAAGCGTTGCGGGATGGGCTTGGAGGGCGACGACTAATGCCCGCGCCCACGATCCTCTTTGCCGGTGACAAGAAAGCCGCTGCGCTTCTGGATATGAAGCCTACGGAGTTTCGTGGGCTGGTGGACGAAGGTGTTTTGCCCAAGCCGACCAAGATCGGCGGCTTTGAGCGGTGGGACGTGGAACAACTGCAATCCATCGCGCGCGGCGATGCGGCTGAGGGTGGGCCTATCCAATGGTGAGCCGCAAGAAACTTCTTTGGCAGCACCCGGCGGGCCGCTGGTATGTCCGTAAGTATGTGAACGGCAAGATGATCTATCTGGGCCGGATCAAAGCTGAGGAAGGCACCGCCGAATTTGACCGCCAGTATTGGGAGATCGTGAGCGGCAAGAAAGCCGCCGCGAAAACGTCATGGGGCGCTCTGATCGAGGCGATGCGCGAGACGGACAAATGGGCGAATTTCTCGCCCCGCTACCGCAAAGACCTTGAGCCTGTTTTTGAATACCTCAAGGACAAGATCGGCCACCAAGACGTTGCGCGGCTGACCCAAGCTGACATTTACGACGCGATGGAAAAGAACCGGCACCGTGTCCGGTTTGCCAATTACATCCCGACCGCGATTAGCATGTTGTCCAAGCTGGCGATCCGCAAACGGTGGCGCAAGGACAACCCGGCAATCGACATTGAACCGCTCAAGGTTCCCAAGGCGCGTCAGAAACCGCACCTGCCGTGGGCAGATTGGGCGGTGGAGAAAATGCGCGACGAGGGCGAGCCGTTGCCGCTGCTAATCTTCGAGATCGGCGTGGGCAGCGTCCAGCGTCCCGGTGATTGGGTAGACTTCCAATGGGGCGACTATGACGGGGAAAACCTCAAGCTGCGCCAGAACAAGACCGGCAACGCGCTGGTTTTGCCCTGCACAAAGGCGCTCAAGGCCGCACTCGGCCGCGCCAAGGCTGATCTGGGTTTCGCACCTCACCCGTCGCGCCACATCCTGACCCGCGCTGATGGCTCTGCGATGGACTATCACGCGATGGCCCGCGTCATGGTGCGCGAGCGCAAACGGCTGGGCCTGATGGCCTACGATCAACACGCGCTGCGCTATCGCGGTGTGATGGAACTGGCGTGGGAAGGCTGCGACGACGACGAAATCGCCAGCTACAGCGGCCACACGTCCAAGGCGATGATCATCAAATATGCAGGGGAGGCGAGACAAATCATGCGCGCGCGCCAAGCGGCGGCAAAGCGCAAGTGACGACGAACAGAACGAGACCAGAACGAGAAACTGATACCTGAGGTGATACCCCAATGAGCAGCCACTTTGCTAACCCATTGAAAACATTGGAGGCGAGTACCGGAATCGAACCGGTGTACACGGATTTGCAATCCGCTGCGTCACCACTCCGCCAACTCGCCATCCGTGGTGTTTGAGCGGCGATAGACCATTAAAACGGGTCACGCAAGACCGTCCGGCAACGGTGCGCCGGAATATTGCCTCATGAGCCACGTGCCGCGTTGCCCACCCGCGCTGACTGTGGCACATGTATGCGAAAGAACCTGAACGAATGAGTTTAGCTGCAATGCCCGACTTCTCGACACGGCGCATCATGATGGTGGACACGCAAGTTCGCCCGTCAGATGTTACGAAATTCCCGATCATTGATGCAATGCTGACCGTCAAGCGCGAAGACTTTGTTCCTGTTGCGCAACGCGAAACGGCATATATGGGCGAAAACCTCGATCTTGGAGAAGGGCGGGTCATTCTTGACCCGCGCACGCTTGCCAAGATGCTTGATGCACTGGACATTGCGCCGGACGAGTTGGTGCTGGATGTTGGGGCTGCTCATGGCTATTCGGCGGCTGTCATTGCGCACTTGGCGCAGGCGGTCGTTGCTTTGGAAGACAACGATGCCATGGCAGCGGAGGCGCAGGATGCGTTGATGTCAGCAGGCATGGATAATGTCATTACTCATGTTGAAACGTTGAAAGCAGGTGCGGCAGAACATGGTCCTTATGACGTCATTGTCGTCGAGGGTGGTGTGACCCAAGTGCCCGAAGCACTATTATCGCAACTCAAGGACGGTGGACGCATCGCGGCGCTTTTCATGGACGGTGCATTGGGAGAGGTCCGGATCGGTTACAAGATCGATGGCATGATGTCTTGGCGTCGTGCTTTTAATGCAGGTGCCCCAGTGTTGCCGGGGTTTGAAAAACACGACGCATTCACGCTTTGACCGGAGTGGTACTGGGCGGATGGATCATCAAGAGGCAGGTTAAAATGATGGGCAAGTTGGCGCGCAGATTTCTGAGTACTACGGCAATGACTGCAACCTTGGTGTTGGGTATGGGTACGTCGCAGGCTACCGCAGACACTCTCGCGGATGCCATGATCGGCGCGTATACGCACAGCGGCTTGCTTGATCAGAACCGGGCCTTGTTGCGCGCAGCAGACGAAGATGTGCCGATCGCGCTGGCTGCATTGCGTCCGATCGTCAACTGGACTGGCAGCATCACACAGGACTTTGGGGACGTCACTACACAGACAGGTATTTCGACCAGCGCAGAGTCCACGGATGTCCTTTTGGGTCTGAATGCGTCACTGCAATTGTACGACGGTGGTGCCGATCGGGCGCGGGTCGAGGCAACAAAAGAGACGGTGCTCGCCACCAGAGCGACGTTGCTGAATGTTGAGCAGGCGCTGCTTTTGCGCGCGGCGGCGGCCTTCATCAATGTGGGGCGGCAGCAGAATTTTGTCGCTCTGAGCCAGAACAACTTGCGTCTTTTGCAACAAGAACTGCGTGCCGCCAATGACCGCTTCGAAGTGGGGGAGGTGACCCGCACGGATGTGTCCTTGGCAGAGGCCGCTGTTGCGCAGGCGCGCAGTAATCTGGCAGATTCGCAGCGCAACCTGATCCAGGCGCAGGCGGAATATACAAATGTTGTAGGCCGACGCCCTGGACGCCTGTCTGCGCTGCCGACGTTGCCTCTTACCGAAACGCGCGTTGCCGAAGCTCAGGCCGTCGCGGTGCGCAACCACCCTGATATGGAAGCCGCACGTCGCCAGGTGTCGGCGAATGAATTGCTGGTTACAGCAGCCGTGAAGGACACGTTGCCCGTTGTCACTCTGGATGGGTCATTGGCGGTTCAGGAAGATTTTGGTGACGAAGATGATGCCAGGACCGGGTCGGTTGGTATCAGTGTAACTGGGCCAATCTACCAGGGTGGTCGTCTTTCGGCGCTTGAACGCCAGGCAATGGCATCACGGGATGCATCACGTGGGAACCTGCACAATGTGCGTCACGGCGTGCAGCAAGACGTTGTGAATGCCATTTCGGATCTTGAGGCGGCGCGTGCCAGCCTGGCCGCATCCGAACGCCAGATTCGCGCGGCCCGCATCGCATTCCAAGGGGTGCGGGAAGAGGCAACCTTGGGTGCGCGGACGACGCTGGACGTTCTGGATGCCGAGCAGGATTTGCTGGATGCCGAAACCAACCGCATCGCAGCGCAAGCTGATCAATATATTGCCGCCTATTCGGTCCTTGAAGCCATGGGCCTGCTGACCGCGCAGCGGCTAAAGCTGCCGGTACAGCTGTATGACCCGGCGGCCTATTACAACTTGGTAAAAGACGGACCCGCCAAGCGGTCAAGGCAAGGTAAGCAATTGGACCGCGTGCTGCGCGCCCTTCAAGTAGACGATTAAGGTTTTCAGCACAGTATTGTGCGACCCTCACCCTCGGGGTAAGCTGAGGCCGAGGTTGAGAGTGGTACTTTGACATGTCTGATCCAATGACCAACACCGAGGTGGAGGACGTTTTGGCGTCTATTCGTCGTCTGGTGTCCGACGACAATCGCCCGGAAGCAGAGGATAAAACTGCGGCGTCGCCTGACAGACTGGTTTTAACTCCAGCGTTGCGCGTGATGGATGAACCAGATTTAGACGGTAGCGCGGATATTGTTGCTTCTGCGTCGGAAGACGATGCAGAAGATGTCGCGGACGAAGCCGTCTTGGGAGAACAGCAGGATTCGGTGGCTGAAAGTGCAGCGCCTTCATATGAAGAGGAACAGTGCGGGTCTGTTCCGGTTGATGACGAAACTGAACACCCAATGCCAGATGAGTCCGAGGCTGAACGCGACGTTGGAGATGATACCAGTGAGTTCGAAGAGCGGCCCATAGATCTGGATGCAGTGGATTTGGATCAGGATACACTCATGTCGATCCAGGATGCGTTTGCTGACGCCGATGAAGCTGAGCATATTGAGGACACCGCATCAGTAAACACCGATGCCAATGATGATGCGACCACGCTGAGCGCCAAGATTGCAGCGCTTGAGACATTGATTGCCGGTCAGACCGACGAGTTTGAACCGGACATGGCGGGGGATGGAGAGAATGCGGGCACGGAACCACCGGCGCTGGCATGGGAAGATGCGGACGGCGATGTGAGCGCTGCACCACAGCCATCGCTAGATGTCGAACGGGACGTGGACGACCCCGCACAAGATGGTGCGCAGGTATTCTCGAATGACGAGGATGTGTTGGATGAAGACGCACTTCGTGATCTGGTCAGCGATATTGTGCGGGAAGAGCTGCAGGGCGCGCTGGGCGAACGTATTACACGCAATGTCCGCAAGCTGGTTCGGCGCGAAATTCATCGGGCCCTCGCTGCGCAAGACCTTGAATAGGGGCGCAATCATTCACGCAATGCTCCGATCCTGATTGTCCGTGAACACGCCGGCTCACTTATTGGTTGGAGCTGCCGTATTCGGTAGATTGTCAGGTGCTCGGCTTCTTGCTGCTGCCTTCGCAGGAGCTGCCCTGCCGGATCTGTCACTCTATGTGATGTCAGGTGTATCCTTGTTTTTGCTGGGCATACCGCCCGACGTGGTCTTTGACGATCTTTACTTCTCGGACACATGGCAAACAGTATTCGCCATCGACAACTCATTTTTTGTGTGGGGTGCACTGTGCGGATTGGCCTGCTGGCATCGGTCGCCTTGGGCGGTTGCGCTGACCGGAGCGGCGTTACTGCACTTGCTTCTGGATTTCCCACTGCACCATGACGACGGACGCCCGCATTTCTGGCCGTTCAGTTGGTGGGTGTTTGAAAGTCCGGTTAGCTATTGGGATCGCGGGCACGGTGCTGCGTGGGTTGGACCGATTGAGGCGGTACTTGCAACGTCGGCGGCTGTGGTTCTGTGGCGCCGTAGGCTGCCAATGTGGGGTGGTGCCGCTGTTGCGTTTCTATTGCTTGCCGAACTATGGGTCGTACGCCAGTGGCTGTTTTTCTTTTCCAGCGGATGAACAAAAGAAAACGCGCCTCGTGGGGCGCGTTTTCCTTGTAGCAGCAATGTTTCGATCAGGCCGCTTCAGCCTGCTGTGCCGCATTGCGGCGTTCTGACTCTTCCCGGCTCAGCGCGACAGATGTGCGGACGCCTTTGCCCACAAATTCCATCAGGCCTTCTACAACCCGTTCGTTTGGGTCGATACCTGCGCAGCTCAGCACTTCACGACCATCGCGTGAACGAGCCCAGCGGGCAATCTGCTCTGGCCCGTTGCCATACTTTTTGTCATCGGCGATAGCATCGTCGAGTGCAGCCAACACAACGGCTGCGAATAGTTTGCGTGCACGGTTGCCTTGTTCATTGTTAAAGGCAGTGCCGTCAACGAAGTCTTTCATTCGTCGTCCTTCCTTTATTCTTGCTCTTGTCTTTCCGGCGTGACGCCCGTTATGGACGAACTGCTCCGATTCGGATACCCCGTTATTGCATGGCTGCCCTGCAAAAAATGCATAGCGCGCTGATGGTACAGCACAGCATTTCGTTGTCTTGCCGGGACCCTCTACGCGAGATATAGGGAGCATCAAATTTTCATCAACCTTTCGTCAAGGTTTTGCCACATGCCAAAAATCAATGGAAACGAGATCCGCCCCGGTAACGTGCTTGAGCACAACGACGGCCTTTGGGCCGCTGTGAAGGTGGATCATGTAAAGCCCGGCAAGGGCGGTGCCTTTGCGCAGGTTGAGCTGCGCAACCTGCGCAACGGATCAAAGCTGAACGAACGCTTCCGTAGCGCGGACAAGGTTGAGCGCGTGCGGCTCGAGCAAAAGGACCAGCAGTTCTTGTATGAGAACGACGGGATGCTCGTGTTTATGGACGCCGACACATACGAACAGATCGAACTGCCTGCAGAGCTGCTCGGCGATCGACGCCCGTTCCTGCAGGACGGCATGACAATCGTTGTCGAATTCTACGACGAAGAGGCCTTGAACGCGACCGTGCCGCAGAAGGTTACCTGCAAGATCGTCGAGACAGAGCCAGTGGTGAAGGGCCAGACAGCGGCGAACTCCTTCAAACCCGCGATCCTTGACAACGGGGTCAAGGTGATGGTGCCGCCTTTTGTCGGACAGGACGAAGACATTATCGTCAATACAGAGACGATGGAGTATGCTGAACGCGCGTGACGCCTCGTATGAAATAGCCTTTTGCCAAGGGTATTGCGCAGCGCTTCGCGTCCCGTTTTACATCACAATGATGTGCATCAACCTGCGTATAGAAGTCGTCCAGCGGCTGCGTGCGGAACAATTATCGTAAGCGCTCGGCGCAAACGACTGCGTCACTCATGCTTTAGGAATTTCGCGGACAAGCTGTTACGGACTACTCCGTGATGTGAAATCGAATGAAGTTGAGACTGCGAGATGGCCAAGCCGGTGTCGCCCCGAAAAATCCGTGACTTCGGCCTAGAGGTCTATTTCTCGAAGTGGGAGTTCAACGCCAAACACCATATGACGGCCTCAGACTTTGAGAGCATGCCGCTATCAGGTTTGCTGGCGCTGGCGTCAGACGAAGATCGGGTCGCGTTCGAAAATCTGTGGCTTGGCTACACCGAGACTTGGGGCGCCCCCGCGCTACGGCGCGAGATTGCCGCGACCTACGACACCATGAAGGACGAAAATGTCCTGTGTCACGCCGGCGCGGGCGAAGCGCTCTATGCGGTCCCGCGTGTGCTCCTGGGCAAGGATGATCATGTCATCGTGCCGACACCGAACTATCAGGGCGCCGAGAGCATACCCCTTTCCATATGTGACGTGACTGGCGTGCCCATGGACCACACCCCGGATCGAAACGTTAAAGGTGGCTGGCGTCTGGATATTGAACGGATCAAGCAAGCGATCCAGCCGAACACGAAGCTGATTTCGATCAACTTCCCCCACAATCCAACGGGCTTTCTTTTGGCACGGGATGATCTGGACGCGCTGATCTTAATGTGCCGCGAACATGGCATCTACCTACTAAGCGACGAGGTCTATCGTGGGGTAGAGATGGACCCGGCAGATCAGATGCCCCAAGTCGCCGACCTGTATGAAAAGGGAATCTCGCTGAATGTGATGTCCAAGGCATACGGTCTTCCAGGTCTGCGGATCGGTTGGATCGCATCGCAGGACACCGAACTTCTGCAGAAGGTTGAGCGGTACAAACATTACCTTTCAATCTGCAACTCCGGGCCATCCGAGATGCTGGCACTTATTGCGCTGCGTGCTCGAGACACGATCCTGACCCGGAACAGAGCAATCGTGATGGACAACCTTCTTTCCCTTGAAAACACGCTTCTTGAGTTTCCGGGGCTTTTTGAATGGTCGCGCCCGATGGGCGGCTGTGTTGCCTTCCCAAAGTACCTTGGCCCTGATGGTGGGGAAGAGTTCTGCCGCAAGCTTATCGAAGAAAGCGGCGTTTTGCTGCTTCCATCGTCGATTTATGCCAGTGATCTGAATGAGGTCCCAGCGGATCACTTCCGTATCGGCATCGGACGAGACACCGTGTTCAAAGACGGGTTTGTCGCATTTCATGAACACCTCAACAAATACTACTGCGACTACCGCAAATAAGGATCGCATCATGAAGATCATCCCGCTCGACGCCATCCAACGTGTCGTAACAGGACCGGATGCGATCGACGCGGTGCGCAAAGGGTATATCGCCTTTTCGGATGGGCTAATCGAACAGCCGGATCCGCTGCAAATCCTGTTCAAAGAAGCGGACGGCAGCTTTTTTGGTGACTGCCATGCAAAGGCGGCACAGGGGAGGGGGTTGCCATACTTCGTGATTAAGGTGGCTTCCGGGTTTTATCGTAATATAGAGAAACGTCTGTTACCCAACAGCGGGCTTGTGCTTGTGATGTCCTCAGAAACCGGCCATCCGGTTGCCGTCCTTCAGGATGACGGATGGCTGACCCAAATGCGTACGGCTGCGGCGGGCGCATTAGCTGCATCGATAAAACCCGTCCTCCCAACTGCAGCCCTAGGGGTCATCGGCACCGGCACACAGGCATTCCTGCAGGCGCAAATGATTACAGCCTTCACAGGCATCAAACCCGTCTTTGTCAAAGGACGGGGTGAGTTGGAAAGCGCTGCGTTCGCGGAGCGTCTGCAGACCGCCGGTATCGATGCGACACCGACAACGTCAGCGCATGAGATATGCGACAACGCGGCAATCGTGGTCACTGCGACGCCATCCTCCGAACCGGTGTTGATGTCAGACGATGTCATCGGTTCGATTCATATCATTGCCGTGGGGGCCGACAGCCCGGGCAAGCTGGAGATTGATCCACATCTGACCGCTCGAGCATCGCTGATTGCAACCGATAGCCATGTCCAATGTGTGCATCATGGCGATTTCGGTGCCGCCGTTCGCGAGGGGCTTCTTTCGGAAGACGCGGATGTATCATTTTGCGATGTTCTTGCTGGCAAACATCCCGACCTGGACTTCGCTGGGGCCGAAATTTCAATGGTCGACTTGACCGGCGTCGGCGTGCAAGACCTTGCGATCGCATCGTTGGTTGTAAACCAACTCAACGTGTGACCGCGCCAGATTTCCGCTTCACGAGGCACCGCGGGCTGAAATTTTCCGGCCTCCACCATAGATAAAAATGCTCATCCATTGGTTTGAAATCGGCGTTTGCGGTTCGCAAGACAGGACAAGCATGCAGTTCTCCGGAACTCGGCATCGGCGACTGTTCTTGAAAGGCAGGTTTTCCAGGACAGCACCAAGCAGGATTGCTGCGGAGGGGACGCAGCTTGCACGGGGCATGTATTGGCCGAAACTCGCTAAGGGCACGTGGTACTGAAGCATGACGCTTGACTTGAGCGTGTCACCGACCTTACGTGCTAATCAGGACACACATTGCAAGGAGGACGAACATGATTATCGCGACTCGTTACCTCCCGGGCAGCTTCCGTTTCGGAGTTCCCGTATCCTGACATTATTGGGCGAAATTCGCCCCTGACGTCAGCCGCAACAGTCCAATATCCGGACATTTCTACATTTAAAACCAAGGCACGGCGTATCTGCCCGTGATCGTTCCATGTCCCGTCTGTCCACCAAAGGCGCCTTTGCGCGCGTTCTCGCTTTCGCCATACGTCTCTGGGTCCGCAGGCCGGGTCTTGTTGCTGCGCTATTGCTGCTCGTATTGACGTCGACGGCTGCCGATATCACGATCCCTGTCGTTACCGGACGCCTTGTGACGGCTGTCTCCGAAGCCGCGTCTCCTTGGGGGGCGTTTGGCTTGCTCCTTGGTCTTGGGGCAGTGTCCATAGGCGCAAAGATCCTGAGCTACTTTACGATCATCGCACTTACCGTTCCGACCATGCAGATAGCCGAGGCCGAAGCATTCGCGCGCGTTCAGCGCCTGCCCGCTGACTGGCACGCCAATGCCTTCGCAGGATCGACTGTTCGGCAGATCACCCGTGGTGCATGGGCGCTTGATGACATGGCGGACGTATTGCTGCTCGCTCTCCTGCCATCGACGTTCGTTTTATTGGGAACGATCGGCACGCTCACGGCGTTCCGGTTGGAGGTCGGCCTTGTGGCTGCTTTGGGGGCCGCGCTCTTTCTCGGGCTGTCGCTGACGCTAACGCTGTTCTGGGTTGCGCCCGCCGCACGGCTGTCAAATGCACAGGACAGCCGCGTTTCCGGTGCGTTGGCCGACACGATCACGTCAAACGCCGTGGTGCGGGCGCATGCGGGTGAGGCGCGCGAGGATGAAAGGCTGGGGCAAGTCTTGTCAAAGTGGGCGCATCGGACGCGGCGCACGTGGCGGCGCGGTACGTGGTCCGGGCTGGCACAAGACGTGTCACTCTGGTGTCTGCGGGCTGCCGTATTGGGCGGCGCGTTGTTGGCATTTGCCCAAGGTTTGGCTGGCGCGGGCGAGATTGCTTACGTTGTCTCCGCCCTCGGGATGCTGGATGGCTATTTGCGACAGATCGGCAATCACGTAAGGACGCTTCAGAAATCAGTTAATGATGCCGAAGAGCTTGTGGAATTGATGTCTACCACTCCAGAGCGCGAGGTGGTTCGTCCTCCGGCACGTGCTTTGCCAGCACGCGCGGCTGCTTTGACCTTTGATCATGTCGATTATCGTTACACTGGGGCGTCGACGCCCCTTTTCACGGATTTGCACGTCACAATACCGGCAGGTCAAAAAGTGGGTTTGGTGGGGCGTTCGGGGTCTGGCAAGACAACTTTCGTCAAGCTGATCCAACGCATCCATGAAGCGACAGACGGTGCGATCACGTTGGGCGGTGTCGATATCGCACAGGTTCCGCTTTCTGAATTGCGCCGTCAAATTGCACTCGTTCCACAAGAGCCGATCCTGTTCCATCGTTCACTGGCCGAGAACATTGCCTATGCGCGCCCCGGTGCCACCCTAGCCGAAGTGCGCGAGGCCGCGGCGCGGGCAGGTGCTGCCGGCTTCATTGAACAATTGCCGAAGGGTTATGGCACTGAAGTTGGCGAACGTGGCGTGAAGCTGTCTGGCGGCGAGCGCCAGCGGGTGGCCATTGCGCGTGCCTTCCTCTCGGATGCGCCGGTTCTGGTCATGGATGAGGCGACATCATCGCTCGATTCCGAGGCTGAAGCGCGAGTTGCGGAAGCGGCTGAGCGGTTGATGGAGGGGCGCACGACGTTGGTCATCGCACATCGGCTGGCGACCGTCGAAAGGATGGACCGCATCTTGGTTTTTGACCAAGGCAGGATTGTCGAGGATGGTACACCCGCCGACTTGATGGCGCGCAAGGATGGTCTCTACCGTGCACTGCGGCAGCGTCAAACACTTGCAGCCTGAGGCTTTGCACGCAGTATACTACAATCAAGGAAGGCGCGGTCAAAGACGCTTAAAGCAACGGCCAAACACACGTAACGAGCATACTTCCAGCCATGTCTAAGCTATGCCACTCAAACTGTTCATGACGAGCAAAACGCATTCCACACTTACGTTGCTGCCAAGTCTTTGGCTGCACGGTGCCGGTCTGACTGACGCAACATGGCGGGATGTTGTCGTTGATATGCCGCTTGCCAAAACGCCTAACCTGCCCGGTACCGGAAACCCTGCGCGAGTAGAAAGATATGCAGACGCGCTTCAACACCTTGCGCCGGACGGAGCGGTGCTGGTTGGGCATTCTCTTGGTGGTATGGTTGCTTTGGAGCTGGCGGCCCGTACAAGGCCCGCGGCACTGGTTCTGATCGAGGCTGTGCCTACGGTTGTCGATACGTTCTTCGGGCGCATTGCAGGGCGTTTGCTTCCGGCTGTTCTAAGACGCATCTCTCCGGGTCGCCTTGCTGGCCTTGTCGGCCTCGGCGAACCCGAGATCGTCGCGAAGGAATTACGCGCGCAAATCCCTTGTTGGAGTGCCGAGGCGATTGCCGACCAGATGTGCGCCGCTGCAGTCTATGACGGGCGGTATCTGCTTAGCGCTATCGCAGCTCCGACGCTTTTGGTGGACGGGCAGCGTAACCGTGCGACGCGTCGCGGTATGGAAGCCTTTGAAATAGGAATCATCGGTTCGGAACTGCTGCGCCTTGATGGCGGGCACAACCTGCCACTGGAAATGCCTGATGCTTTGCGTGAGCATATCGATGACTTCCTGAAACGCAGACTTAATTAGCTTTCACCCCGACGGTAATGACACTTCAGCCTTCGCTGCGCGTCACGGTGGCATTCCCGGCCTGCATGCTTCCCACGGCGCGGTCAAAGCGCAGGTAAGCGATGGCCCGATCTCCCGCACGGGACAAAAGAGTGCCAGCGGCTTTGCCGTCGGCAACAATCTCAGTTCCCGTTTCGGCATCGCCGAGCACGTCGACCTGAGCCAGTCCCTTGCGCAAGGTCGTCTTGTGCTTCATCCGTGCGGTCACCTCTTGTCCCACATAGCAGCCTTTGCGAAAGTCGACGCCGTGCAAGGCCTCGAAGCCCACTTCAAGGATAAAGGTGTTGGGGGTGAGCTCTACACCGGTTTCCGGGATCAAGTGCTTAACACGCAAAGCTGTCCAATCTGTGTCATCGTCCGCTTGTGGTGTGTCGCGATAGGCACGCCAACCCAATTCAGTATGGCGTGGATCAGCAAACCCATCCTCGGGCGGATGTCCAAGCCCCCTGTGCATATGTCGGGCCGAATCCTCGAGCGTTACGTTGGCGCGCAGTTTGTACATACTAAGTCGTTGCCGCAGCATGTCGGCATGGTCAGCATGGGCATCCAGAAGAACCGCATCTCCATCAGGTGCCAGGAAGAAATCCGAGATGTACTTGCCCTGCGGGGTCAACAGAGCGGCATAAACCAGACCGTGGGCAAGCCCATCCACATCATTGGTCACAAGCCCTTGCAAGAAGCTATATGTATCAGACCCCGACAGCCGAAAGATATGACGATTGGACATTGGTGTTCCTTTTCGATCTTCCCCTTGTCATATAACAGCGCGAAGTCCATCCGAAAGGGCCCCAAGTGCCTGCGCCAATCTCTGTCATCGTCCCGACGCTGAATGCTGAAGCTGCACTTGGCTCCACCCTTGCAGCACTGATGGAGGGCGTTGAAGCGGGGCTGATCGCTGAACTGATCGTAAGCGATGGCGGTTCGACCGATGAGACACTTAGGCTAGCAGAGGCGTGGGGTGCTAATGTCATAGGCGGGGCCCCTTCGCGTGGCGGGCAATTGCGCCGCGGATGCAAAGCTGCGCGGGCGGAATGGTTTCTGGTTCTCCATGCAGATACCGTGTTGTCAGCCGGTTGGTCAGAGGCAGTGGCCGCGCATATGGGGCAGAGCGATGCGGCTTACTTCAAGCTGAGGTTTGATCGCGGTGGGCGCTTGGTTGCAGCATGGGCCAACTGTCGCGCAAGGCTGTTTGGTCTTCCATATGGTGATCAGGGTCTACTGATCCGTCGCGATCTTTATTCTCGAGTGGGTGGGTACCAGGATATTCCGCTCATGGAAGATGTTGCGTTGGTCCGCGCGGTTCGTGGACAGCTTGCCTTGCTGGATGCGATTGCCGTGACGAGTGCTGAAAAGTATCGGCGTCAGGGTTGGATGCGCCGAGGGTGGCGCAACCTGTGGACACTGATACGGTACCTCGTCGGAGTTGATCCCAAAGTACTCGCCGCTGATTATCGGAGCTAGCCGAACAGCCGGGATCTAAATCGCGTAAACAGGCCTCGCGACGAATTGTCTTCATCCCGGTCGCGTAGCACGTCTGATAGCGGCGCATCGATGATCGTTTTACCATCTTTGAACTGAAGACGGTACAGATCGGCGTAAATACCACCCCGATCCAGCAGTTCTTCGTGCGTGCCTGTATCCTTGACCTCACCCCGATCCATGACAATGATCTGGTCCGCGCCGCGAATGGTGGAAAGGCGGTGCGCAATCACAAGCGTGGTACGTCCTGCGGACAACCTATCAAGCGCGTCTTGCACGACCTTTTCCGACTGCGCATCAAGGGCCGATGTCGCCTCATCCAGCAGCAGAATGGGAGTGTTCCGCAGAAGGGCACGCGCAATGACCACGCGCTGCCGTTGACCGCCCGACAGGGCAGAACCGCGGGGCCCGACGGGCGTTTGCAGCCCTTCGGGCAGCGTTTTTACAAAGTCGGTAACGTGGGCGGCATCCAGCACTTCCTTCAGTTGTTCGTCACTGACGTCCGTGCGGCCAAGAAGGATATTTTCCCGCAAGGTTTCGTCGAACAGCAGGGCCTCTTGTGTCACGACGGAATACAGACCGCGCAGTGCCACAAGGTCCATTTCAGTCGTTGGGGTGTCGCCGATGAATACGGTGCCTGATTGTGGGTCGATGAGACGCGTCAGCACGTTGAAGATTGTGGACTTGCCCGCACCGGATGCGCCCACAAGGGCAGTGGTATGTCCCGGCCGCGCTGTCAACGATACACCTCGCAAAACCGGCGCATCACCATAGGACAGTTCCACGTTGTCCAAGCGGACTTCAGGCACACCGACGGGTGCAGGCCTGGCATTCGGTGGTGATGTCAGCGCGAGTGGTATGTCCATCAACTCCTTCACGCGTTCTATGGACGCCGCGGCCGACTGCCAAAGCCCGGAAATTGCACCGAGCCGCCGCATCGGGTCAAAGGCAAACCCCATTGCCGTAAAGAATGTCATGAACTGGCCGATAGTCTTGTCGCCCGAGATGATCTCGGACCCGCCGTACAGGATCACAGCCATGAACCCGACGCCCGAAATGATGTCAATCATCGCAGGGATGGCGGCCCCGCCAAATGCAGTCTTTGTCTGTGTCTTGATGAACCGACGTGTAAGCCCGCGATATTGCCGTGCCTGATATGCTTCAAGCGCGTTCAGCTTGACTTGAACGATCCCATGGAAAACTTCGTCCAGACGGGTCGAAAGACCGGCGCCCAGATCGCGCGACTTGCGGGCCTGTTTGCGGACGTAGCGCTGGGCCATGCCTGCCGGAAGCACCAGAACTGGAATGCCAATCAGCGCCAGCATGGCCCAGATCGGGTCGACGCTGATCGCTACGCCAAGAAGAACGATCAGTCCCAGGAAATCACGCCCCGCGCCGGTGATGATCGCGCGCCAGACATTACCTACAGCCCCAACATCACCTTGTACCCGCTGGATCAGATAGCCGGGTGGATGGGATTGGTGAAATGCGCCGTCTTGCAGCATGATCCTGTCCAGGAGGTCCATACGCAGAGCGGCCGATGTTTTCAGCGCGACCTGCGTCAGGATCAGCTTTTGGATAACCGATGACGTGGCCCGCACTATAAAGATGCCGACGACTAGAGCGCCGACCCAGACAAGCATGGCTGAATCACCCTCAACAAATACCTGATCGAACATGGGCTGCATCAGGTAGCTCAGGGCACCCAACATGGATCCTTCGATCAGCATGAACATAACCGCCACACTCATCAGGCCGCTGTGTTTCTTCAGATAGCCGCGCCAGATCCAGCGCAGAAGCTCGCGGGAATCCTCGGTCGGGGTGAAGGGGGCTTTGGGCTCTGTCACGCGTGGTGTCTGTCGGCGTTACGCCGTGCTCCGGTAAGGGACGTTGGGAGGAAGCTCTAGCGCGGCGCGCGCTGGGGGGCAAGCGCAGCAGACCGATTGACGCCGGGACGCTGCACGCTACGGTGCGCCGGTCAATTACATGGCGGAGAGCATTCATGACATCACCATTCAAAGGTCGTTCGGGGCGCGAATATCTGGCCATTCCCGGCCCTTCGGTGATGCCTGATGCGGTCTTGCAGGCCATGCACCGCGCTGCGCCGAACATTTACGCGGGCGAGATCGTGGATATCGCGGCCAGTCTGGTCCCTGACCTCAAAGCCGTGGCGCGGACCCAGGGGCACCTGGCCATGTATATCGGCAATGGCCACGCCGCATGGGAGGCGGCCCTGGCCAACGTGATTGCGCCCGGCGACACCGTGCTGGTGCCCGCGACGGGCCGTTTTGCGCATGGATGGGCTGAAATGGCCGAGGGACTGGGCGCAACCGTGCAAATCCTCGATTTCGGCAAGCGCGCACCGTGGAACATGGATCAGATTGCCGAGGCGCTGCGCGCAGACACAGCGCACAAGATCAAGGCGGTCCTGGCCGTGCATGTCGATACCTCGACCTCGGTGCGCAACGATGTTGCCGCCTTGCGGGGGGTGATGGATGAGGTCGGGCATCCCGCCCTGTTGATGGCCGACTGCATTGCGTCACTGGGGTGCGACGCATTCGAGATGGACGCCTGGGGCGCTGACGTGATGGTCGCGGGGTGTCAAAAGGGGCTCATGGTCCCGCCGGGCATGGCCTTCGTATTCTTCAATGATAAGGCTGACGCGGTGCGCCGCGCGATGCCACGTGTCAGCAAATACTGGGATTGGTCACCCCGGGCCAATCCCGAAGAATTCTACATGTATTGGAATGGCACCGCGCCCACGCATCACCTCTATGGTCTGCGCACCGCTTTGGACATGATCCATGCCGAGGGGATGGAGGCGATATGGGCGCGCCATACCAAACTGGCCCGCGCAATCTGGGCCGCATGCGAGGCGTGGGGCGAGGACGGCCTGCTTGAGCTGAACGTCGTGGATCGCGCGCACCGCAGCTGTGCCGTCACGGCCCTGCGGCTGGAAAGCCCACATGCCACCGCGCTGCGTGATTGGACCGAACAAAACCTTGGGCTGACACTTGGGATCGGGCTGGGCATGGCACCTCCCGGTGACCCGGCGTGGCACGGCTTTTTCCGCTTGGGCCACATGGGGCATGTGAACGGACACATGATCATGGGCCTGCTCGGCGGGATCGAGGCCGGGTTGTCGGCTCTGGGCGTTCCACATGGGCGCGGCGCATTGGACGCTGCGGCTGGAGTGATCGCTGACGTCTGAATGCGGACGCCCCGAGCAAAGTGTACAACAGCAACAGGCCGATGGTCAGGCAAAGCATATGGATGAACACTACAAGGAACAGACGCTCGTAGAGCTTTATGACACCGTGAACGCGTCGCGGAATGATTTTGATTTCTACCGCGCGCGGTTGCCCGCCCCGCCAAGCCGCATTCTTGACGTCGGATGCGGCACAGGGACGTTCGCGATCGAACTGTCGGCTGCGGGCTATGCTGTCATTGGCATCGATCCAGCTGGCGCGATGATTGCGGCCGCACGGACCAAACCGGGCGGTGACGATGTGCGTTGGGTGGTCGGTGAGGTGTCCGATCTGGATCCAGACATGCGCTTTGATGCCGCCGTCATGACCGGGCACGCGTTCCAGTGTCTGCTGCGCGACGATCAGATCATGGGCCTGTTTCAAAACATGGCGCAACGTCTGACACCGGGTGCTTCGTTTTGGTTTGAAACCCGCAACCCGGCGGCCAAGCCCTGGCTACGCTGGACCCCGGAAAATGCCGGGCCACCCAAGACACTTGCGGACGGGCGTATTCTGCAAGTTACCCATGATGTCCAATCGGTCGAAGGTGAGTTCGTCACCTTTTCCGAGAGCTACGCGTTCCAAAACGGGCACGAGGCGCTTTCCACGCAAAGCTGCCTGCGGTTTCTGTCCCTTTCCGCCATCAAGCGGCTGGCAGCGCGCGCGGGCCTGTCCGTTCATTCGGTCAGCGGGGATTGGAATGGGGGCACATTTGGCGACCGCAGCCCCGAGATCATTTTAGAACTAAAAAGGCTGGACTAGCCGACCCGGACAGCACGGCGCATGCGCTGCGCGGTCTTCAGATCTGTTTGCCTCTGCGGATGGACGCCGACTGTCGCTGCGCGGCCCAGACTTTGCCACGCTCAATCAGATGGTTCACACCCAGACCAAGCAGCATTGCCGCAATCAGGCCCCAGATCGCCCAGATCGCAACCAGGATCCACGTAATGTTCACCCCGAACATCACGATGCAGGCGTTTTTATAGTTGGGCGCGGTTCCGATGTTGTGATCGTCCATTGCGGCCTCCGGGTTCTCCCCGTCGATTATAATGCGGCAAACAGCCCTGTCAGCCCTTTCTCGCGTCATTGAGAGCGGCCGGGAGCGCCTTGGCAAAGGCATCAAGGTTTTCAGCCGTGCCGCAACTGACCCGGATGCAGCGGTTCTGGGGCGCGGCAAAGGGCATGCGAACAAAGATGCCGCGCGCGATCAGCCCGTCCAGAACGGCCTTGGCAAAAGCGCCATCCGCACCGCAATCAATGGCGACAAAGTTGGTGGCCGAGGGCAGAGTGGTCAGCCCGTTGTCGCTTGCGATCCGGGCAATGCGGTCGCGCGCTTCGCCAATCCGCTCCTGAACATGGCCCAAATGGGATTGATCCTGCAGCGCGGCCAGCGCTCCGGCCTGTGCGGCGCGGTTCATGCCAAAATGGTTGCGCACCTTGTTGAACGCATCAATCAGGGGGGCTGCCCCGATGGCATAGCCGACGCGCGCACCCGCAAGGCCATAGACCTTGGAAAAGGTGCGCATGCGGATCACGCGCGTGTCACCTGGATCGATCTCCGGCGCTGTGCCCGGTGGGGCGCATTCGATATAGGCTTCGTCCAGAACAAGAACACAGCCATCGGGCAATCGATCCAGCGCCCGTTCCAGCGTCTTGCCATCATGCCACGTGCCCATGGGATTGTCCGGATTGGCAAGGTAAACCAGCTTCGCGCCGGTCTCTGCCGCCTTGGAAAACAGCGCCCCGGGGCCTTCATGGTCGTCGCTGTAGGGGACGGTGTGCAACGTGCCGCCATAGCCCGCAACGTGGTAGTTGAAGGTCGGGTAGGCGCCCAGCGATGTCACGACATGGTCACCCGGCCCAACAAAAAGGCGCACGAGGTAACCCAGCAGGCCATCGATCCCTTCGCCCACCATGATATGCTGCGCATCGATCCCGTGACGTACAGCAAGTGCTTGACGCAGATCGTGATTTTCCGGGTCGCCGTATTTCCAGAGGTCCACTGCCGCCATGGCTTCGGCCACCTTGGGTGAGGGGCCAAAGACGCTTTCATTGGCGCCCAGCCGCGCCTCGAACGCGGCACTGCGTGCGCGCTCCTGCGCTTCGGGGCCGACAAAGGGCACGGTAGAGGGCAGGCTGGCGGCGAGCGGGGTCAGGCGAAGATCGGTCATATCGAGAGGGGTAGCGCGGCACGCCATGGCGGGCAATGCCCTTACGTTCTGCTGGTATGGGATGCCGGTTTGCGCTTCTCTCGCTGTCAAAGGAGATTGCCCATGTCAGATCGTGTATCCGTTACCTACGAAAACCACATCGCCCATGTGCGCCTGACCCGCGCGGACAAGATGAACGCGGTGGATCAGGCCATGATTGACGGGATCATCGCCGCCGGGAACGAGGTGGCGGCCAGCAACGCCCGCGTCTGCGTGATCTCGGGCGAGGGCAAAGGGTTCTGCGCAGGCATCGACATCGGCGGCTTGGGGGCCATGATCGGCAAGGACCCGGTTGACTTGATGATGCCGCGCACCCACGGGGACGGAACCACCAACCAGTGGCAAGAGGTGTCCATGGTCTGGACCCGCGTGCCCGTGCCCGTCATTGCGGCTGTGCACGGCGTGTGTTTCGGTGCCGGGATGCAGCTGGCGCTGGGCGCGGATATTCGGATCGCGGCACCTGATGCGCGGTTCGCGGTGATGGAGATGAAATGGGGCATTGTGCCGGATATGGGCGGCATGGTGTTGATGCCACGGCTGTTACGGTCGGATGTGATGCGCAAGCTGACCTACACGGCAGAGCCGGTTCCTGCCGAAAAAGCAGAGGCTTGGGGTCTGGTTACCGAGTTGGCCGATGATCCGTTAGCCGCCGCGATGGCGCTGGCCGAGACGCTCACGTTGAAATCGCCTGCGGCGTTGCGGGCCGCGAAGGCCCTGATCGGATATTCCGAGACCCATCAAGCGGATGACGTGCTGTTGGAAGAGAGCCGGATGCAGGCTGGTTTGATCGGCACGCCCGAGCAAATGGAAGTTATCGCGGCGCAGATGCAGAAGCGGGCGCCTGTATTCAAGGGGTGAGGCGCGTCTTAACGCAGCGCGCGTGATCTGGCGGACGCGCTTGCGCGCGACACCATTTACTTGTGGGTGGGGGCTCTGCCCCCAGACCCCCGAAGTTTAATTGGCAAGATGAAGACGGATCAAAGTTCCTTAAGGCGGGTGAGGGCCTCTTGGAGCTTGCTTTCTTCTTCTTCGCGTAAGCGGAGGTTGGCTTTGGTTTCCTCGACCACCTCTGCGGGGGCGCTTTCTGCGAATTTGGGATTCTTGAGCCGTCCGCGCAGTCCGCCCAGTTCCTTGGCGAGCTTGCCGAGGGTCTTTTCGAGCCGCGCGATTTCTTCGCCCACGTCGATGACATCTGCGAGGGGCAGGCCGAACGTACCGCCTGAGACAGCCAATGCGACGGTGCCTTTGGGGAAGTCATCGACGTCCGTGAGGCTTTCGAGCCGGGCGAAGCGGTGGATGAGAGCCTTGTTGCGCTCATAGGCGGCTTTGGCCCGCGGCTCGAACCCTTTGACCACGCACGGTACATAGGCGCCAGCGGGCACATGCATCTGGGCGCGGGCGGAGCGGATGGCTTCGATGAGACGGATCACCCAGTTGAGTTCGGCGTCGGCCTCTGCGTCGACCAGATCGGTGGTGTAGGTGGGCCAGTCGGCGTGGATCAGGCGTTTGGAGCGCTGTTTCTGCTGCCATAGCTCTTCGGTGATGAAGGGCATGATCGGGTGCAAAAGGATCAGGCATTGGTCGAGCGCCCAGGCGTAGGTGGCCTTGGTTTCCTCGATTTCTTCTGCCGTGCCTTCGTCGAAGATTGGCTTGGTGAATTCCAGATACCAGTCGCAGAACGTGTTCCAGGTAAAGGCGTAGAGGGCGCTGGCCGCGTCGTTGAAGCGGTAGTCGGTCAGGGCCTGGTCGACCGTTTCGCGGGTTTTTGAAAGTTCGCCTTTGATCCAACGGTTGAGGGGGTGCTTAGTGTCTGGCACTTCGGCGGAGTGGGGCAGGTCGAAGATGCCCCGCATCTCGCCGTAGCTGGCAGCGTTCCACAGCTTGGTGCCGAAGTTGCGGTAGCCCGCGATGCGTTGGGTGTCGAGTTTGAGCGTGCCGCCCAAGCTTGCCATGGCCGCAGACGAGAACCGCAGCGCGTCGGCGCCGTACTCTTCGATCAGGTCCAGCGGGTCCATGACGTTGCCGGTGGATTTCGACATCTTCTTGCCCTTGGCGTCGCGGACGAGGCCATGGAGGTAGACGGTGTCGAAGGGAATTTTGTCGGTGATCGCCAGTTGCATCATCATCATGCGGGCGACCCAGAAGAACAGGATGTCCTGGCCAGTGATGAGGTCGGAGGTGGGCAAGTATTTTTGTAGTTCGGGCGTGTCCTCGGGCCAGCCGAGGGTGCCGATGGGCCAGAGGCCGGAGGAGAACCAGGTGTCGAGGACGTCGGGGTCGCGGTAGAGCACAACTGCTTCCTCCTTGGGAAAGCGATTTTGATCGACGAGGTCTTCCGCAAACTCAATCGCCAAGTCATCCAGAGCCATGTTTTCTGGGAACGGGGTGACTGGCCAGCCTTTATTTTCCCGGCGCGCTTCCCAGTCGGCTTTGTATTCATCCCTTTTCAGTTCGACAAAGGTATGTTCATACCCTTGCTCAGAACCAGCGTAGTACTCTGCCGCCTGTTGAGCCGCCTGTTGGAAAGTTGCGCCACAGAATGCCACGGGCGACTTGTAGTCATGTGGCCCATTGTCGTTTCGTTCTGGCCCATACCAAACCGGGATCTGATGCCCCCACCACAACTGGCGCGAAATGCACCAGGGTTCGATGTTTTCGAGCCAGTGGAAATAGACCTTCTCGCCGCTCTCGGGCAGGATTTTGACGTCGCCGTTTTTGACCGCATCGAGCGCAGGGCCGACGATCTTGGCCGAGTCCACGAACCATTGGTCGGTAAGCAGGGGTTCGATGACCACGCGTGAACGGTCGCCGAAGGGCTGCATGATGGGTTTGTTTTCGACATAAGGGCGGGTTTCGGTGACGTCGTTGCCATCCTCGTCCTTTGCCGTCACGGTCTCCATTACCGCGTTGCCCTCTGCCGTGATGTCGGCGACGACGACCTTGCGCGCGTTCTCGCGCGACATACCGCGATAGTCGTCGGGGACGAGGTTCATGGCGGCGATCACGGACTCGTCCGGTAGTGACACGTCGCCATTGGCGATGGCTTGGGCGGCGGCGGCCTCTTCGGCGTAGGGTTTGCCGTCGGCGCGCATGTTCGCCTTGCTGTCCATCAGGTTGTACATCGGTATGCCGCCGCGCTTGGCGACCTGATAGTCGTTGAAGTCGTGCGCGCCCGTGATCTTGACCGCGCCCGAGCCGAAAGTGGGGTCGGGGTATTCGTCGGTGATGATCGGGATCAGGCGGCGGTGTTCTTTTGGTCCGACCGGGATTTCGCAAAGCGTTCGTTTGCCGTTTTCCCAGAGCGCTGTGTACCTTTCATCGGACGGATTAACCGCAACCGCGCCGTCGCCCAACATGGTTTCGGGGCGCGTGGTGGCGATGGAAATGTAGTCGCGCTCCTCTTCCAGCGTGACGTTCCCGTCCTCGTCCTTTTCGACATAGGTGTAGGTTTCGCCGCCTGCGAGTGGGTACTTGAAGTGCCACATGTGGCCGGGCACTTCGATGTTTTCGACTTCGAGGTCGGAAATCGCCGTCTCGAAATGTGGGTCCCAGTTCACCAGCCGCTTGCCGCGGTAGATCAGGCCCTGATTGAACATCTCGACAAAGACCTTGATGACGGCGTCGTGGAAGTTGCCTTCCTCACCCTCGGGTGCGCCGGGTGCGCCAGACATTGTGAAGGCCTCGCGCGACCAGTCGCAGGAGGCGCCGAGGCGCTTAAGCTGGTCACGGATGGTGCCGCCGGATTCCGCCTTCCATTCCCAGATTTTTTGGGTGAACGCCTCGCGTCCCAGTTCCGTGCGCGACGGTTGTTGGGTTTCCGCGAGCCGCCGTTCGACGACCATCTGCGTGGCGATGCCTGCGTGGTCCGTTCCGGGCTGCCAGAGCGTGTCGAAGCCGCGCATGCGGTGCCAGCGCGTGAGGATGTCCTGCAGCGTGTTGTTGAAGGCGTGCCCCATGTGCAGGACGCCGGTGACGTTGGGGGGCGGGATCATCACGCAATAGGTGGCCGCATCGGTGCGCGCGTTGGCCCCAGCCTTGAAACAACCCGCAGCTTCCCAGTCCGCATAGATGCGGGCTTCGGCCTCTTTTGCGTTGAATTTGCCCAGTGCCATGGTGGTGGCCCCCTTGATTGCTTGGCGCGTGAGATAGCGGGGTGGGGGTGTGAAGGGAAGGGGGTTTTGGTAACGCAATGTGTGGATTAGAGTTTCGCTTATGAAAGACTATTCAAACGGGCCAGCGCCGGGGTTTTGGCGGCTCTGGTGGAATGCGGGAGCATTCCTGCCTTTACTCTTCCTGCTTAGTTTTGGTGTCCTCGGCGTTGAGAGTGCGCGCGCCTTTTTTGCCCATCGTGACTTTGATGCGCATGGTGTCGAGACAGAGGCAGAAGTCATGTTCCGATGGGTGATGGGACAAGACGTCAAGGGCGAAGGGAGCGAACTCGATCTGCATTCCTCGGAAAACTTGTATGTTGTCCTCCGTTATCGGGTAGGCGACAGAGAGTTTCGTGAAGCAAGGAATGTATCGCCCGCTTTTTTCGAACGTTCGCTGCCGGGTAGCACCCACAGAGTGCGCTACATGCCAGGAGATCCAAGCGATTTACAGTTTGCGATTGGCGAGACTTGGGACAAGGTTGAAAACACGCAGTGGCTTGTACTGTTGGCCGGGGTGGCGTCGCTTGCCACTTTTGTTCCAACAGTTGTGCTCGCTATGGCTGCATTGCGAGCGCGGCGTTTTGGGCAGGTGGAACTTGCGCGCGTCGGCGGCGTCCAGACGTTTACCTTTAGAGGACTAACTATGTTTACGCTCGCGTTTTGTGGTGCGGACGGTAGGGATCACAGATCCCTTTCATCAATGAACCGTTCCCGTTACGCCTCCTATCCTCCCGGCGTTGAAGTCGAGGTCTATCGGGGTGCCAAAGGGCGCTTATGGTGGGTTGGCGACGTCGGCCCACGCGCGGCAGCCCCCACGGTGCCGGATGCAGGCAAATCCCGGTCGTAACTGGCGCTGGACACTGCGCGTTTACACGATAGGTTCGCGCATAACGATGCCCTTTGGCTGACAGGAGTTTCCCCCATGGACAAGTTCGGCAAATCCCAGCCCGTGAAACGCCGCGAGGATGTGCGGTTTCTGACCGGAGAGGGGCGCTATGTGGATGACATTGCCCCGGCGAATGCGTTGCAGACCTTCGTGTTCCGGTCGCCGGTCGCGCATGCTGTGATTACCGAACTGGATGTGAGCGACGCGCGCGACGCTGACGGAGTACATGCCGTCTATGTTCTGGCAGACCTCGAAGCGGCAGGCATGAACGTTGGAATGCAGGGTGCGACGGTCAAGAATCGCAACGGCACGGATGGTGCGGCACCTGAGCGGCCCATTCTGGCGCGCGGCCATTTGCGCTTTGTGGGCGAGCCCATTGCCGTTGTCGTGGCCGAAACACTGGCGCAGGCCCGTGACGCGGCCGAGATGATCATGCTCGACTATGACGATCTGCCCGCCAAGATGGATATGGCGTCAGGTGGCGAGGTGGTGCACGCCGAAGCGCCGGACAATGTGGCCTATGACTGGCATATGGGTGACGAGGCGGCGACCCAGGCGGCCTTTGACGCAGCGGCGCGCATCGTGTCGCTGGATGTGGGGGACAACCGCGTCATCGTGAACTCGATGGAGCCGCGCGGCTGCTACGCAGAGCCCGAAGGGAACCGCGTGCATGTGGCCATCAACGGGCAGGGCGTGTGGGGGCCGAAAGACCAATTGGCCAAGGCGCTGAACGTTCCAGCAGACGATATCCGCGTGACCAACCCGGACACCGGCGGCGGTTTCGGGATGAAGGGGATGATGTACCCGGAATATTTCGTCGTGGCCCATGCCGCCCGCGCCCTGAAGCGTCCCGTGCGCTGGATGTCCGAGCGGACCGAGGCGATGCTGTCGGACAATGCGGGCCGCGATCTGACTTCGCTGACCGAACTGGCCTTTGACGAAAACCATCGCATCATCGGCTACCGCGTGTTCACCGAAGCGAATATGGGCGCCTATAACTCGCAATATGCGCAAGCCATTCAGACGCAGCTGTTCAGCCGCGTGCTGACCGGGGTTTATGACATGCCCGCCGCGTATCTGCGCTCTGTCGGCTACTACACCAACACCACACAGGTCGACGCCTACCGGGGCGCGGGGCGGCCCGAAGCGATCTATATTCTTGAGCGTGCCATGGACCGGGCAGCGCGTGAATTGGGTGTGGACCCGCTTGAACTGCGCCGCATCAACTTCATCAAGCCCGCGCAGTTCCCCTATGACACGCTGGTCGGTGAAACCTATGACGTGGGCGATTTCGACAAGGTGCTGACCCGCGCCGAGGCAGAGGCGGATATCCCCGGCTTTGCCGCGCGCAAAGCTGCCGATGCGGCAGGGGGGCGCCTGCGCGGTCTGGGCCTGTGTTACTATATCGAAAGCATTCTGGGTGATCCTGCCGAAAGTGCGAAGGTTGAATTCACAGAAGAGGGCCGTGTGAACATTTATGTCGGCACCCAATCGAACGGGCAGGGGCACGAGACGGTCTATGCCCAGTTCCTTGCTGATCAGACCGGAATCCCGGTGGACATGATCGACGTGGTGCAAGGGGACAGTGACCGGATCAAGCAGGGTGGCGGCACGGGTGGGTCCCGGTCCGTGACCGTGCAGAACACCGCGACACTGGCGACGGTGGATGTGATGCGCGAGGCGTTTGTCGCGTTCCTGAGCGAGGAAGAGGGGGTGCCTGCCTCCGATATCTCCTTTGATGATGAGCAGTTCCGGATGGAGGGGTCGAACATGACGCCGACCATGCTCGAGGTGGCCGAGATGGCCCGCGAGAAGGGGCGCGAGGACCTGCTGGTGCATGAACAGCGCACCAAGCTCGAGGCGCGCAGCTTCCCCAACGGCTGTCATGTTACAGAGGTTGTTGTGGATCCCGACACGGGTGTCGTGGCCGTGGACCGTTATGCTGTCGTTGACGATTTTGGCAATCTTATCAACCCGATGCTGGCCGAAGGTCAGGTGCATGGCGGGGTTGTTCAAGGCATCGGACAGGCGCTGACAGAGCATGTTCAGTTCGATGAGGACGGCCAATTGCTCACGGCAACGTTCATGGATTATGCCTTGCCCCGCGCCGATGACGTTCCTTACATCGGGTTTACGTCAGAGCCGGTTCCGTCAACCGCGAATGTCATGGGCATGAAAGGATGTGGCGAGGCTGGCACGGTCGGTGCGTTGGCTGCGGTGTCCAACGCGGTGCAGGACGCGCTGTGGGAGCACGGCGTGCGGCAGGCGGATATGCCATTCACACCGATGAAGGTTTGGGACTTGATGAAAGATGCTCGGATCGCGGCTGAATAATGCCATCTCGAACTGGTTGAAGAACCGGTTCGGGGCAGGCTTGCCAAAAGTGGCCCCGCCGACGCGGGGCCGGACGATCCATGTTATCATCATTGATGGCACCATGTCGACGCTGGAACCCGGCGATGAAACCAATGCCGGGCTGACGGCCAAGCTGCTCGGAGAGATGGGCAGCGAGGTGTCGCTCTATTACGAGCCGGGCCTGCAATGGTCGCATTGGCGCAAGGCGGGTGACGTGATCTTCGGTCGCGGGATCAATCGGCAAATCCGGCGCGCCTATGGCTATCTTTCGTCGCGCTACCGGCCCGGGGACAAGGTATTCCTGCTTGGATATTCTCGCGGGGCTTATGCCGTGCGGTCGTTGGCGGGCATCATTGATCGTGTGGGGTTGCTGACGCCAGAGGCGGCAACGGAGCGCAACATTCGCGACGTCTACCGCCATTACGAGTGCAGCCCTGACGGCGATGCCGCGCGTATTTTCGCGCGAAACAATTGCCATGCGCAGGTCGAGATCGAGATGATCGGGGTGTGGGATACCGTGAAATCCCTTGGGCTGAACATGCCGTTCCTGTGGCGGCTGAGTGCGCCGCGCCATGCGTTTCACAACCATCAACTGGGCAGGTCCGTGAAACACGGGTTTCACGCGGTGGCCCGGAACGAAACCCGCGTCGCCTATGCCCCCGTGATGTGGGACACCACCCAGGATTGGGACGGGCATCTGATCCAGATGTGGTTTCGCGGTGTGCATGGCGACATTGGCGGGCATCTCTCGGGGCGGCGCGCATCGCGCCCGCTGGCCAATATCCCGCTGGTCTGGATGCTGGAACAGGCGGACGCCTGTGGCTTGCCCTTGCCCGAAGGGTGGGCCACGCGGTTCCCGCAAGATGCCGAAGCGCCATCCATGGGGACCTTTGCGGGCTTCGGCAAATGGTTTGTCACCCGAAAACCGCGCCGCGCTGGGCTGGACCCGTCAGAGCGTGTTCACCCCTCTTTGACGCAGGCCCCACCACCACGATCCTGGTCGGAATGGGTGGCCGATCTGCGTGGAACGGGGGCCGACGCTCTTTGATCCTGAGCGGATCAAATTCGCCCCGCCCACCGTCCCAGGTGGGTCAGCGCATTTTCATGATGATGCAGGTTGTGGAGCCCGTGGCATAAAGCTTGCCATCGTCGACACCGCGAATTTCGCCCGTCGCGACACCTGTGCTGCGCCCCGCGTGATCGACACGCCCAATACACGCGATTTCCATGCCCAATGGGATGCCGCGCGTCAGATTGATCTTGTATTCAAGCGTTGTGTAGACCGATCCGGCGGGCACCTTGGTCATCACGGCGCAAGCCATCGCACTGTCCAAAAGCGTGCCGTACCAACCGCCATGGACAGTTCCCATCGGGTTGGTCACGTCGAATTCCGGCGTGCCGCGGAAGGTGACCAGGCCGTCCTGTACTTCATGTAGGGCATATCCCAACGTGTGGCCGATGGGTGGTCCGGGAACGGTGCCGTCCAGAATGCCCTGCATGAAGTCGAGGCCAGACATCGACAGGAGCTCGTCCTGGCTGGGCAGGTCCGTGATGCTTTGGGCGAGGCGGGGCATGTCTGTCTCCGGCTTGTTTGCCGGGACGGTAGTGCGATCAGACCGATTGGTCTAGTGACAAATGAGCGAGGCGGTCAGCCTCCGGGGTTTACTTGGCAATATGAAGTCGATCAGGCGACGTTGCGCATTTGCCTGGGCCGAACGAGGCCAAGGGCGCGACAGACTTTGAGCGTGAGGTCGGGACGATTGAGCGTGTAGAAATGGAGCTTGTCCACACCTTCGGTGATGAGCGTATCGCACAGATCGGCGCAGTGGGTCAGGGCAAAGAGTTGTGCCCGGTCTTCGCGGTCGGCCCGGTCAAACGCGGTTGCAGTCGCCACCGGAATGGGCGTGCCGCATCTTTCTGCAAAGCTGCGCGCGCGCGTCCAGTTGGCCACGGGGAAGATACCCGGCGTGATGGGCGCGGTGATGCCGGCAGCCGCGCAGGCATCACGGAAGCGCAGGAAGCTGTCGGCCTCAAAGAAGAACTGGGTGATCGCTTCGGACGCGCCTGCCTCAATCTTGGCCTTCAGCCAGTCAATGTTTTGCTGGGCCGAGGCCGCGTCCGGGTGGCTATCGGGGTAGGCGCCCACGCGGATGGTGAACTGGCCCATATCCGACAAGGCGCGGATCAGATCGACACTGTCCGTAAAGCCGTCTGGGTGCGGTGCGAAGGCGCCGCCGCCCTGTGCATCGCCGCGCAGGGCCACGATGTCCTTAACCCCGCTGGCCGCATATTTCTCTGCGGTACGCAGAACGTCGTCGCGGCTTTGACCCGTGCAGGTCAGGTGCGCTGCAACCGGCAGGCCGGATGTCTTGCGCAGGGTCCGGGCGGCTTCCTGTGTCAGCGACTGTGTCGTTCCACCCGCGCCATAGGTCACGGATACAAAGCGCGGGTTCAGGGGGGTGAGCGCCTGCACCGTGTCCCACAGGTGGAATGAAGCGTCGAGGGATTTGGGCGGAAACGTCTCGAACGACAAGGCGACATTGGGCATGGGCATGCGGCAGGCTCCTTTGGGCTTGTTGTACAATGCCCTGACGCGTATCTTGAGGCAAATTCATAACTCTCAAGATAAACATGAGTTCCGTATGCATATCGAGTTTCGCCATCTGCGCACGATCAAGGCCATTCACGAAGCCGGTGGCTTGGCACGTGCCGCGGATCAGTTGCACATCACCCAGTCGGCGCTGAGCCATCAGATCAAGGGGCTGGAGGATCAGGCCGGTGTGGAGCTGTTCGTGCGCCGCTCGAAGCCATTGAAACTGTCAGCGGCCGGACTGCGCTTGCTGCGGTTGGCCGAACAAGTCTTGCCGCAGGTCGAGGCAGCGGCAGCGGAGTTTTCCTCCTTGCGCGACGGGTCGTCGGGTCGCTTGCATATCGCCATCGAATGTCACGCCTGTTTCGAGTGGCTGTTCCCGGTGCTCGAAATGTTTCGCAAAAGCTGGCCGGATGTGGATGTCGATATTCGCCCGGGCCTTGCCTTTGATGCACTGCCCGCGCTGATGAAGGAGGAGGTGGATCTGGTGGTGTCTTCGGACCCTGAAAATCTGCCTGGGGTGACCTTTGTCGAACTCTTTGATTACGCGCCGGTTTTTGTAGCTGCATCATCCCACCCGCTGGCACAGAAACCATATGTTGATGCGGCGGATTTTCGGGATCAGACCTTGATCACCTATCCGGTGGAACGCACCCGGCTGGACGTGTTCAGCCAATTGCTGATCCCGGCCAAGGTGGAACCTGCGGCGGTGCGGCAGGCCGAGTTGACGGCGGTGATTTTGCTGTTGGTGGCGTCAAATCGCGGTGTTTCTGTATTGCCCGATTGGGTGGTGCGCGAGGTGAAGTATTCGAGCGACTACGTTACTCGTCCGCTGACCAAGGAGGGGTTGACCCGGCGGCTGTATGCGGCGGTGCGGGATGATGATCTGGGCAAACCGTATATGGGTAAGTTGCTTGATCTGGCGCGCGTTGAAGCGCGGAAGCTTCAGGCGGCGTGAGGTCGGGGCTGGCACTGTTTGCTGCGCAAATGCGCCCACCCACCAACCCAACAATCCGTGTCACACAAGTTTGACGATCTGTTTGCCGACATTTTTTCCTTCGAGCAGACCGATGAAAGCCGCAGGCGCGTTTTCCAGCCCCTCGGCGATGTCTTCAACAACTTTGATCTCGCCATTCAGGACTTTGGGGGTGACTTCTTTCAAAAAGCTTGGCAGCCGGTCCCAATGGTTTGAGATGATGAAGCCGTTGACGGACAGGAATTTGACAAGGATGGGCCGCCAGAGTGCGGGTGCGGACAGCGGTGTGTCGGCCCCGGCGCCCAAGCCCCCGGCGTTGTACCACGAGATCATGCCGCAGACCGGGATGCGCCCATGTGGGTTCATCAATGGCATGACTGCTTCCAGAACCTTGCCGCCCACGTTTTCGAAGTAGATGTCGATGCCCTTGGGTGCTGCGTCTTTGATCGCGGCGCGGAGCGAGCGGGCATCTGCGTGACCGCGGTGATCGATGCAGGCGTCGAAGCCGAACGTGTCAGTTGCGAGTGCGCATTTACCTGCGCCACCTGCAATGCCGACGGTCCGAAGGCCAAGAGATTTGGCAAGCTGGCCGACCATGGAGCCGACGGGGCCTGTGGCGGCAGCGACCACGAGCGTTTCGCCCTGTTTGGGTCGCCCGTATTCCATCAGTCCGTGCCATCCGGTGAAGCCCGGCATGCCAAGGACACCGAGGGCTGCGGTGACCGGGCCCATGTTCGGATCCAACTTGCGCAGCATCTTGGCGTCAGCCACCGCATGGGTGGCCCAGCCGAACATGCCCAAGACCATGTCGCCGGGCGTAAAGCCGTCAGCGTTGGACGTCAGCACTTCGCCCACGCCGCCGCCTTCCATCGTGCCGCCGATCGGTACAGGCGCCGCGTAGGACTGGGCGTCGTCCATGCGACCACGCATGTATGGGTCCAGTGACATGTAGTGGACGCGGACAAGAACCTCGCCTTGCGCAGGCTCCGGGATGGGGGCAGTTTCGAGGGCGAAGTTGTCTGGTGTCGGGGCACCTGTGGGGCGGCTGGTGAGTGTGATGTGCTGCATTTGGTCGGGCATTGTGTATCCTTTCCTGTTGGCATCAGTCGATCAGTCCCGTGCCCCCTTGGCAACCGTGTATCCGCGGCGTATAGCGCGCCCTTGATCTTTCCCATCTCCGGAGCATCCCGATGCAAGGCAGCGCAAATCTCAACATCATGATGAAGGCCGGGCGCAAGGCAGGCCGTTCGCTGGTCAAGGACTTCCGCGAGGTGGAAAACCTGCAGGTGTCGATGAAGGGCGCGGGCGATTTTGTGTCCAAGGCCGACCTCGCCGCCGAAGAGATCCTGAAGGAAGAGCTGCGCACCGCACGTCCGAACTATGGCTGGTTGGCCGAAGAGGGCGGCGAGGAAGACGGTGAAGACCCCACGCGCCGCTGGATCGTGGACCCGCTGGATGGCACCACGAACTTTCTGCACGGTCTGCCGCATTGGGCCGTATCCATCGCGCTTGAACACAAGGGACAGGTCGTGGCGGGCGTTGTCTATGACGCCGCCAAGGACGAGATGTTCTTTGCCGAAAAGGGCAACGGTGCCTTCATGAACGACAGCCGGTTGCGCGTGTCGGGGCGGCGACAGCTGATCGAGAGCGTGTTTGCCACCGGGCTACCCTTTGGCGGGCGGTCCGATCTGCCCGAGACACTGAAGGAACTGGCACGCCTGATGCCCACTTGCGCCGGGGTCCGTCGCTTTGGCTCGGCAGCGCTGGATTTGGCCTATGTCGCGGCGGGTCGCTATGACGGCTATTGGGAACGGCGCCTGAACGCGTGGGATTTGGCCGCTGGCTTGCTGATCGTGCGTGAAGCGGGTGGGCTGGTCGAGCCCCTGACCGAAGGCGGCAGCATCCTAGAAGATGGCGAGATCATCTGTGCCAACGAACACATGTTCGCACCCCTGGCCAAGATCATTCGCGTTTAAGACTTTAAAGTCGCGCGTCGATCGGACCTCAGTCTAGCGGCTCTCCGGCTTCTTATCCGGAGCCGCATCCGACGGGTGATTCACCCCATCATGCCACGGGATCGGTTCGTGGTCCGCCGGGTTCACCCCGTCAAGCGCACCCATGTTCACCCCGATCTCGTCCGGGTTCGAGCGGCGGTTGTGGTACATGTATATGCCGCAGACATTGCAGAAGTGGTGCTTGGCCGTCTTCGTACCCCACTGATACGTCGTCAGGTTCTCCGCGCCCCTTATGATCCTGACGCCATCCTTGGGCGCGGTGACGGCGGGCGCGGCCCGGCGGCGGCAAAAGGAACAATCGCACCGCCCGGCACTCGCCAAACCGTCGCTCAGCGTGACCTCAAGCACAACGGCACCGCAATGGCAGGACGCTCTCATCGCCGCACCTTGGGGATGCGAGACATGGCGTAGCGGGCCTCGGGATGGGGCGGGTGCCCTGCGGTGCGCTGCCAGAATGCGGGCCCCCCGCGCCTGAGCCAGACCGGAATGGTCAGAAGTATGCCCGCGACAAAGCCGCCCGCATGCGCCCAATACGCCACGCCACCACCGTTCGGATCACTGCCGACGCCGCCCACAAACTGCATGCCGAACCATATGAGCAACATGATCCAGGCGGGAATGGGGAAGATGCGAAAGATGATGATCAGGATCAGCAGAATGTCGACACGCGCCTTGGGAAAAAGCAACAAGTACCCGCCCATCACACCGGCAATGGCCCCCGACGCACCCACAACTGGCACCACCGACCCCGGGGCAGACAGGATGTGGATCCCACTCGCTGCGATCCCGGTAGTCAGGTAGAAGCCAAGGAAGGGCATATGCCCCATCTCGTCCTCCACATTGTCGCCAAAGATGTACAAAAACAGCATGTTGCCGGCCAGATGCAACCAACCGCCATGCAAGAACATGGAGGTGAGTAGCGTCGAAAACCCGTCTCCGGACAAGATGCGCGCGGGGATCGCGGCATAGTCGAAAAAGAAACGGTTCAGCGCGCGCTCATCTGCGAACAGGCCGACGTAACTCAGAAATACCACCAAGTTGATCGCCATAAGGGCGTAAGTGACATAGGGTGTTCGGCCAGAGGGATTGTGATCGCGGATCGGAAACATAGGGGCACAGTTGTGCTTGGCGCAGCATGCGTCAAGCACTGACGGTACCGTATCCGTGATTTGCAAGTGATCCGAATTTCGCAATGTTACGTGCCAGCAGCGAAAGGGATGTCCGAAGATGAAACTTGGGTTGCAGATTGTCGTCGGGATACTGAGCCTCATCCCGGGCCTCTATGGCCTCGTGAACACGTGGGTAGGCGCGGCCCGGTTTCTTGAACCTGATGTGGTGAACGCCGCGATCGATAGCCAATTCCGGTTCCAGTCTGGTATCTATTTTGGTTTGGCCATCATGATCTGGTATGCGATCCCGCGCATCGACCGAGCGACAACTCTGTTTCGTATGATTGCATTGACCATTTTTGTTGGTGGTTTGGGGCGTCTGTTGTCTTGGCTCACCGTTGGTCAACCGGATGCGATCATGACGGGCGCCATGTTCCTCGAACTCTCAGTGCCCGTTCTAATCCTTTGGCAGAATGCCATTCGAACGGATCGTATGTCCGCGTGAAGGATGCGCTGACGCCGGAAACCCTGACGGTTTCCGGTCCGTTTTTTGTTCCTGCTGCGTTGTTGTCAACTGGCCGCGCCAAGCAGTGCCGCGTTCCCGCCTGAGGCAGTGGTGTCCACGCACACGTGCCGTTCGACGAAGACATGCGCTCTGTCCGGTTGACCCGTAATCAAGGGGATGATCGGCCCATTGCGTTTGGCAAGTGCCTTTTCCAATTTGGCGCTCACTGCGTCAACCTCACCCCACCAGATCACACCACCATAGGCGGGGCCATCGGTCAGCCGTTGTGGATCAATATCGCCTGTCGCCATCACAGCGGTGCCGCCCAGCGCCGTCACAACGGCCATCTGCGCTGCCGCCGCCTCTGGTCCGGGACCGGCACAAAGCAATGCGGGTCGCGGGTGGCGGCTGTGCACGTTGGATTCGCCTGTGGGGCCGGGAAGTGCTGTGCTGTCCTGTAGCGTTTGGGAGGTTTGGGGTAGTGCTGGCAATGCGGCGGGTTTGGCCCACGACCCGGATGATGTCGCGCGTGTCTTTGCCCGGAATCGTAGCAGGTAATCCGGTCCGCCTGCCTTGGGTCCGGTCCCAGACAAACCATGCCCACCGAATGGCTGACTGCCCACGATGGCCCCGATCTGGTTGCGATTGACATAGATGTTGCCCGCCCCGATGCGGTCCGTGACATGCTGCACTCGGTCGTCAATGCGCGTGTGTAGTCCAAAGGTCAGGCCATAGCCTGTCTTGTTGATCGCATCGATGACTGCGTCCAGCGCTTGGGCCTTGTAGGTCGCGATGTGCAGAACGGGTCCGAAGATTTCGCGCTCGATGTCGTCGATCCCCTCGACGCGGATGAGGGCCGGTGCCACGAAATGCCCCTCGGTCGAGGTTTTGAGCTGGTGCAGCAGGCGCCCCTCGGTTCGCGCTGTCGCGACATGGGTGTCGATGCCTGCCTGCGCTTCTGCATCTATGACCGGGCCCACATCGGTGGCCAGGTGCCACGGCGCGCCAATCCGCAAAGCGTCCATCGCGCCGATCAGCATCTCGGTCAGATGCGGGGCGATGTCCTCTTGCACATAGAGGCATCGCAGGGCGGAGCAGCGCTGACCCGCAGATTGGAATGCACTTTCAACGATGCTGCGTACGGCTTGTTCGGGGAGGGCGGTGCTGTCGACAATCATCGCGTTCAGCCCCCCGGTTTCGGCGATCAGAGGTGTGCCGGGTGCTGCATGGTCGGCAAGGTTTGCCCGTATGCGCAATGCGGTCTCGGTCGAGCCTGTGAAGGCAACGCCGTTGACATCCGGGTGCCCTGTGAGCGCCGCACCGACGTCGCCAGCCCCAAGCAGCAACTGCAGGCTGGCGCGTGGAACCCCGGCCTCGTGCAACAGGTCGATGGCGCGATATGCGATCAGTGATGTCTGCTCTGCCGATTTGGCGAGAACGGCGTTGCCAGCGCTCAGGGCTGCCGCGATCTGGCCGGTAAAGATGGCCAATGGGAAGTTCCACGGGGAAATACAGACAAACGTACCTGCTGGCGACAAGCCGTCTGCTTGCGTTGCGTAGTAGCGCAGGAAATCCACCGCTTCGCGCAGCTCGGCGACGGCGTCTTGCAGTGTCTTGCCCGCCTCGCGGGCGAGAAGCGCGAACAGTTCGCCAAAATGCGCTTCGTAAAGATCGGCGGCGGCGGTCAGGATGCGGGCCCGGACTTCGGGTGGTGCGGACCACTGTTCCGCGTCAGCAAAAGCCTGATGCACCATGTTTGGTTTGGCCCATATCGCGTTGCCCACCACGTCCTGTGGGTCCGCGGGGTTAAGAATCTGCCTTGGCGCGCCATCGCAGACGCTGACGGTGAGCGACCTTGCATCCCATTGATGCCCGGCAAAGCCCTGACGGGCCTTTTCGACCCCTGCAAGGGTCGGTGTGTGCGTCAGGTCGAACCCTTGGGAATTGCGACGTTCCGGCGCGAACAGGGCAGGCCCGTCGGGGATGGTGATCGCGCTGTCTGCCAGCGCTTCGAACGGATCGGCTGCGACAATTTCGGGCGGCACATCCTCGTCTACAATCTGGTTCACGAAGCTGGAGTTGGCACCATTCTCCAAGAGCCGCCGCACAAGGTAAGCCAGCAGATCCCGATGTGCCCCCACAGGCGCATAGATCCGGCACCGGGTCCTGTTGTCGCGCAGCACCATGCTGTGCAGTGCTTCGCCCATCCCGTGCAGACGTTGGAATTCAAAGGGTTGTTCATCGGCCATATGCAGGATCGCAGCGACCGTATGTGCGTTGTGCGTGGCAAATTGCGGATAGATGCGGTCCGTCATACCCAGCAGTTTGCGGGCATTGGCGATGTAGGACACATCCGTCGCCGCCTTGCGTGTAAACACGGGAAAGCCTTCAACACCTTCGACCTGCGCGCGCTTGATCTCGGTATCCCAATAGGCGCCTTTGACCAGCCGCACCATCAGCTTGCGGTCGTGGCGTGTGGCCATGTCATGGATCGCGTCGATGGCCGTGCCTGCGCGGGGACCATAGGCCTGAACCACGATGCCGAACCCGTCCCATCCGGCCAGTGCATTTTCTCGCAGGACCGCATCAATGACCTGAAGGGAAAGCGACAGGCGGTCCGCCTCTTCCGCGTCCACGTTCAGTCCCATTCCCGCCGATGCAGCCAGCAAGGCCAGAGAACGCAGGCGCGGTACGAGGTCACGCATCACGGCGGCCTCTTGCGCGCGCTCATAGCGCGGGTGCAGAGCCGAGAGCTTGACCGAGATGCCGGGGTTCTCACGGATGTCCGCGCTGGTGCAGGCCCGCGCGATGCCCGAGATGGCGCGCGAGTAGCTGAGATGGTAGCGCCGTGCATCCGCGTCTGTCAGCGCCGCCTCGCCCAGCATGTCGTAGGAATAGGTGAAACCCTCGGCCTCCATTCCGGCGGCACGGTCCATCGCGCTGTCAATGTCTTCGCCCAGCACAAACTGTCGGCCCATCTCTTTCATGGCGCGGGATACGGCAGCGCGGATAACCGGTTCGCCCAGACGCTTTATGGCCCCGCGCAGGTGGCCGATGGGCCCCGGTTGGTCATCGTCCAGCACGCGGCCCGTCAGCATCAGTGCCCATGTCGACGCATTCACCAGTGACGATGTCGAATGACCCAGGTGCTTGCCCCAGTTCGATGGCGCGATCTTGTCCTCGATCAACGCGTCGATCGTATCGGCGTCCGGCACGCGCAAGAGCGCCTCGGCCAGACACATGAGCGCGACACCTTCGTCGGTCGACAGACCGTATTCGGCCAGAAATGTTTCCATCAATCCGGGTGCTGCCTGGGTGCGGATGCCTGTCACCAAGTCGGCGGCGCGCGCGCAGATCGATTTGCGGTCTGCAGTGGACAAGTTGGCCGTCCGGATCAGGTCGGCCAGAACGGCATCGGGGTCCGCATACATACCCTCATCAAGCGATGCGGATTGCTCAAGGTTCATTTCACGTACCATGGCGCTTTCCTTTTCCATTTAGATAAGTATATCACCGGTTGGCCGGTCAGAATGATTGAAGTTGGCAAAAATGACAGAACAAATGAATAGTTTTGGCACAAGCATACAAACCAAGGGACCGAAGGCGTTGGACAAGCTTGACCAATCGATTCTGACAGCCCTTGCCGAAGATGGTCGCATCAGCATCACGGATCTTGCGACCCGGATTGGTCTGTCGAAGTCTCCTACACAGGCAAGACTGCGACGACTGGAGAAGGCTGGGATCATCATGGGGTATCGCGCACTCCTTGATCCGATTTCACTGGGATTGGATCACGTTGCCTTCGTCGAAGTGCGTTTGAGTGATACCCACGAGGCTGCGCTGCGCGCTTTCAATACCGCCGTTCAGCAGATCCCCGAGATTGAGCAAGCGCATATGATTGCAAGCCATTTCGACTATCTTTTGAAAGTCCGCACCCGGAGCATGGCGCAGTACCGCCAGTTTCTGGGGGACGTGATTTCGAGCCTGCCGCATGTTGCCTCTACGTCGACCTATGTAGCAATGGAAGCCGTCAAGGAGGTTATGTTGCCCGGGCTTGACTGATTATTTGGCTTGACCGTTCAGCTCTGTGCATCATCCTTGCGTTGATGAGATATGTGATCGCCGTCCTTTTGTTTTCCACCCCTGCATGGGCCGAGACCTGCCCGCCAGCGCCCGATATCTCGGTCGAGTTGGAGGTTCTGATTAACGAGGCCAACGCTGCGCCCGACGAACGCAGCGGGCAAGCCGTGTCAGACAGGATGTGGCAGCTGTGGTTACGTGCACCGGATGCTGCGGCGCAGGACGTGTTGGACCTTGGGATGCGCCAGCGTGGCAGCTTCGACTTTGCGGGCGCGTATGACAGTTTTGACACTTTGGTGCGCTATTGCCCGGACTATGCCGAAGGCTATAACCAGCGTGCCTTTATCAGCTTTCTGCGGGAGGACTTCGGCGCCGCGCTGACCGATCTTGACAGTGCGCTTGAGTTGTCCGCGAACCACGTAGGCGCGCAGTCGGGCCGCGCACTGGCACTTATGAACCTCGGCCGTCGGGACGAGGCGCGCGATCAGCTTGAGCAGGCGTTGGAGAACAATCCGTGGCTGTCCGAGCGCCATTTGCTGGCGGACGGTGCACCCCTGGGCCCTGAAGGTCAGGAATTGTGATCGCAGCCTGAAAGGTGAGCACCGCGCGCACTGGCTTCTTAAGTCTTAGTATGTGCATCCTGCACTGTCGCAGCGCGAATAAAACTTGCGACTTCAATGAGAAGGCTGCTTTTGCGACAGGGTGTGACGTCAGATGAACAGCATGGCAATCTTGAGCGAAACCACCGTGGTCAACGCCATAAATCTATGGCAACGTCCCGAACAGATGCGGACGTGGTGGAATCGGTAGACACAAGAGACTTAGACCATGTTTTGAGTGCCTCGGGGGAAACCTCGGGAGTAGAACTGCTCAAATTCGGGGAAAGCTAACGGCCAAGCACGGCCCATGCCAATCCCGAGCCAAGCCGATCAAGGGGTCGTCCCTGTCGGAAGGTGTAGAGACTAGACGGGCAGCACCTAAGGCCGAGCAATCGGTGATGGTGAAGGGATAGTCCAGACCACAAACGGCGCGATTGCGTCGGCGGCGAAAGCCGTAGCAGGTAAGAAAATCTCTCGATCGTATGATCGTGCGGGTTCGAGTCCCGCCGTCCGCACCAATAAGTGACAACCGTTTCTCCTTGTCTTCTGCCCAAGCTTTGCATCGGAGAAGTGCACCCTGAGCGTGCTTGGACGTGCAAAGGACCAGAACGAAACATGGTACAGCGCCATTTCTGCTTCGGGCTCGTTCAAATTTTCCACAATTTAGGGATGGAGTTGCCTGCCAGCATTAAGGCCGAGGTAAGCGCCGTGACTTAAGGACATGGTTCAGTCCACGTCGCGGCAGTAGGCTTTGCCGCGCGCAATGCTAAGGATCATGTCATGCAAATCACTGGTCGTAGCCTGCCTGTTCTGCCTCGCTTGAATACTTTGATGGCGAAGGCGGTGTTCATGACGGCCTTGGTGACGCTCTCTGTTCTTGCGGCGATGGTGTCATTTGACTATTCGGCGCAGCGCAAGCTTTTGCATTCTGAACTTTCCTCCCGCGCGCAGAATGTGACCGAACTCTTGGCCATGCAGATGGGCGGTTCAATCAAGTTCGGAAACGATTTCGCCGTTGCTCAAATCACTGAGAGTGTCATCGCGGCTGCTGAACCTGAGGTGCAGGGGGCATTGGTTGTGGACTCCGCTGGAGCACTAATGTTCGGAAGTCCGGGGATGGAAGTCCTCGCGCCGGATGCGATGCAACTTGCCATCAGTGCGATTGAGACCGGCGAAGTGTCCATATCTGCAGATGGGCTTGTGGTCGCATATCCGGTCAAATTCGGGCCCGAAGACGCCGTAGCAGGGGCGGTGGTCTCAGCTTGGGATGACGCTCAGATAGTGACACTTCTTGCGCGTAATCAGATGATGGCGGTCGCCGTCGCAACCGCTGTCTTCGTTCTCGCGATGGCCCTTATAATCACATACACTTGGTATGATGCATCGCGCCCGTTGAATGGGTTGGCCGAGGCAATGTCGGCGATTGCTCGGAAAGAATACAAGACCGATGTACCGGGCACCAAGCGTGGTGATGAAATCGGCAATATGGCGCGGCGGCTTGATGGATTCAGATCGACATTGGCCAAGGCCGATAAAGGCCAGCGTGAAAGCGCATTCAAGGGTGCAGCGTTCGAGGGATCAACTGCGCCGATGATGATGGTGGATGAGAACAATAAGATCATTTTCGTCAATCCTGCCTGCACCACTCTTCTGAACAGCCTGTTGCCGGATCTGGAGGCGCTGTGGCCGGGTGTGCGGCACGACACATGGATGGGGGCTGGGCTTGGCGAGATGGATGGCCTTGCAGGCCTGCTGAGTGACTTGAGCAACATCGGTCGCCCCGATGACAACAGCACCGTTTTGCGTATTGGTGAGCGGCATGTGCGTATCAATCTGAGCCAGGCCACAGATCATATGGGCAGAATGATTGGTGCTGTTGTTGAATGGTCGGATCAGACGATTGCGCAACGCGATGCCGCATTGTTGGGAGGAATAGACAGCACGCAGATGCGTATCGAGTTCGACGGCGGCGGTCGCTGCTCTGGTGTTAATGGCGTGGCTGCCAAACGCCTTGACGTCGATCCTGCCGACCTGTGTGACGTAACATTGGCCAGTTTGGTTGCTGCAGATCAACCTGATCCGAAGATTCCAGACAATGTTCTTCTTGCTATGACAGAAGGAGAGAGCGTGCATGGCAAGATTGATCTGACCCGAGCAGATGGACGACGGCTGGTCATAGATGGCGGTTTCGTATGTGTGCGCTCCGAGGAGGCAATAATCGAACGCTGCATCTTGATCGGCACGGATGTGACTGAAGCCGAGTTGGAGGTCCGGGATGCAAGAGATCATCAAGCGCAAATCGCGCACGAGCAGGCCACTGTTGTCGCGGCCTTGGGGCAAGGTTTGAAATGCTTGTCGGAGGGGGATCTGACACTTGAGCTGACCGAGCCGTTTCCCGAGGATTACGAGAAGCTGCGGTTGGATTTTAATGGCGCATTGCTCAGCTTGCGCCATGCCATGACAACTGTGATGCAGAACGTGGATTCAATTCGCAGTGAGACGACAGAGATCACCAGCGCGGCTGATGACTTGTCGCGCCGTACGGAAAGGCAGGCTGCCACCCTCGAAGAGACGGCTGCGGCATTGGACGAACTGACATCTTCCGTGCGCTCGGCTGCTGAAGGAGCAGATGCAGCAAGCAAAACTTCCGAAGATGCGCAGCGCAATGCGGAGCAGGGTGGCGACATTGCGCGCCAGGCCGTGATTGCTATGGGCGGGATCAAGGCATCGTCGCATGAGATTTCCAAGATCACCTCCGTGATCGACGACATCGCTTTCCAGACTAACCTGTTGGCGCTGAACGCGGGAGTGGAAGCGGCTCGTGCCGGTGAGGCCGGTCGCGGTTTTGCTGTGGTGGCGACCGAGGTGCGTGCTCTTGCACAACGATCCTCTGACGCGGCGCGTGAAATCAACATGTTGATCTCCACGAGTGGTGAACAGGTGCAGCATGGTGTCGAACTGGTGGACCGGACGGGGACGGCCTTGTCGACAATTGTGTCATCTGTTGCGGATATCTCTGAACGCATGGCCGAAATTGCAGCCTCTGCGCGTCAACAATCGGCTGGATTGAACGAGATCAACGCCGCTGTGAATGAGCTTGATCATGTCACCCAGCAGAATGCAGCGATGTTTGAGGAAACGACGGCGGCAAGTCACGCACTGACCGGTGAGGCGGACGCACTTGCAGATGCCGTTGCGCAATTCAAAATCGGTATTGCCCGTCTTGAAAATGTTCAAAGTGCAACAAGCGCCGCTGCACAGCCAACCGTGGCACAGGCATTGGTCGTGAATGGTGCCCTAGCGGTTGAATTGCCGACCGATGATGTGGCCGAGTCAACGGGATGGGAAGAGTTCTAAATTCTTTTTGCCCGCCGTGGTCTGTATCGAGCCACGTGATGGAGTGTGGTCAAAGACGGTGGTTCCGGCCCGCCGGAGAGAGTAATTTCCACCGCAACATGCGCCGCACTCTTATCCAAGCTTTGGCCCGTTTTAGAGCATGTGTCCGATGAATTTCCATCCAGCACAACTACAGGACACAAGGGTTCAACCACGCGTCCTTTGCACGTCGGCCGCGCGAGTCGTCTTTACGAACGGACCCCAGAAAAGCGGTCTTGCCAGGCTTGCCTGTCGTCGTCGCTTATCTTGGCAAACAGGTTTTCGGGAACGCTGAAACAGTGCCCATGCGGCAAGCTGTCAAGAGCATCTGACGCACGGCCCGGCCATTGCGTGTCTTCAAACTTCAAGGCGGCTTGCATCTGCGAAGCCGCATCTGGAATGAAGGGCGCGGACAGCGTGGCATAAAGAGCAATCAGGTTCAGACCAAGCCTGATCTGCATGGCGGCTGTCTCGGGGTCTTCCTTGATGGTGGTCCAAGGAGCGGCTGCCTGCAGGTATTCGTTCCCTGCCACCCAGATGGCGCGCAGCTCTTGTGCCGACTTGCGCACCTCCATGGCCTCCATCATCTGGGCATAGCGCGCGATACGGGTATCCAGTTCTGTGATCAACGTATCTTCCCGGGCGCCATAAGCCCCACCTTCGGGTACGACTTCTCCGAACTTTGAGCGGCAAAACTTTGTGACGCGGCTCACGAAATTGCCAAGTACGTCCGCGAGGTCCTTGTTCACGCCTTGTTGGAACAGTTCCCATGTGAATTCGGAATCTGATGTTTCCGGGCAGTTCGACAACAACCACCAGCGCCAGTAGTCGGCCGGCAAGATCTCCAACGCTTGATCCATGAACACACCACGCCCCTGGCTGGTTGAGAATTGACCGCCATCATAGTTCAGGTAGTTGAACGACTTGAGGTGATCGACCATCTTCCACGGCTCGCCCGAACCAAGGATGGTGGCAGGGAAGCTGAGCGTGTGGAACGGCACGTTGTCCTTGCCCATGAACTGGGTATAGCGAACATTCTCTGCGCCTTTGTCGGTCCGCCACCAGCGCTCCCAGTCCGCCCCCCCCTTCGCATCCGCCCATTCGCCGGCGCAGGCTATGTACTCGATGGGGGCATCGAACCAGACATAGAACACCTTGCCTTCCATCCCGGGCCAATCTGCATCGCCGCGACGCACGGGAATGCCCCAGTCCAGGTCCCGTGTGATCCCTCGATCTTGCAGGCCATCACCATCATGCAACCATTTTTTGGCGATTGAGGTTGTCAGAACGGGCCAATCGGTTTTGCTGTCGATCCAAGCGTCCAGATCATCCTTGAGCGCCGATTGGCGCAGGTAGAGATGTTTGGTCTCGCGCACTTCCAGGTCGGTGGAGCCGGATATGGCGCTGCGCGGATCGATCAGGTCGGTTGGGTCCAGTTGTTTCGTGCAATTCTCGCACTGGTCGCCGCGCGCCTTGTCATAGCCGCAATTGGGGCACGTCCCCTCGATGTACCGGTCGGGAAGAAAACGGCCATCGGCGTTGGAATAGACCTGCTTTTCGGTAACCTCACGGATCAGTCCAGCGTCGGCCAGCCGCCCGGCAAAATGTTGGGTCAACGCATGGTTCTGAGCCGAGGACGACCGCCCGAAATGGTCAAAGGACAAGCGAAATCCTTTGGCGATCTCGGCCTGGATTGTGTGCATTTCAGCGCAGTATTCGGCCACCGGTTTTCCGGCCTTGGCTGCGGCCAGCTCTGCCGGGGTGCCGTGCTCGTCGGTCGCGCACAAGAACAGAACCTCGTTTCCACGCGCGCGCTGGTAGCGGGCATATAGGTCTGCGGGCAACTGGCTGCCCACGAGGTTGCCGAGGTGCTTGATTCCGTTGATGTAGGGAATCGCGGACGTGATCAGATGACGCTGCATGATGGGCCTTTGCATGATTGCGGCCCATGTAGCAGCGCGATGCCCGGTGGAAAAGGCCTGTTACTTGTTGTCGCGACTGCGCCCTGTCAAACGACCGATCAGGAAGGATGTGCGCGGCGCGTAGATATAGCGTGTGCGCTCGGTCGGTGCGGCGCGGGCGCGCATCCGGGCGAGCCCGAATACGATCAGAACACCGTGCCCCACCGCGATCATCGCAAAAAGCGCAGGCGGGCCGAAGGCGTCGATCAGGGCCGAGGCCGTGAGAGGGGCGGCAATGGCCCCAAGTGCGAAGTAGAACATCAGTGCGGCTGACAGCTCAACCCGTTCCGATGCGTCGGCAAAGTCGTGGGCGTGCGCTGCTGCAACCGAGTAAATAGGAAAGGTTGTCAGGCCAAAGAACCCAGCCGTCAGCATGATGCCCGTCGTATCTAGGCCGGTGGCCAGAGCTGTGATGGCGCAGCTGCCCACCGCTGTTGCCGACAACCAGATCAGTACCCAGCGGCGGTCGTATTTGTCAGCGAGCCATCCCACGGGGTACTGCGCAAGGGCTCCCCCAAAGACAAACGCCGCCATGAACCATGCGATTTGCTGTGCGGTCAGTCCAACCTCTTGACCGTAGATGGGGCCGACCATGCGGAAGGATGCGCTCGACAGTGCGGCCACCACGACCCCGGCGGCAGCAAGTGGCGAGCGCTCGATTGCCAGCATGGGGCGCAGGCGCGGGGCGCTGGGTGTCTCAGGTTGTTTCACCTTGGTCAGGGTCAGTGGAAGGAGCGCTGCGCAGCATACGATGGCAAGCAGATTGTAGCTGACGTAGCTTGCCGGTTCGAGAATGCCGATCACCAGCTGTGCGGCCAGTGACGCGCCCATATCCATCACCCGGTATACTGCCATTGTCCGGCCGCGCGTGGTGTTGGTGACCTTGGATTGCAGCCATGCTTCGATCACGGTGTAACAACCCGCAACACACATGCCGGATGCGACCCGCATGACCGCCCACGCCACCGGATCCACGATCATCATGTGGGCGATCAACCCTATGGCCCCGGCGGCGGTAAAGGCAGCAAAAGCGCGGCTGTGTCCCACGCTGCCCATCAGGCGCGGCGCCCACCAGCACCCTATGAAGAATCCCAGGAAGTGGGCCGACCCCAGCAGACCGATCTCTTGTCGTGTGAAGTCGAGTGCCAGACCCGAGAGCGCATCAAGTGGACCCAAGGCGCCCGAGCTGAGTTGCAGTAGAATGACCGACAGAAACAGGGCCGCGAAGGAGATCAGCATACGCATTGCCTGCTCCTTGTGGCGCGAGTCGGGTCACATGCCTAGCGGGTATTCGACCGGCCCGCGTCGTTTTTTAGCCAGCCACTGCGATTTCAGCGAGGATGTCGATGCCCACGCTGTTTTCGACAAGATCGGCGTAGCCTGTCGCGCCAAAGTCGCGCCGGTCGACACGGCCTCTGAGCATGACTGTAAGAGCACTGAAGTCCTCCGCAGTACTGTCACGGGCGCGGAACAGGCCTGCATCGAAGCGGACCGGGCGCGTGACACCACGCAACGTCAGGTCGCCTTCGAGCGCGGCGCCGTTTGAGAGACGTCCGCCCGGTCCCAGTGTGACGCGGGTGGATCGAAAGCGGGCGGTGGGATGGGTATTGGCGTCAAGAACGGAGGGGGATTTCAGGGCTTCGGTCGCGAAGATCAACCCGGTGCGGGCGCGTCGCACGTCGGCGCTGACAAGAGCGGTTGACTTGCCCAGATTGCTGGGGTCGACGGTCAGATCAGCTTGGCTGACGGGGACCGTTCCTTTGACCGGTGCACCGTTCAGCGTGAATGTGTAGGTGATCGTCGCGCCGCCGGGACCAAGGCGATAGGGGGTGGGGGCGGCCCAGCCAGCGCGTGGGGTTAGTGTGGCGAGGGCACAAAGCAGCAGGTGGCGGCGATTCATGGTCATGTCCTTTGCAGGTCTCTTGTGCAAAGGTAACACGCCGACTTCCGGTTTATTCGCGACTCACGCAGCCTTGATCGATCCTGAGATGCGGGGCAGGGCATGACCCGAATGGTGATTGATTTCCCATGTCTGTTCGGGGGCGGCGCGTGCACGCAGCCGTGTCAGTCGCCAACGACCTTGGCTGCCCCGGTGATCAGGGGCAACGTGCCAGCGGCTTTCAACCCCCTGTGCGCCGCCCATACCAGGTGTCAGTAGCAGCCCTAGCGGGGTGATGCCTTTGCCTATCCCCCCGTTTTCAGCCGCCAGATGCATGCGCCGGACAGGTGTCAGTCCCGGAAGACCGGGCATATCCGCGACAGCAAGGGGGGCGATGCCTGCGCGCAACACTTCTTCCATACTCCAGAGCATATCGTCCGTTTGTTTTGCGTGGACCATGATCAGCCGTGTCGGATCGATAAACGGCATCATGCCACATGGGTTCAGATGTTCCGTGCTCCAATCCGGGACAATCCAGATCACCGGTCCTGTGGTTTGTGCCACCAACCATAGGGCAAGGCGGTGGCGGGCGGGGCCGCACGCCTCATGCACCCGGCCCATTTCCAACCCGTGCCCAAGCCCGTGTTGTGCCCCTTCGGACAGCAGTGGCAGGCAGGTGCGCGTGCGTGATTGGATGCGGTGGGCAAGTGACGTGGGCAAGGGCATATCTATACGGTAGCGTGTTCTTGCTATGTTCTCAATTCTGATCTGCATAAATCACGTTGGATTTTTGACTTGTTCCCAAGGTTCCGGCCGCTAGGGTCGGTCAGATGAAACTGGAGGGTCCGACATGGAACGACGCAAGCTTGGCCGTACGGAGATCGAAGTGTCGGCCCTATGCCTGGGGTCGATGACCTGGGGTACGCAGAACACACCCGACGAGGGTCACGCCCAGATTGATCGCGCGCTTGCGGCCGGCATCGACTTTGTCGACACGGCCGAGATGTACCCAGTAAACCCCATAAGCGCTCAAACCGTGGGCCGGACCGAGGAAATCATTGGTCTGTGGTTCGAGCGCGGCGGTGCGCGCAACGACATGATCCTTGCAACAAAGCACTCCGGTGCAGGTATGCGCCACGTTCGGGATGGTGCTGACATCACCGGAGCCAGTATCCCGGAGGCAATTGAAGGGTCGTTGCGCCGTCTGCAAACCGATTACATTGATCTGTACCAGTTCCACTGGCCGAACCGCGGCAGTTACATGTTCCGGCAGAACTGGAGCTACGATCCCTCCGGGCAGGATCCGGCAGCTGTGCGCCAGAACATGGCGGATTGCCTTGGTGCGCTGCAGCGGGAGGTGGATCGGGGCACCATCCGCGCATTTGGCCTGTCGAATGAGAGCGCATGGGGCACTGCCGCTTGGCTTGCTGCTGCTGAGCAAACGGGTGGGCCGCGGGTGGCATCCGTTCAGAATGAATATTCGCTCATGTGCCGTCTATATGACACCGATCTGGCCGAACTCGGAGTGAATGAGGACGTGGGACTTTTGTCCTTCTCGCCTTTGGCAACAGGCCTTTTGACCGGCAAGTATCAAGGGGGTGCCGTACCCGCCGGATCGCGTCTGAGCCTGAACGCCGATCTTGGGGGGCGCAAGACCGAACGCGCCTTTGAAGCGGTGGAAGCCTATCTGGCCGTTGCCCGCAAGCACGGTTTTGATCCCAGCCAGATGTCTTTGGCTTGGTGTGTGACGCGTCCGTTCATGTGCTCGGTTATCTTTGGCGCCACGACTTTGGAGCAGCTTGAGGTAGCTATTGGTGCGGCTGAATTGAAGCTAAGCGACGAGGTGATGGCTGATCTGGATGCCGCACACCGCGCGCATCCAATGCCGTATTGATACCAGCGCGCTGACGCGTTCGACTTTCGGTGACCCCCAACCTGGCCTTCCCCTCGGGGAAACGGAACGCGGTGCGAGCCAACCCAGTTGTTCAGTACGGCGGGTGTCTTAGCCGAGTTACGAGGCGAAGTGACGTGTAGCACGTGTCTTGCGTGGGCTTTTCCCGTACATGTTCGTATGTGCTCGGGCAAGGCTGGATTGAGACCCGAACCCAGTCATGAGAGCAATGCTGTGAAGCGGTGCGTCCGTATGTTTGATCAGCCGATGCGCTTCGGCCAACCGAAGAGTGAGGTAGTGCGTTTTAGGATTAACTCCAAGCACTTGGCGGAAGTGCAGTTGCAGACTGCGGGTGCTGAGTCCCAGTTGCTTTGCAATCGCCGGGATGGGCAGCGGTACGTCTAGCGCGTTTTCCATCATTGCATGTGCCCTGCGCGTCAGCGCGCTGTGCTGGCGTATATCAGGGTGCCGGATCTGAGGATCGGTCGCGGACGGGGCACGGGTGTGGATGAACCCAGCGGCCACCCTTGCAGAGAGCGATGTGCCGTGCTGCACCTCGATTAGTTGCAACATCATGTCGAGGGTTGGCGCCGCGCCACTGCTCGTCCACCTGTTGCCCGATGTGACAAACCGTGCGTTCTGCAACGTGACGTCTGGAAAGCTTGCGGTGAATTCGGCCAAATCCTCCCAGTGAGTTGTGGCTGTGTGACCATCGAGCAAGCCAGCTTTCGCTGCAAGCCATGCGCCACCATCAATGGTCATCAGTACCGTCGCAGGCGTGGTGAGCCGTCGAATGCTGGATAGCAGGGATGGCGTGGCCTGAGCGAGCACGTCGAAGCCAGCCACAAGGATCAGCAGGTCGCATGGTGTGATCCGTTGCAGCGGGGCTGCAGGCACCATCAAGCCGCTGGTCAGGTGCACGTCCTCATTTGCCGGTGTCGCGAAGCTCCAATCATAGAGCGTTTTCTCTGACTGCCTGTTGGCGGCGCGCAGTGGATCCACTGCGGCGGCAAGAGACAAGGTGTTTGTGTTCTGCAGTGCTAGAACTACGGTTTTTGTCATCTGGATTCGCTTTTTGACAAGTCTTGTTCCCAAAGAATGGCAGAGTGCACGCGAATGCAAGGAGGGACACATGCCGCTGACCATGAACCGTGAGGTTTTCATAACCTGTGCCGTCACCGGATCGGGCGCCACGCAGGACCGTAGCCCTCATGTACCGCGCAGTCCTGAAGAGATTGCGACCAGTGCGATCGCTGCGGCCAAGGCCGGTGCGGCCGTTGTGCATTGCCATGTGCGCGATCCCGAGACCGGGGTGCCGAGCCGTAAACTCGAGTATTATCGCGAGGTTACGGATCGCATCCGGGATGCGGATGTTGATGTTGTCCTGAACCTGACGGCCGGAATGGGCGGTGATATGGTATTTGGGAATACCGAGGCCCCGCTGCCGCTGAAAGACAACGGAACCGACATGATCGGGGCCTCTGAACGGGTTGCGCATGTGGCGGAATGCCTGCCAGAGATTTGCACTCTGGATTGCGGCACAATGAATTTTGCCGAGGCTGATTATGTGATGACCAACACCCCCGGCATGCTGACAGCCATGGGTCGGATGATGACAGAACTGGGTGTGAAGCCCGAGATCGAAGCCTTTGACACAGGCCATTTATGGTATGCAAAACAACTGGTTAAGGATGGTGTTCTGGATGCGCCCGCGCTGGTGCAGCTGTGTATGGGCGTGCCTTGGGGCGCGCCGGATGATCTGAATACCTTTATGGCGATGGTCAACAACGTGCCGGATGACTGGACGTTTTCCGCTTTCTCGCTTGGGCGGAATCAGATGGCCTATGTCGCGGCGGCGGTACTGGCGGGCGGCAATGTGCGCGTGGGTCTTGAGGACAATCTGTGGCTGGGCAAGGGGGAGCTGGCGCAGAACTGGCAGTTGGTCGAACGGGCGGGCACCATCATTGAAAACATGGGCGCGCGAGTCATTGGACCAGCCGAAGTGCGCGAGAAACTGGGGCTGACAAAACGGGCGCCGAAAGGGTGATGACAGGGTGTCACCCCCCGTGCACCAGGCGTGCACCCCCTGTGCACCCCCAACGGACGCTTTGGCTCCTGATCATTAACCTTTGCGCAATAGGGTGGTTGGCTGCCTGTGCGCCTGCGCCTTCGAATGATCCTCAATTGCTGCGCAACCCGACCGTGCCAATCGGCGCCATCAGCCGGTTCGAAGAGGCGCGGTTTGACGGGCGGTGGCAGGTCGAAAGGGCGGGCGCTGGGGAGTGGGCGCTGGCAGGGTTCGAAGTCGCGGATGGTCTATGGCAGGAGTTGAGCGAGACGGGGGTAACACGCGACGGGCGCGTGAAGCCACTTGGGCGCGGTATTTTAGAGATCACCTACGAAGACACGACCACGCGCGATCTGTGGGTCGTATGGATCGACCCTGATCACAACACGGCGGCATTGGGGAACCCCGACGGACGGTTCGGTTTTGTGGTGACGCGCGTTGGAAAACGGCGGGCAGATCAGATCCGCGCGGCAGAGCAGGTTTTGGACTTTAACGGATATCGGACAGAAACATGGGCAACGGTGCAGTAAGAACAGCGGCGATCATCGGCGGCGGGGTGATTGGTGGCGGCTGGGCCGCGCGGTTCATTCTGAACGGGTGGGATGTGCGGGTGTTTGACCCTGATCCGAACGCCGAGGCGACGCTGGCCCCGGTGTTGGCGCAGGCACGGCGGGCGTTGCCGAGCCTGACGGATGTGGCCTTGCCCCCCGAGGGGCGGCTGACCTTTCACGCTGATCTGGCCGAGGCGGTCGCTGACGTGACGTGGATACAGGAAAGCGTGCCGGAACGGTTGGACATCAAGCACAAGGTGCTGGCGGATCTGCAAGCGGCGTGCCCTGCGGATGCGATCATCGGCTCGTCGACCAGTGGTTTTAAACCCAGCGAGTTGCAGGAGGGCGCGGCACGGCCCGCGCAGATCATGGTCTGTCACCCGTTCAACCCTGTTTACCTGATGCCGCTGATCGAGGTTGTGCCGTCGCGGGCGACGGACATGGCGCTGGTCGAGAAAGCCGAGGGTATTCTGCGGTCCCTTGGGCATTACCCCTTGCGCGTGCGCAAGGAGATCGACGCGCACATTGCGGATCGGTTCCTTGAGGCTGTCTGGCGCGAGGCGCTGTGGCTGGTCAAGGACGGTGTTGCCACAACCGAGGAGATCGATGAGGCGATCCGCATGGGCTTTGGCATCCGCTGGGCGCAGATGGGGCTGTTTGACACCTACCGCACCGCCGGTGGCGATGCCGGGATGCGTCATTTCATGGCGCAGTTTGGTCCGGCTCTGCAATGGCCCTGGACCAAGCTGATGGATGTGCCGGAGTTTACTGATGAGTTGGTGGATCTGATTGCTGGTCAATCGGATGCGCAATCGGGGCATATGACCATTACCCAGATGTTGAAGGCGCGGGACGACAATCTTGTTGGCATGATGCGGGCGCTCAAGGTCAATGATTGGGGCGCGGGTGCTGTGATGAACGCCCACGAGGCGCAGTTGCGCGAGGGCACTGTTCTGGCAGCGCATGCCGACGATCTGGAGGATGTGTCCGCACCTATCCTGACCGTACACAGGGCCGTGCCGTTGGATTGGACCGACTATAACGGTCACATGAACGAGGCGCGGTATCTGCAGGCCTTTGGCGACGCAACGGACCGTTTCATGGAGATGATTGGCTGTGATGCGGAGTACATTGCGACAGGCGGCAGCTACTTCACGGCCGAGACGCATATTCGTCATGTGGATGAGGTGCATGCGGGCACGGTGATCGAAGTGCGCACACAGATTCTGGCGGGCGTCGGCAAGAAGCTGCATCTGTTCCATGAGATGTATGAGGACGAGCGGCTTTTGGCGACGGGAGAGCATTTCCTGCTGCATGTGAGCCTTGAGACCCGCCGCCCATCCGAACCTGCGGTTGGGATTGTTGCGGCGCTGGAGCGTCTGGCTGCGGCTCATGCGGATTTGCCTGTGCCGGAGGGGGCAGGGCGCGCGGTGGGCCAACGGCCCTGACGGGGTTATCGTCGGGCGGCTCTGTTTGCCTTTGGCAAAGACGCCCGCCCGCCGACCCGGGGGTGCCGCGCTAGCGGATCAAGCTGCGCAGGCTTTCTAGGTGATCGGGCAGGGCGCGGGCCGTCATGGCGGCTTGCCTAATCAGCGTGTCGAAGTGCAGGGACAGTGTTTCGATCCGCTCACGGTCGCGGAAGGCCATGTAGTGGCCGCCGGTGTAGATCACTGCGAGCAGAGGGCCGAAGATGGTGATCGGTGCCGAGTAGAGCTTGCGCTGGTCAAAGAGGTAGATGCGCAGCCTTGGGTAGAGCTGGGTGCTTAGGTCGTGCAGCTGGTCGAGCTGGCTGTGTCGTGTGTCTGTCGGCAGGTCTGCGTAGTAGCCGGTCCCTGCGGCGAAGCTGTGCAGCTCATACAGAGGCAGCGCGATTTCGTAGTCTGATTGTGCCGCGCGCATCCAGTTCAGCCGATCACGGGAGGCGTTGATGGCTTGCGTGGTGGTGCGCCCGAGGTGGGGGCCGTATTCCCATTCTAACATCTCTTGGGTCTTGAGCATGTCCGGCAGGCCCGCAGGGACGTGCCGGATCTTGTAACCTGCCGCTTCCTGGTGCCATGAGAAGATGCGTTCGTCGATCAGAGCGCGGGGGGCTTCAGTCCACGTAAGGGCGGCCGCTGTTAACGCTGCTGCGCTTTCGGGGCGATCGGAGAGGCCAAGCAGCCAGTCGGCGGATACGCCAAGCGCCTGGGCGCAGGCGCCGACCACCTGGGCGCCGGGCAGCCGCGCGCCATCATCACCGAGGGCCTGGCTAATGGTGGATCGGTCGGTGCCGATGTGACGGGCCAGCGCGCTTTGCGACATGTTCTGGTCCTGCATGGCGCGGGCCAAGCGGGTGCGGAATTGGGATGCTCGAAGGCGTTTGTCGAGAATTTCAGGCATGTTGTGATAAATATCAACGATTGGCAAAATTGTTAACTTAATTCGGAATTCGCGGCGGTACGGGATCACGATAGCGTTCGGCATCACTTCCCGGAGCCTCTGCCAATGCCCTCACGCCGGTCGTCCCGACGCTTGCCTTTTGATCGCCCGATGCAGGTCGAGTGGATCACTTTGGGGCTGTGGGTGGTGTGTACGACGCTTTGGGGACTGGCCCTTCTGACATTGCCTGTTGGGTGGGCATGGGGCGTTCTGGTGTTCGCCCTTGTTCTGCATGCATCGCTGACCCATGAGGTTCTGCACGGCCATCCGTTTCCGTCCCGATTGGCAAGCGAGGCCCTTGTGATCGTCAATCCGGGGCTGTTTATCCCGTACCTTCGTTTTCGTGACACGCATCTGGCCCACCATCAGGATGCGAACCTGACCGATCCGTATGATGATCCCGAAACAAACTATGTTGATCCGGCAATGTGGAGGCGGATGCCACGCCTCTTGCGGGGTGTGCTTGCGCTGAACAACACACTTGCAGGGCGTATGCTGTTGGGGCCGGTCGTGGCGCAGGTCAGTTTCATGCGAGAGGACTGGCGGGCGATCCGGGCTGGTGATGTGCAGGTGCTGCGTGGGTGGTTGGTGCATCTGCCGGGCGTTTTCGCAGTTATGTGCATCGTTTGGTTGAGCGCCATGCCGATCTGGGTCTATCTGACGGCCTGCTACGCAGCGGTGTCCGTGTTGAAAATCCGCACCTTTCTTGAGCATCAGGCGCATGAGCGCGCACGGGGCCGCACGGTGATTGTTGAAGATCGCGGACTGCTTGCGTTCTTGTTCCTGAACAACAACTTCCACGTCGTCCACCACATGCACCCGCGCGTGCCGTGGTACCGGTTGCCCGCGCTCTACCGGGCCAACCGTGATCGGTACCTGTCCTGCAATGAGGGGTATTGCTATGCCTCGTACAGGGACGTGTTTGTACGGCACTTCCTGCGTGTAAAAGATCCGGTGCCGCATCCGCTCTGGTCCTCGGACCGCTGAGCCGCCATAGAGGGCCATGGCCCTTTGGATCCCCATTTCTGTCGTCGCGGCGATGTTTCAGACGCTGCGGTTCATGTTGCAGCGGCAACTGTCCCTTGGCACCCTGAGCGCGTCGGGCGCGACGCTTGCCCGTTTCCTGTATTCCGCTCCGCTCATCGCCGTTCTGATTACGCTTTACATGCGCAACACTGGCACGATCTGGCCTGCGTTTGGACCGCAGTTCTGGACGTTCGCAGCCGTTGGGGGGCTGGCGCAAATCCTTGCGACTGTGGCCACGGTCAGCCTGTTCAAGGCACGCAACTTCGCGGTCGGCATCACGTTCAAGAAAACAGAGGTTATCCAAGCCGTCCTGGTGGGTTGGATCGTGTTGGGGGACGCGGTCAGCTGGATGGGCTTCGCTGCCATCGGTCTGGGCCTTGTCGGAGTTCTGCTGCTGTCCGCCCCGCCTGAGCCTGTGCGTTGGGACTGGCGCGACATGGCCAACCGGGCGACCGGGCTGGGACTGGCTGCAGGTTTGCTGTTTGCCGTGTCCGGCGTCAGCTACCGGGGGGCGTCGCTCAGCCTCGGGCTGGATGATCCGATTGCGCGGGCGGGTCTGACGCTGACCGCCGTGACTGCTATGCAAACGGTTGCTATGGTTCTTTGGCTGCGGTGGCGTGATCCGGGTCAGGTCCGGGCCGTTTGGAACGCGCGCAAGGTTGCCGTCTGGGTCGGCTTGATGTCGATGGCCGGATCGTTTTGCTGGTTCTTTGCCTTCACGCTGCAAAGCGCGGCTTACGTCAAGGCGGTCGGGCAGATCGAACTGGTGATGAGTGCGCTGGTCAGCGTGTTGCTGTTCCGAGAGGCGATCACGTCTCGGGAGTGGATTGGCATGGCCGTTCTACTCAGCTCCATCCTGTTGCTGGTGCTCGCGATCTAGTCCGTCATGGGACGGCCGCGCAGGCGAAGGAACAGGCTCTCTTCATCATTGTTCTTGAAGTATGGCACACTTGCCGGTGGAGTGGGGTCCGTCACGCGAGCCGCGATTTCGGCCAAAACCACTTCGGTGATGAACGGCATGTCAAAACCACGGACATCGTCCAGGGCGATCCATTGCAGATGTGAAAGTTCATCCGAGGCGGAGCCGAAGTCGTCAAGGTCCGAGGCAATGTCCTGTGCGTCGATCAGAAAAAACCGAGCGTCAAAGCGGCGCGGGCGGCCTGGCGGGGTCAGCGCGCGAAAGACGAATTGTAGCGGGGCTGCATGCGGGCGATAGCCTGCGGATGCGAACTGTGCCCAATCATGGGGCGCATCCGGCCAGTTGCCCTGTTGTCCGAGGATCTGCCCGGTTTCTTCGAACAGTTCGCGTATCGCCGCTGCGGCGAGGGCTGGGCCGAGATGCGGTTCACCATCTTCTGCGAGACGCGTGTCATTCGGCGACAAGAGCGTCGACGCGAGCGGTATGGCGTGGTCACCTGCATCGACCGCACCACCTGGAAAGACGAATTTGTTGGGCATGAACGCTGCATTGGCGCCGCGCTGTCCCATGAGGATACGGGGCGTTGTCATCCTGTCACGCAGCACGATGACTGTGGATGCATTCCGAATTTGGGTCTTGTCGATTTTGGTCATATCACCCCTTTGGCCGATGTCGGCGCCGGGGTGCAGGTGCTACCCGGCGCGGCCGAAGCCGCCCATCGACCGCGCCCACTGAAACCCGACGATGGCCCCTTTGAGCCTTGGCAAAAGGTAGAGGGACAAGCCCACACAGCCAACTGCAAAAATCGTGAACAACACCAGCGGCTCGGGCCGCCATGTGACAAAGACCACGTGCAGGAGCGGCGCCATGAGGTGTCCAACCAGCAGGATTGTCAGGTATGCTGGCCCATCATCCGCGCGCGCGTGGGTGTAGTCGAGCTTGCACACGGGGCAGGCGCTCGCGACTTTCAGGTACCCTTTCAACAGCCGACCGTTGCCGCAGCGTGGGCATTTCCGCTGCCAGCCACGCATCAGCGCTGGTCGCATGGGCCGTTGGACTTCTTCTGGAATCGTTGTTTGCTGGGTCTGCATGGCATCTGCCTTTCTGGACGCTCGCAGAACATGGGGGCGCATCGCGCAAAACGGAATGCCGCAATCTGTCCTTGCGTCCCGATGTCGCGTTCCGCGTTACGTGCGACTCGGCGGTTGTGTATTTTTTTCGACGGAATGTGTCTGGTTTGCCGTTTGACGCTGCATAGGGCGGCGAAATCAAACAGCCGCGCCTGAGGCAAAACGGAGTATGACATATGAAACGCAGTACTTTTATTGCAGCCATCGCCGCCGGGGCGGTCGGATTGACCACATTGTCGGCGATGGCCCGCGACCGCGGTCCGGACTTTTCCGCCCTGGATGCCGATGGCAGTGGCGAGGTGACCCTGCAGGAAATGCAGGCGAGCGGCCAAGCCCGCTTCGAAGCCACGGACACGGATGGCGATGGGTTCCTTTCGGTGTCCGAACTGGAAGCCAGCGTAAACGAGAATGCCAAGGCTCGGGCCGAGCGCATTCTGGCCCGTATGGATGCCAATGAGGACGGCAAGCTGTCGCCCGAGGAATTGCAGAACAATCGCCGCGACCCGGCCCGGATGTTTGATCGGATTGATACCGACAACAGCGGTGGGATTTCGGCGGAAGAATTCGAGCAGGCCCGCGCAGAGATGCGCAAGCGTGGCCGCAAGTCGCGCGACAATAACTAAGGGTGTACGGCCCCGCCCCTTGTTTGCAGGGGTGGGGCCGGGCAGGTTGTCGGAGTTATGACGATGCCACTTGACGCACGCCCGGATGAGGACGACGCTACATTGCTCGCCCGTTATGCGCGTGGAGATGCAGGTGCTGCGCGTGCACTGACCGTGCGTTTGGTTCCGCGCGCCCATGCGCAGGCTTTTCGCATGCTGGGGGATGTTGCCGAGGCAGAGGATGTCGTGCAGGACGCGATGCTACGTCTATGGCGCATCGCGCCTGATTGGCGAACGGGTGAGGCGCAGGTGTCGACCTGGCTGTATCGTGTTGTGTCCAATCTATGCACGGATCGGTTGCGAAAACGTCCAAGGACAGGTGTGGCGCTGGACGATGTGGCCGAACCGGAAGATCCTGTGCCCGGTGTGGAAGCACGTCTGCAGGAGCAAGCGCGCCACGCCGCACTGCGTGAAGCCATCGCTGAACTGCCAGAACGCCAGCGTCTGGCGCTGACATTGCGCCATTTCGAAGAGGCGTCGAACCCGGAAATTGCGGACCGACTGGGGGTCAGCGTAGAGGCAGTTGAAAGCCTGACCGCACGGGCAAAGCGCGCCCTTGCAAAGGCCTTGAAGGGGCGGGTGGCCGCCCTTGGATATGAAGGATGATGGATATGAAAGTCGCACCCGAACAGTCCGATCCCGACGGGATTGACCAGATGCTGGACGAGCTTGCCGCATTGCCGGCGCCCGATCCATCTGGCGATCTGGCGGCCCGGGTGCTGGCCGATGCCGAGATGCACATGCCTGCGCCCGATCCATCTGGCGATCTGGCGGCCCGGGTGCTGGCCGATGCCGAGATGCACATGCCTGCGCCCGGGGGGCGTCCCGCTAACATTCCGTGGTGGCAGCAGATCGTGCGTGGCATCGGTGGGTGGGGTGCTGTGAGCGGCTTGGTGGCTGCGACCGCAACCGGTTTTGTTATTGGTCTTGGCGCGGTCGGCGAAACGGGTGTCGATACGCTTTGGACCCTTGGGTATGATACGTATTACGACACCGATGTGGGGCTTGATGCCTTTGGCTGGGCGTTTGAGGAGGGCTGAGCATGGCGGAAACACGAATGGAACGCCGGTGCCCGCTTTGGGCAAAGATCGTGCTGGGCCTGTCCCTGGCGGTCAACCTGGGCATTGTGGGTCTTGTGGGTGGGATTGCGCTTCGGGGTGAACCCTTGGGTGGAAAGGGGCCGGGTATGGGCTATGCGATGCCATACGTGTTGGCCCTGCCGCATGAGGACCGGCGCGCTGTGTTCGGCGCCGTTCGGGACAATCGGGATTTGCCTGGGCGTGGCGCGCGGCGTGCAGCCTATCAGGACATGGTTACGCTGCTGAAGGCGGGCACGTTTGATGATGTTGCCGTCGCAGCCGTTTTGGAACGTCAGTCCGAGGGCGTTGCGCAAGTTCAGAAAGTGGCGCGCGCCGTATGGTTGGACAGGGTGGCTGCAATGTCTGGTGATGAACGTACCGTCTATGCTGATCGTCTGGCCGAGGTGGTTTCCCGTGGTGGGCGTCACAAGCCGGGTAAAGGCGACTGAGGTCAGGAGAATTGCAGGGTTGCATCTACCTCGTGGGTTCAGGCTGCTGTTGGATGCGGCCCCGGCGAGCGCGATTTGTGGGTGACAGCCTCGCAATAATCATCAGAAAAGATCAATCAGCCGAAAGGACAATGGCGCCTAAGCCGCCGGGCGACTGAGCGTGACACAGTTGCGGCCCTTGGCCTTGGCCCCGTAAAGCGCCTTGTCAGCCCGGTCCAGCAACGCCTCGGGGGTTTGCGATTTTGTCGAATGGGTGCCGTTGACGGGATCCACGACTGTCATCCCGATCGAGATTGTGGCGTTGACCGGCGTTGCCTGCTCCGGCACTTCGAATGGTGTGCCTTGGATGATCTGACACAGTCGCTTGGCCGCTTTCCGGGCATTGCCAAGGCCGACGCCGGGAAGCACGATCAGAAATTCTTCACCACCGATCCGTGCCACGAGATCAACGGCGCGCAAGTTTTCACGCAACCGTCGCCCAGTTTCGATCAGAACGGCATCTCCCGCTGCATGGCCAAGCGTATCGTTGATCCGCTTGAAATGGTCCATGTCGGCAACCATCACTGCATAGGGTTTGCCCGTGCGCGTCGCACGTTCGGAAATTCTTGACAGGTGAGGCATGGCATAGCGGCGATTGTGCAAACCCGTGAGGGGGTCAATCACCGCGGCTTCGATGCCTGAGCGCACAGTGTCGCGCAGCGAATCCGTCACCATCTTTCTGCTCAGCAATGCCTCCAGACGAAGTGCCAATTCCTCGGACGATCGGGTGGAGCGCATCAAATCGTTGGCCCCCATGTCCAGCATCTGCGCGCCAAGTGTCGTATAATCGGCGTCAAGCACTGTCAGAATTGCGCAATGGCGGGTGTTTGCTTGACTGCGCACTGTTGCCAGGAGTTGCAGCATTTCAGGCCCTTCGTCAGGACCAACCACCAGTACAAACGCATCCGGTGTGCGTCCGGGTTCAACATCGGCGACTGCCGCGGACGGTTTGGCGAAGACAATTCTCGCGCTGAGCCGGTCAGACAATGCGGTGATCCAAGGTTCTGCAGCTGCCCCGTCGTCGGCGATTATGCGGACCGTCTGCTCGGGAGAAAATGCCGTTGCGGCCTCTCCAAATCCGAGCGCTCTCGACGTGCCCTCGCGCAAGGTCCATTCGCTTGCAGTGGCGTAGGCCCGGATGATCGACCGGGTTCGCGCCAGAAGCAGCGCGTCGTTGATTGGCTTCTGCAATACGTCGTCGATACCCCCGGCAAGCAGGCGTAGCCGTTCGGAATCACTTTCGCCGCAACTCAACGCGATGATTGGTACCTTGCCTGCCAACCCCATCTTCCTGATGCGTCCGAGCAGCCGCAACGGATCGCCATCGGGCATTGTGGCGGCGCACAGGATCAGATCGGGCACACTCTGGGCCAGCACCTGCATTGCATCCGCAATCGATCCGGCCTGGATCATGTTGTAATGGCTGGCGGCCAGTTTGACGCGCAGCACAATGCGGTTTGTCGCAATTGGGTCGATAACGAGGACCTTGCCATGCATGAGGCGCTTCCAATTCATTACAAAAGCCGTGTATTCGGTTCTTGATCGTTTAGGTTAACAAAGCGTTTCCAACAGACTGCAAAGGCACAAACGTGATGTCCCATTCGCAAGAATCCGCCGAAGTGGTAGGTTTGAAAGCAATTACCTGGATGGCCGGAAACGAAGAGCTGCTGCCCGTCTTCCTTGGTGCCACCGGTGCCAGCGAAGCCGATATGCGGGCAGGGATTGGTGATCCGGCCTTTCTGGGCGCATTGTTGGATTTTATCATGATGGATGATGCGTGGGTGGCGGCGTTTTGCGATGCACAAGGTTTGCCCTACGACACACCGATGCGTGCGCGTATGCAATTGCCGGGTGGCGGAGACATCCATTGGACGTGATTGTATCTGCCTCGCCGGTCCGTGGGATTATCTTCGACAAGGACGGCACGCTTTTCGACTTTTCCACCACATGGGAAGCTTGGGCCGCTGCGTTTTTGCGCCGTGCGGCGCGTGGAGACGAAGCACGTGCGCAAAAGGCAGGCGCTGCGATTGGCTTTGATCTTGGCTGCGCAAGGTTCTTGTCCGACAGCATTGTGATTGTGGGTACTCCCACTGAGATTGCGGCAAAGTTGCACGCCTATTTCCCGCACCTGTCCCCTGATAAGATGGTTGCGCTTTTGAATGACGAAGCGGCTCATGCACCCCAGGCTGAGGCTGTTCCGCTCAAGCCTCTGCTGGCCGGTTTACGCAAACGCGGTCTGGTGCTGGGTGTCGCGACCAACGATGCGGAAGCGCCTGCGCGCGCGCACTTGCATTCTGCAGGAGTGGACCGGTTTTTTGACTTCATAGCGGGTAGTGACAGTGGGTTTGGGGGCAAACCGGGACCCGGTCAGTTGCTGGGCTTTTGTGCCGATACCGGCATAGCCGCGGAAACCGTGGTGATGGTGGGCGACAGCACCCATGACCTGCATGCCGGACGCGCGGCCGGGATGCGGACCGTCGGCGTTCTGACAGGCATGGCACCAAGGGATGTGTTGGCCCCGTACGCCGATATTGTTCTACCCAACATTGGTGCGCTGCCGGAATGGCTGGATCAGCTAGTCACTGTCTGACGATGTAAAATCATCCCTTCAACTAGAAAAAACGACAAAGCCCGTCGCAAACGGAGATGTACAGGGCGGCCTGCTGCGGTGTCGTGTTTTGCACAAGCAAATCGAAAGGGCGATACGATGGCAGACACAGCGACACGGCGCAGGACGCGTGGCGGTGGCCGGGCCGGGGCTGCCGCTCGACGAGGGGCAGCTGTGATCGAACAGATGCCCTGGAACCCGCCGGTCATTATCGACCCACCGGTAGAACCCTTACGCCCGGAAGGCGTTGAAGCACTTCACGATGGTGCCATGCGGATCCTTGAAGAGATCGGCGTTCAGTTTTTGAACGAAGAGGCGTTGGGTATCTTGCGCGAGGCGGGCTGTCGCGTTGACGGCGATATTGTCCGCATGGACCGCGATTTCGTAATGGAAATGGTAGCGAAGGCGCCGTCCGAGTTTACCCTCACTCCGCGCAACCCCGACCGTGCCATCACTGTTGGCGGTAAGCACCTGTTATTTGGCAACGTGTCGTCACCGCCCAACTATTGGGACATGGAGATCGGCACCAAGGTGCCCGGTACGCGTGAGATGTGTGCAAACCTTCTGAAGCTCACCCAGTACTTCAACTGCATCCATTTTGCCGGGGGTTATCCTGTCGAGCCCGTCGATATACACGCAAGTGTACGCCATTTGGACGTCCTTTATGACAAGCTCACACTGACCGATAAGGTCATGCACGCATACTCGCTGGGCAAAGAGCGCGTCGAAGACGTGATGGAGATGGTCCGTATAGCAAGCGGGTTGAGCCACGAAGAATTCGACGCGGCGCCGCGCATGTATACCAATATCAACTCGACCTCCCCGCTCAAGCATGATCAGCCCATGATTGATGGCTGCTTGCGGTTGATCCGGCGCGGGCAGGCTGTTGTGGTGACGCCATTTACGCTGGCCGGCGCGATGGCGCCGGTTACAATGGCGGGTGCTGTGGCCCAGTCCCTCGCAGAGGCTCTTTGTGCCATTGCGCTCTTTCAATACGTGGCTCCAGGTGCGCCCTGTGCCATCGGCACGTTCACTTCGAATGTCGATATGAAGTCGGGTGCACCAGCATTTGGGACACCCGAATACATGCGCGCCACGCAGATGACGGGTCAAATGGCGCGGTTCTATGGGTTGCCGATGCGGTCGTCGGGTGTATGTGCCGCAAATGTGCCGGACGGACAGGCGATGTGGGAAACGTCAAACAGCCTTTGGGCGGCGGTACAGTCAGGGTCCAACATGGTGTATCACGCTGCGGGATGGCTTGAAGGCGGACTGATCGCGAGTCCCGAAAAGTTCATTATGGACTGCGAAATCTTGCAGCAGATTCAACGGTATATGGACCCGTCAATTACGGGCACAGGTACTGATGACATCGCGCTGGACGCCATAAGATCGGTGGGCAACGAAGGGCATTTCTTTGGAATTCAACACACACAGGACCGCTACAGTACCGCCTTTTATCAGCCCTTCCTGAGCGACTGGAAAAATTACGAAGGCTGGGAGGCAGCCGGTGCCGTATGGACGCCAGAACGGGCGCACCGGATGTTCAAAGACATCATTGGGAGTTTCGAAGCGCCTGCGATCGATGACGGTATTCGTGAAGAACTGGCTGATTTTGTTGCGCGTCGTAAGGCTGAGGGTGGCGCACCCACGGACTTCTGAGCCCTGTGGGCCCAATAACTACGTCAAATTGCATCTGTTATAGGATTGTTTAGAGCTGCTTGCGCATGGTGTGCCCGTGGAAATGGGAATGTCGTGCAATGCATGGGCTGATCAATCGGGCAATTCAATGTTTCGTGACAGACAGTTACGGGACGGACAAATGGGTCGAAGCGACCCGTTTCGCGGATCTCGACTTTGTCGAGTTCGAGGCGATGCTCATTTACGACGACGACATTACCCCGGGTCTGTTGAACGCCATTAGTCAAATTCTGGGCCGTCCGAGAAGCGACGTGATGGAAGATATGGGCACATATCTGGTGTCCCATCCCAATGTTGAAGCCCTGCGGCGGTTATTGCGTTTTGGCGGCGTCACTTTTGTCGAATTTCTGCATTCGCTGGATGATCTACCGGATCGTGCCCGCCTTGCAGTGTCGGATCTGAACCTGCCGCGCATCGAATTGCGCGATCACTCACCCACACATTTCAGCTTGATATGCGAAAGTCCGATTGACGGTTACGGGCATGTGATGATGGGAATTCTGCGGACGATGGCGGATGATTACGGCGCGCTTGCCCTTCTCGAACATACGGGACGGGGCAATGGTATTGAGACCATTTCAGTCACCCTCGTTGAAACCGAATTTGCTGAAGGGCGTGTGTTTGATTTGGGGGCGCGGGCGTCATGATGGATCAGGCTGCCCTCATGGAGGCAATGGATATCCTCTGTCCTATGCATCTTCTACTCAGTCCAACGGGTCATGTGCTGCATGCAGGGCCCACGTTGCAGAAGCTGCGTCCAAACACTCCAATGGTCGGTCGACGGTTTCTCGAAATCTTTGACTTGAAGCGACCACGCGCGATCACTTCGATTGATGGTTTACGGGCGACGGCTGGCACCAAGCTGCACTTGCAATTGCGCGATGCCCCCAAGACTGAAGTCAAGGGACTGTTGGTTGCCGGCCCCGAAAAGGGGCAAAGCATAGTGAACCTGTCGTTTGGTATCTCGGTGGTTGATGCCGTGTCCGATTATGCCCTGAACAGCGCAGATTTCGCTGCAACCGACCTCACGATCGAGATGTTGTATCTGGTTGAGGCAAAGTCTGCAGCGATGGAGGCATCTCGTAAACTGAACCTGCGTTTGCAGGGGGCCATGATCGCAGCTGAGGAACAAGCATTCACGGATACACTAACGGGACTAAAGAACCGTCGTGCGATGGATCATGTGCTTGCGCGTCACACGGATTGGGGCACACGCTTTGGCTTGATGCAGATCGATCTGGACTGGTTCAAGGCGGTAAACGATACGCTTGGCCATGCAGCCGGAGACCATGTACTGCAAACGGTCGCGCGGGTGATGGTCGAAGAAACGCGAGAGAGCGATACTGTCGCACGCGTTGGTGGTGACGAATTCGTAGTAATTTTGCCCCACGCAAAGGATGGTGATGCGATGGGTGGTATTGGTCGCCGAATCATTCAGCGACTGTCACAACCTATTCCGTTCCAGGGGGACGTGTGCCGCATCTCGGCCAGTATCGGGTCCGCCATATTCGATCCAGCTTCGGACCAGTCCGTGGCAGATGTAATGGACGATGCTGATGTGGCTCTCTACGCGTCCAAACACGGCGGTCGTGGACAGCAGACCCACTACATACCGTCTCTGCGGCACAATGCTCAAAACCTTGCACCGCCTACGGGGCGGGATGCCGAGAGCAGCGCCTGATCTATCTCTTTCAGGACCAAATGTGTTCCAAAGAGGTAATGTAGCTGTTTACACTCGGGGAAGCAGGATGCCGTGTTTTGGGCGAGGTTCCAGCTCAACACGTATTGCTTGGTAAAAAGCCAAGGCCCATTGCGAATTTCGGCTTGGAATGTCGCGCTGAATAAACATCCATAAACATGTCAACGCGCATCAGCTTGATCAACAAAGAGAACGTTGGATGTGAAGAACTGGCAGCCCGTAGGGGAATCGAACCCCTCTTTCCAGGTTGAAAACCTGGCGTCCTAACCGATAGACGAACGGGCCAGCGCTGATGTGAGCGCTCAGATAGGCAATTCGACGGTTGTGCGCAAGCGGAAAAAACGTCTGGGCGAGGATATTTCTATCGAAATTTGCAGGCCGTTGATGTCATGCCCGTGCGGCATCTTCGAGCCTAAGTTGCACTGACTGCCGCCCCCGGAATGAATTGATTTCAATACGTCCTGCCAAGTGGAATGGCGCGCCACCGTGATCAACAAGCGCTTGGCCTAACGGACTGTCGAAAGCACCGAAAGCGATGGCATCAAGACGCGGTCCTCCCGGCTCTCCGAAGGTAAGCTTAAGATGCGCTTCGCCCACCCGCCGAGCCTGTAAAATACGCATCCCGGTAAACACGTAGCGCGGCGCAGACGCGCCCGCTCCAAACGGGCCTGCCGCGTCGATCTGGTTCAACAATTCGACCGTGGCCGCGCCGGGCATCAATACGCCATCCAGGCGCAGATCAGCCGGGCCAAGCGCATCGGCACCTTGCTTGGCCAAGAGTTCTGACAGGCGTTCCATGGCTGGCTCGATCTTGTCCGCTTCGACCGTGAGACCCGCGGCCATCTTGTGCCCGCCCCCCTTGATCAACAATCCTTCGGCGGCCAGTCGCTGGATTGGTGCACCAAGATCAATGCCCGTGACTGAGCGACCTGACCCTTTCCCGATTCCATCCTCGACGCCAATGACGATGGATGGCCGATTGGTTGCCTCTTTGACACGCGATGCGACGATACCAACCACGCCCGGGTGCCATCCGGGACCCGCGGCCCATGCCAGCGCACCGTCCGTACCGTGCGTTTCGCATTGCGCGATCGCTTCGGCCCGAACGTGCGCCTCGATTTCTCGCCGCTCGGCGTTGAGCGTGTTGAGTCGTTCGGCCAATGCTGCTGCCTCGTGCGGGTCAGTTGTCGCCAGAAGGCGGGCACCCAGGTCAGCCTGTCCAATCCGGCCACCCGCATTGATCCTTGGCCCGAGCAGGTAGCCGAGGTGATACGGTGTCGGTGCCGTATCGAGGCCCGCGATATCTGCCAGGGCGACCAGTCCCACGCGATCACGTCGGGCCATGACTTTGAGTCCCTGCCGGACAAACGCGCGATTGACACCAACCAGGGGCGCGACGTCCGCGACAGTTGCCAACCCCACAAGGTCCAGCATTGCCATCAGGTCGGGACCGTTCGTTCCAGCCTCGCGCAATTGGCGTCCTGCTTCGACCAGGGCCAGAAAAACGACAGCAGCGGCGCACAGATGTGCCAATGCCCCGTCTTCGTCCTGTCGGTTCGGGTTCACAACTGCATAGGCATCGGGGAGAGTTTCTGCACCCAGATGGTGATCCAGTACGATCACGTCTGCACCTTTTGCCGCAGCGATCGGGCCATGCGACAGTGTTCCACAGTCAACGCAAATGATAAGGTCATGCGACGCCGCAAGCCGGGCCATCGCCTCGTCATTGGGACCATAGCCCTCGTCAATGCGGTCAGGCACATAAAGCGTCGCCGATGTGTCCATGGCTCTGAGCCATGTGATCAGCAAGGCTGCGGAACTGCCTCCGTCCACGTCGTAATCTGCGAAGATGGTGATGTTCTGACGCTTTCGGACCGCATCTAAAATCCGTGTGGCCGCGGTCTCCATATCTCGCAAGGATCGCGGATCGGGCATCAGGTCGCGCAGAGTCGGCGAGAGGTAGGTTTCTGCCGCGTTGGGGGGGACCCCCATGCGAGCCAGGATCTGACAGACCGGACGGGGCAATTGTGTGAACTGTGCCAACGCTTCGGCCGCGCGTTCGGTCGCGACATCCGGGCCGATCCAGGCCCGGCCGGCCAGCGACCGTTCAATCCCCAAGAATGCCACAGAGACCTCCCCCTTCGCGCAACACGGCGCCAGTGTAGGCGCGCGCGCACCTGTGGCAACAACATCGTAAGGCGGACGTGTCGTCCGCCCCGCTCGTCAAACGGTATGTGTTGGCGTTCGGTAGTTGATGCGGCGAACCGATCCGGTTCTGGAACGCATCAGCAATGTCTCGCAGGTCAACCATCCTGGTTCCCGTTGTACGGCGTGCAAGAGCGACCCGCTGGTGACACCTGTAGCGGCAAAGATGACGTCTTGGGTCACCATTTCGTCGCGAGTGTAGATGCGGTTCAGGTCGGTGATCCCGGCCTTGGCCGCGCGGCCTTTTTCGTCATCGTTGCGGAACAGAAGACGGCCATAGATCTGTCCACCCATACATTTCAGGGCTGCGGCTGCCAGAACACCTTCCGGTGCACCACCTTCACCCATGTACATGTCGATGCCGGTGGTGGGGTCGGCACAATGCATCACGCCCGCGACGTCCCCGTCGGTAATAAGGCGGATCGACGCGCCGGTGCCACGTACTGCTGCGATCACGGCTTCGTGGCGTGGGCGTTCCAGGATGCAAACGGTGATGTCAGACGTCGAGCATCCCTTGGCCTTGGCAAGAGCTTCGACCCGTTCGGACGGGCTCATGTCCAGCGTGACCGTGTCCGGGGCAAAGCCCGGGCCGATCGCCAGCTTGTCCATATAAACATCGGGTGCATGCAGCATGCTGCCGCGCGGACCCATCGCAATGACCGTCAGTGCGTTGGGCATATCCTTGGCCGTCAGGGTCGTGCCTTCGAGCGGGTCAAGAGCGATGTCCACGCCGGGGCCGGTGCCTGTACCGACCTCTTCACCGATAAACAGCATCGGCGCCTCGTCACGCTCGCCTTCGCCGATGACGACCACGCCTGCGATATCGAGCATATTCAACTGTTCGCGCATGGCATTGACGGCGGCCTGGTCTGCCGCTTTCTCGTCCCCGTGGCCGACAAGTCGGGCCGAGGCAAGTGCTGCGGCCTCAGACACGCGGGCAAGGCCCAATGAAAGCATGCGATCCTGGAATTGTGCGGTGGCTGTCATCTTAGTAAATCCTTTGGGGGGAGAGTATGATGTGTCAGACGGACTCGATGCGAAGAACAACGGGGTCCGAAGCAAGGACACCGGTGCCCTGCATTGCCTTGATCGCCTCGTCGACGGCGGCACGTGTACAGGTGTGGGTTACAATCAGAACTGGGGCGGTTGTGTCGCTATGGCCGTATTGCCGCATCCGGTCGATGCTGACACCGGCCTCTCCCAGAACGGTCGCGATCTTGGCAAGCGCCCCGGGTTTGTCCACCAGCGCCATGCGCAGGTAGTAGGGTGCAGGCAAGACCGAGGCCGCCCGCGGGGCAGTTTCGAGCGTCCCGGATGGCTGACCAAAGACAGGCAGTGTTAGGCCGCGCGTGATATCGCACACATCACCCATCACGGCGGATGCGGTGGGACCTTCGCCTGCGCCGGGGCCGCGTAGAACAATCTGTTCGACTGCATGCCCCTCGATCGCCACCATGTTCGTGCCGCCCTGCAATTGTCCGAAGGGCGAAGTGTCAGGCACGAGGCACGGCATCATGCGCTGTTCCAGCCCGCGCCCTGTCTTTTGCGCGACACCCAGTAGCTTGATCTTGAAGCCCATATCGGCCGCATGCCGGATGTCTTCGATGCTGATGCGTTCAATGCCCTCAAGCTCGATCCCATCGAAGTCCACGCGAGTGCCAAATGCGATTGAGGACAGAATGGCCAGTTTGTGCGCTGCATCTATGCCCCCCACGTCAAGCTGCGGATCCGCTTCGAGATACCCAAGCCCATCTGCTTCGGCAAAGACCTCTTCGTAGGTCAGTCCAGCACTTTCCATGCGGGTCAGGATGTAGTTGCAAGACCCGTTCATGACGCCGACGATGCGTGTCACTTCGTTCCCTGCCAGCCCTTCGGTCAAGGCCTTGATCACTGGAATACCGCCTGCGACAGCAGCCTCATAGCGGAGGCTGACGCCCTTGGCTTCGGCGGCTTCGGCGAGGGTCTGGCCGTGAACTGCGAGCATCGCTTTGTTCGCCGTCACCACGTCCTTGCCGACGGCGATGGCCGCCTCGACAGAGGCCTTGGCAGGGCCGTCCGTGCCCCCCATCAGTTCGACGTAAATGTCGACATCGTCCCGGGTCGCCAGCGCAACAGGATCATCTTCCCATGCATAGCTGTTCAAAGGCACACCGCGGTCCTTGTCGCGCGATCTGGCGCTGACAGCGCTGATCTCGATTTTGCGACCTGTGCGCGCTTCCAACAGTGCGCTGTGCTGCCGAATGATCTTGACGACGCCGACCCCGACGGTGCCCAACCCTGCAATGCCAAGCCGAAGCGGTGCGTTCATGTCGGGATCCTTTGAGCGATGGGTCGTCGCAGGCGATGTAGCGGGTTCCTTGGGCAGGTGCAATTGTCCTTGATTTTGGGCTCAGCCCCAGCGCGCACGCATCCTGGCCCGCGTGGCAGGATCAACAATACTGCGTTGCTGCAGCGCGCGTGCGCGCGCTCTCAGGGCGGCAACGCGTGCTTCAAGCGTTTCGGTTGTTTGAACGGGGTCACTCACAACAGGTGCGGATGCTGCCAAAAGCGGTTCCAGCGGCACAAGCGCCGGGAACTCCGATGCTTCGACCGCGGGTGAGACTGTATTGTCCAGGTCCGGAAACTGCGTGCAAGCAGTCAAGGTCAGACAAAGAAGGGCCGTCGCTGCGCGCATGGTTGAGATGTTCCGCAAATCCTGTGTTGCCCATGTGATGCACCAAGCCCATGCATGGCGCAAGCGTGCCTTGGTTTTGAACATATGTTCAGATAAATCTCGCCCATGGCTCGTACCATCGGCTCACATTCCGATATCACCGGTCCGCGTGTTCGCGCTGCGGCGCTGCGTTTGTTTGCGCGTCACGGCTATGCTGCTGTTTCCATGCGCCAAATTGCGGGTGAGGTAGGTGTGCAGGCCGGAGCGCTATACAATTACACGCCAGACAAGCAGAGCCTTTTGTTTGCCCTGATGCGTGATCATATGGTCGAATTGCTCGACGCTGTGCCCATCATAGATACAGACGCCCCAATCGATCAGCTTCAAGCATTTGTGCGCTTTCACATCGGGTTTCACCACGCGCGACCGGATGCCGTGTTCATTGCGTATATGGAGTTACGCAATCTCGAAGCACGGAATTTTGCTGAGATCGAAGTCCTGCGGGGGCGTTACGAAGCCGTGCTGGAACGTATTTTGCGGGACGGCGCCGGGTCCGGCATGTTCGATGTCGTCGATCCCAAGATCGCGACGCTGGCCGTGATTGCGATGCTGACTGGCGTGACGACATGGTTCCGGGACGAGGGTCGTCTCAGCCTTGCGAATGTGCAGGACCAGTATTGGAACATGGTGCGCAAAGCTGTCGTGGCGTGACGGTGGGTCGGACGCTCTTTGCCGTTGGCAAAGTCGCCCCACCCACCGTCCCGTTTGGCTCTAGTGTGCAGGTTGGATGAATGTGCCATTGCGCAGGTCACGCATGGCTTGCATCAGTTCCTCTTGCGTGTTCATCACGATGGGGCCATGCCATGCGACGGGTTCGTTGATCGGTGCACCTGAAACCAGCAGGAAACGGATGCCGCCAGGGCCTGCCTGTACAGTTACTTCATCTCCGGTGCCGAAGCGGATCAAGGTGCGATCACCGGAGAGGTCGCGGATGTTAAGCTCTTGTCCGGAAACCTCTTTTTCCAGCAGGATACCAGACGGATCGGACGCATCGGCGAATGCGCCCGCGCCCTGGAAAACATATGCGAAGGCGCGGCGATAGGTATCGATCTTGAACGATTTCTTCACCCCGGCGGGGATTGAAATATCGAGATATTGGGGGTCGGCCGCGATACCGTCGACGGGGCCTTTCTTGCCCCAGAATTCCCCTGTGATCACGCGCACGCGTGTCCCGTCATCGTCAATGATTTCCGGGATGTCTGAACCGGCAATGTCCTGATATCTCGGTGCCGTCATTTTCTGGTCCGAGGGCAGGTTGCCCCAGAGCTGGAAGCCGTGCATTTGACCGCGTGCGTTGCCGTGCGGCATCTCTTGGTGGAGGATGCCGGACCCGGCGGTCATCCATTGTACGGATCCCGCACCCAGCGTGCCGGAATTGCCGAGGGAGTCGCTGTGTTCGACCGTGCCTTCCAGCACGTAAGTGATTGTTTCTATTCCTCTATGTGGGTGCCATGGGAACCCTTTTTCGAAATGCGCGGGGATGTCGTTTCGGAAGTCGTCAAACAGCAGAAACGGGTCCAGTTCTGATGGGTCCTGGAAGCCGAATGCGCGGTGCAGGTGCACGCCTGCGCCTTCGAGTGTGGGTTGGGCCTGACGGGTTTCGAGTGTCGGTCTCAGGGACATGGTTGTCTCCTTTCATCTGTGCGTTGAGGCAAAGATAGGCCCGGACGTAAAGCGCGCAATCCGCGGCCACGAACCGGTGCTGTGCGCAGGTGCAGCGCAAGATGTTGGGGTAAGGTGACGGGACCACCACAACCGTTTGGTTCTCTCATTCCCGAGGACCTGTATATACAGGTGGGCGCCAGGTAACCGGACCAGGGCCCGGACAGAGCCAGCTCCCTCGGAATTGCTTAAGGCCACCGGAATGCAACCTGTCACGAGAAGGGCAGAACCCGCCACCGCGCTACATAGGGGTGTGTGGCGTCCGGGACAAGGTGGATGCGGCCGGTGTCTTGGCTGATCGACCCTTCGGGGAGGATTTTTGGAAACAGGGAAGGTGGATTTGCGCGTTTGGAACGTGCGCTGCGTTAATCGTGGGTTCGGGCGCCGTTTCGCGGCGGATTTGGGGCCGCGCATTGGGCAAACTGCGATGTTTGGGGGGCAAACTGCGTATTTTTGTCGGGTCAAAACGGAGGTGTTTTAGGCCGGTTTTGGCAAAGTGCACATTTTGAGCCCGAAAATGCGCATTTTGGTCCGCGCGCCGGATTTGAGGCGCGCGGACGGGTTAACGCGATACCTTATGCCGCAGGTTGGCTGGTCTCGGGCCGGGCTGTTTCGCCGTTCAGGTGGTCGCGCAGGCTGTCTTCGAAAAAGTGTTGCCAGCCGCGTTGGCAGATGTCGAAACAGGCGATCTGTGGCGAGAGCCCTTCGTGGGTCAGCGTGACCGTGCTGCCGCCCGGGGCGGGGGCGATCCGCCAGACAAGGCGGGTGCCTTTCCATTCGCCCGGATCGTCCACACCCTCCATGATCATATGGGCGTCGGTGCAGGTCCAAGTGAAGCTTTGCGCCGTGCTGCCGGGATCGATGGCAAAGGTGGCGTGGCTGGTGTTGAAGCGGATGGTGAAGCCGCTCGGCCCGCGGTCCACGCGGGTGGACCACCAGAGTTCAAGATCGTCGGCAATTTGACGCGCCGCCTGTTCGGGTGGCGCGCTGGTGGTGATCGTGGCGGTGTAGTCCATCAATCCTCTCCATGGATGTCGTTGCGCATGCGCATGAGGTGTTCATCCCAGCCGTTGTCGAGCGAGAGGATGAGGCCGAAGGCGGCTTCGCCCTGGGGCAGCCCTTCATGTGTCAGCGCCAGTTGCGTGCCGCCCGGGACGTCCGAGAGCGTCCATTTCACCGTGCTGACCGCATCGCCCATCGGGCCGACGGTGAACGTGTATTCGAGGTAGTCGGGGGCGTCGGCCTTGATCACCTTGCCCCAGATCAACAGGTTGCCGCTGGTCGTGCCGTACATTTCCAGCTTTTCGCCCTCTGCCATGGGGGTTTGGGGGGCGTGGAACCATTTGGCGAGATGTTCGGGCTGGGTGAGATAGTCCCACACCATCTGCCGCGGTGCTTTGAGAAAGATGGTTTTCTGCAGGGTCGTGTCGGTCATTGGAGGTCCTTTTCGATGGCGGTTTTAAGATCGGACAGGCGGTCATCCCAGAAGCGGTCGAAGACTTCGAGCCACGACAGGACCGCGGCGAGCCCGGCGGGATTGAGCGTGTTGATGCGTTCGCGGCCGCGCGCCTCGACCGTGATGAGGCCGCCGTCGCTGAGCACGGTGAGGTGTTTCTTGACGGCGGCGCGTGTCATGTCGAAGCGGTCGGAGACCTGGGCAATGGTCATGTCCTGTACCGACAGCATGCGCAGGATGTCGCGCCGGGTCGGGTCGGCGAGGGCGCGGAAGGCGTTTTGGGTCTGGTCCGTCATTGCGTCACCGGCAGGAAGTCGAACGCGCCGTCCTGGTAGAGCATCGTGATGCAGGGGCTGTCCGAGACGCAGGCCGAGACGTGGGGCATGTTTGCGGGCACTTCGTAGTAGCCGCCGGGGCCAACCGTGGTGGTGGCATCTGCGCCGAGGGCCGTGTGCGTCATCTCGCCCTCGATCATCACGCCGTACATGTTGAAGGTTTTGACGTGGGGTGGGCTGGTCGTGCCTGCGGGCAGTTTGACCATGGCGAAGTAGGCTTCGGTCCAGCGGTCACCGGAGAGGGCGGCAAAGGCGACGCCTTCGGGTGTGGTTTCCCAGTCGAGCGCGCCCGCTGGGGTGAGGGTGATTGCGGGGTCAGCCAGCGCGGGGGTGGCGGCGAGCAGGAGGAGGGCGAGGGGTTTCATCGGGTGTCTCATATATGATGCCATTTGGTATCATATATGAGACACCTTTTGGTATCATGTCAAGCTGCTTAAATCCGTGCGCAGGTTGGGCGCGCTAAGCTATTCAGAAGATTGCGTAAACCCGTATGTCTCAAGTTCCTCCGGCAGGAGGACATAGATCTGGTCGGGTGGCGTCGACAGGGCGTGTTGCATCACAAGCGGGTCGATTCCCATCTCGTTGAGGTAGGTCATCACCTCAGCCTGGCCGCGCTGGATGTCTTCGACCGCGAAGACGGCGGGCAGGAAGGTGTTCTGGCCGAAATAGTGTTGGTGCACGCCGACCGATGCCGCTTCGTCGATGGTTCGTATCGTCCCAGCCGCCAGCAGGTAGGGGCAGGCGGAATAACAGAATTCGCCTGCGAGCATTTGGGTGCCGATCCCTTCACGCCGGATCACGCGCCCCAGTGCGAGCGCATCATGGACCGACCCTCCGGGGCTTTGCAGGATCAGCGTTTTGGCGGCGGGGTCAGCTTGCGCGATAAGGTCCGCGAGCCGGTCGGCGTCGCCTGCGCTGATCTCGCCCTCGAGCCGGTAGGTGGTGTCGCTGGACTGTGTCAGCACCAGTCGGTTGGGCAATTCGCCGGGATCGCGGGCGGGTTGGGTGACGGGGCGGTCGCGGTCGGGGTGGAAGGTGCGTCGTTGGTCGCCGGGGCGCACGGGTTCGGTGAGCCGGGGCGCGTCGGGGCCGAAGGAGGGCAGGCGCAGCCCCTGCATGTCGCCAACAATGAGCAATGCGCCGATGCCCAGTTGGAAGATCAGCACCCCCATGAGCGTGCGGGCAATGGGGTTGCGTTGTTTTTGCGTGGCGGTCGTCATTCGGCGACCCGTTTGGGTGGGGTTGGGGCCTTCACCGGCTCGGCCGGGGCGGTCATCGTGGTTTCCACGTCGCGCAGGGCCACCATGGCTGCGCGCAGTTCTGCCAGTGTCAACGTGTCCTCGACCGCCGCCCCTTCGCGCCCGCCGCGGATGGCGGATTGGGTGATGGCGAGGATAAAGACCAGCACAGCCGGCAGCAGGTCGATGGCGATGGCCCCCGCCCAGGAGGGCACGAAGTTGCGCGCATAGAGGATGACCGCGTCGGCGGAGGAGATCGGCGTGTAGGTCACATCCGTGGCCGGTTCCAGCGCCTGCACGGTCTGGGCGGCGCGTTCAAGCGTGGTGGCGCGTTGGGCCAGCACTTCGAGCACCGAGGTGATGGTGGCCGCCTGATCGGTGCGCCCCTGTTCGGTTGTGCTGTCAAGCTCGGGCAGGACAACCGAGGCGGCAAGGTCCTGGGCTGCGCGTTCCACCAGGGGGGCGACGGAGAGTTGGCGTATTTGCGTGATGAGGCCCGCGAGCCGTACCGCCTGTTCCGAGAATTCGACGCTGCGCGCCTCGACCGGGCCGGGTTCGACTGTGAGCGCGCGCATGCGGGAGAGGATCACGTTGCCCTCGGCAAAGGCGCTTTCGACAAGCGGGGTTTGGGCGCTGATTTGGGCCTCTAAACCCGACAGTTCGGCGGCTTTCTGACGGAGCACGCGGAAGACAGCCCCACGGCCCGCGAGGCCGGAGAGCGCGCCGGCGGCTTCCTGTTCGGAGAGGTCCTCGAACGACTGGCGGACGCGGGCCACGTCGCGTTCGAGGGATTGGCCGGTCAGCGCCACTTCGTGGGCGCGTTCAAGGCTGTTCTGGTAGTCCTGCACCGTTTTGGCGAGGTGCTGTTCGACGGCTGCTGATCCGGCGAGCGCTGCGGCGTTGAGCCAGGATGACATGGCCACGATGGCAAGTGATCCGACGCCCATGGCCACGATCAGCCCGGTGCGGGCGCGGGCCGAGCGGACGGCGGGAAACAGCCGCATCATGTAGGACCAGAAGACGAAGATGCCCACCGATACGGCGACCGAGTAGGCGATGGCGGCAAAGACCGACATGGCGCCGTTTTCATCCAGAAGGGACGAGACCCCGAGATAGGTGTAGATGCCCGACGCGACGGCGAGCACGCCAAGTGCCGTGCCCGAGAAGGTGTCGAGCCAACTGAGGTGCCCCTCAAGCTCGCGGGCGTAGCGGACCCCGCGGGCCTGCCCTTGGGTCAGGCGTGTCTCATCACTCATGAACGGTCCCTTCGTGCTGTCGGCTAAAGGTAGGCGCAGGACAGCGGAGCGCCAAGGGGAAAGCCCGCTCTTGCGTTTGTTCAGGTTTTGTTCATATTCTCGATCTTATGCAAACCACACTTGATCCCGCCACGATGATGCCCGGCCAGTTGCTGGCCCGGGGTGTGTCGCGCCATCTGGCCAGCCTTGGTCTGGCGGCGGTCGAGGAGCTGGTGCCCGCCCGTGGTTTGCGGGTCGATGTGATGGCGTTGGGGACGAAGGGCGAGATCTGGGTGATCGAATGCAAATCCAGCCGCGCGGATTTCATGTCCGACCACAAGTGGGAAGGGTATCTGGAGTGGTGCGACCGTTTCTTTTGGGCCGTGGACGGGGATTTTCCTGTTGATCTGCTGCCGGAGGGGACCGGGTTGATGATCGCGGATGCCTATGACGCAGAGATCATCCGCATGGCGCCCGAGGATAAACTGGCACCGGCACGGCGCAAGGTGATGGTCCAGAAATTCGCCACCCACGCGGCGCGGCGGTTGCAGGCTTTGCGTGATCCGGGGGCGGGGTTGGGGTGGTGAGGTTGGGTTAGGCCGCTTCAACCGATGCTGCAGATTTTTTGAAGGTCGGCAATAAGCCCTCTTTGACCAATGCTGCGCGAGCAACCAATGGCAGCTTTCGTTCACACTTCGATCCAGAACGAAGCATTTGAGAGGCGGGACTTGCTATGGACCTGCGAACAACCACCATCAAGGGCCGTCCCATGCTATTGAATTACCTTTACACAAATTTCTTTGAGGAAACGCAGTTTGCGGATGCCGTCGGCACGACGACCGAAGACCTTCACGAACTAATCGATGCAAAGGTCTTTCCAGCCCCATCTTATGTCTATGATGGCAAAGGCCGGTCGGTATCGTTTGTCGCGGATTTCACAGACCAGCAAACGTATCGATTTCACCTACGCGGGCATACCGATTGGTATCGTGATATCACCCAACTCGGCCTTTATACTCAAGCTCGTGCACGGGATCATTTCTTCAACCGATATGACCATGCGAAAGCCGCATTCCTTACCAGCCCCCTTGGCGTCGAGTTTCTGGCACAGGCTCCTGCCGTCGCGGAGCAGTTCGATGATGAACACGCCAACTCGACCTGGGGTCATTTCCTGAATGGCGTATACGGCGTCTGCACCCGCGATGGTCGGCCTGAGTCTGTTTTGCTAAAGCAGGCAGGTGTGATGTTCATTGAACAGATGATCGGTGATAGTCCCGGCAAGCTGTCACGTGAAAAAACGGAGTTGCTTCGCCGTGCTGTCGACTTTCTTGATGGTGTAGAGTCCGACTTTGCTCCTCATGAGGCACCACAATCATCACGTCAGCGTTGTATTGTAGATGTAAGGGATCAATTCTTTGATATGAAATCTGCATGAAAGAAGGGCCAGACATTGCCAGAATTGCCGCACTGATTGGTGATCCAGCACGCCCAAACATGCTATCGGCTTTGATGAGTGGAAAGGCTCTGACCGCTGCCGAGCTGGCAGCGGATGCGGGCGTTACGCCATAGACTGCCAGTGTGCATCTAGGCAAGATGACAGAGGCCCTAATTCTTCAGAAGAGAAAGCAGGACCGCCACCGTTACTACGCAATAGGCGGCGAGAACGTAGTTGATGCTATTGCTGGTTTGATGGGCCTCGCTGAAAAAGCTGGCCTCACACGAACGCCAACCGGGCGGAGGGACGCCGCTCTGCGAACAGCACGGAGCTGCTACAATTATCTTGCGGGTGATATGGGGGTACGACTCTTCGATGCCTTGTATGGACGAGGCTATTTATCGAGGTCGGGTGAGGATCTTCGGCTAACCGATTCAGGATGCAATTTCCTCACAGATTTTGGCATCGACTTTTCAGTCCTTGATCAGAAAACATCCCCGATGTGCCGGGAATGTTTAGACTGGAGCGCATGCAGATCCCATCTATCCGACAATCTTGGCCGTGCGATCCTTGACAGGTTGATAGAGCAGAACTGGGCGGCTCGTGACACCAACAGCAGAGCAGTTATCTTCTCGGAAAGAGGCAAAGCCGCATTCATCGACATATCTGGATAACGGGACATTTGCGCGGCCGCAGCGAAAGCTCTGCTTGTCTCGCACCGAAGACGTTTCCAAGCTAACCCGCTTCCGTGTCCAGCCAAATTGTCACGGGTCCGTCATTCGTTAATCTCACGGACATGTCTGCCCCAAATCGACCCGTTTCCGTTTCGATCCCAAGGTCACGCAGCGCGTGCGCAAATTGCAGGTAGAGCGTTTCCGCCTCATCCGGCTTGGCTGCACCCGAAAACCCGGGACGGTTGCCGCGTGACGTGTCTGCGGCCAGCGTGAACTGGCTGACTACAAGGGTGCTGCCGCCTGATTGCAGGATCGACAGGTTCATCTTGCCTACCTCGTCCTTGAATAGCCGCAGCTTGGACACTTTGGCCGCCAGCGCCTTGGCCGTGTCATAGGTGTCGCCGGGCATGGCGCAGACGAGGATCAGGAGGCCTGAGCCGCATCTGCCAATGGTTTCGCCGTCCACTGTGACGGACGCCTCGGTCACCCGTTGCAGGAGCGCCCTCATTCCTTCCACTCCATGACATCTGCCACATCCGTACGATCCGTGCGGAAGCTGTTGGCCGGGTGATCCGTATCGGCATAGCCGAAGGAGATGGCGCAGAGGATCTGGCGATCATCGGGAATGTCGAAATGGCTGCGGACAAAGGGCGCTTGTGCCGCGATTGCCGCCTGTGGGATCGTGGCGACGCCCAAGGCCTGCGCGGCAAGGCAAAAGGCTGTGACGAAGCCGCCCGTGTCCATGGCGCCATAGGGGCCGAGCACCTTGGGGCTGGTCACGATGGCGACATGCGGCGCGCCGAACAGGCGGTAGTTTTCCATCATCTGTGTGGCAGAGGCCGCGCGGTCCCCCTTTTCGATGCCGACGGCATCATAAAGCTGGAAGCCGCAGGCGCGGCGGCGGTCGCCATAGACATCCGGGTATCCTTCGGGCCAGGGCATGTCGGGGGCCGGGGCGGTTGTGCTGGCCGCGACATAGAGCGCGTCGCGGAACCGATCTGTTTCGGCGCCCGACGTGACGATCAACTGCCAGGGTTGCGCGTTGCACCAGCTTGGCACCTTTTGCGCGGCAGAGATGATCCGGGCAACTGTGTCTTGTGGGACAGGGTCCGCCAGAAAGGCGCGGCACGAAAAGCGGTCCGACAGAATGTCGTTCAGGGTGTCGTATTGGGTCATTGTTGGAGGGCCACCACTGCGCCGATGGTTGCGGCAACGATCAGGCCCACGATCACCGCGACGGCGATCTTGCCCGCCGACCATGGCCGTTCACCCTGCACGCGGCCCGTGCGCCCGTTGACGACGAAGCGGTAGGTTTCGCCGCGATATTTGTACGCGGCGAGCCAGACGGGCAGCAGGATATGCTTGAACGTCACGGCCCCGAGTTTCGTGTCGATGGAATGGATGCGCTGGCGGTCGCCGCCGATGTCAAACTTCACGTCGCGCGCGATGACCCGGTCCATGCGTGCGCGTGCCTCTTCAAACCCGTCTTCCAACTCGACCGCGTAACCTTCGGCACGGAAACCGGCGAGAAATTCGGGCGCATAGGGTTCAAGCGCGCCGAGGTCCCATGGCTCAAGCGCGTCGGTGAACCGTTTGGGCAGGGATTTCGAGGCCAGCACAAGCACGTCGTCGAAGAAGCGGGCCACCTTGCCCCGTGTGCGCCGCCAGCGCACCTTGGTCACGCGCACCTGTTGGCGCTTGCCGTCCCGCATCACGGTTTTGGTCTCGTGATAGACGGTGCCGCGTTCGCCTGTATAGGCGCTGCGCGTGTCGGCGTCGAAGGTCCAGTAAGGCACGTAGATGCCCTGTATCGCGCGGCCCTTGCGGGCATAGTCCTGCAGCCCGTTCGGGGCAAACCACAGCCCACCCAGCCAGTCGGTCATGGCCTTGCGCGCCTGCGCTTCGGTCATGGCGAAGGGCAGAACGCCACGCGGTTTGATATGCCGATGCGCCCCGGTGTCCGTCACCACCGGAGTGGCACAGAACGGACATTCAGTGGCGTGGATGTCGGCGTTGAATTCGACTTGTGCCGCGCAGTTGGGGCATTTCGAGACGCGCGTTTCCTCAATCTCTGCCGCGGGCAGGTCGGCGTTCAGGGCGGCACGGTAGTCCAGTTCGGCAATGGGGGCGATTGTTCGGGGGGCGTTGCTGTCCATGTCTGCAGTGTTGCCGCAATGGTCGCAGACCAGCTGCCCCGCGCCGGGATCAAAGCGGAAGTCCGCGCCGCAATTGTCACAGGGAAAGCGGTGGTCGGCGAGGCCGGCGGGGCCGCTCAGGTCGTGAAGATCGGTCATAGCAGTTTGTGCATTGATGTTGGTGTCATCCGGCGCAAGGCCTCATCGCCGAGCGCTGTGTGCCGCCAGAGGTGAAAGATGGCGTGCAGGGCAGAGGCCGACATGAGGTAGAAATAGAGGTTGGGCAGGGATGGACCTGACCACGTGCCACCCAGTTGCGACCACGCGGTGAGCGCGGCCACGATGCCAAGGGCGGCGTACATGGCGCGGCTGAGCCATGGATGTGCGCGGCGCAGGGCCCCTTCGAGTTTTGGACCGGGGCCGTTCATCACCCCCAACGCCACGGCCAGCAGGCACATGGCCAAGCCGGACAGGGCAAAGGCCCACGCCACGACGGGGATTGGCCCGCCCGCCACCAGCAGGATCAGCAGCACCAAGGTGAGCCAGTGAAGCGCAATCGTGGCCTTTCGGCGCATGTCTGTTCCTTCAAGTGGAACGGTGCATGGGTGGTGCCATCAACCGTTCGGTGTTTCACGGCCAGCGTAATGCTGCCGGATCAGGAACGCTACATGCAAGCGGCGTTCTGTCAGCGAAAGTTGCTGCGAGGCCTTAGGGAATGGGGCCTGTGTTACCGGCCTAGTGCCCGTCGACACGGTTGGACCACCTGCGCGCGTAGGCGGCGTGATCCTTGGACGCGGATATGGTTGGTTCTTCCTGCAACGCTTCGGTCGGGCCGTCCGTCATGCGGGCCAGCAAGGCCGCCCCTTCGCTGGTGCCGGTGGTGCTGGTCATGGCGTGCACGGCTGTTCCGGTCGCCGAGGCCAGCATTTTCAGGTAGCTTGTATTTCTTGCGAACGGTCCTTCGACGAACACCGACCCTTGGTGTCCGGTCAGCGTCAGGCAGTGGGAGGTGACCAGTGCCAGGTAGAAGCTGACACAGGCGCTGCGCAGGCCCGTTCCGGGCGCAGGCTCTGTGCCGATCCAGCGGGCCGACATGCCCTGGAACGGGCCGGTGTCGGAGACGATGGCAGGCAGCAACATGGGGCCTTCGTTGAGCGCGGTCGCGATGTCTGTGTCATCCGGCTCAACGCTGTTGCCTTGCATCAGGATGTCGTGTTCGCGCCCGCCCATGAACCGGGCCGAGGGCACTGGGTCGCCAAGGGCGTTTACGTTGACCAGCGTGCAGCGTCACACAGCAATATGCACGACGCGGTGAAATCGAAGCTTTTTAGGATTGGGGTCGAGGCGTGCACTGTCGGTAGCTACGAATTCTATCTGGGCTATGCGATCCGTAAGGGCATGTTGCTGTGTCTGGATATGGGGCACTTTCATCCTACCGAGAACATTGCCGACAAGCTGAGTGCGGCGGCCTTGTCGCTGGATGAAATCCTGCTGCATGTGTCGCGCCCGATGCGGTGGGACAGTGACCATGTGATCCTGCGGAACGACGATATCCTGACCATGGCGCATGAACTGGTCAGTGCCGACCTTTTGGGGCGGACGCATATCGGGCTGGACTTCTTTGATGCCACGATCAGCCGGACGGCGGCTTGGGTCATTGGCACACGCAACATGCAGAAGGCGCTGTTGCGTGCGCTGCTGACGCCTTTGGACCGTTTGCGGCAGGCCGAAACCGCGCTTGACTTCACGGCGCGGCTGACCATGACCGAGGAATTCAAGGACCTGCCATTTGGCGATATCTGGTCCGAATTCTGTTGCCGCAGCGACCGCCCAACCGGTCTGGGTTTGATCCGCGAACTTGATTCCTATCAAGCTCGCGTTGCCGACCGCGGCTAGGACCGTTTCTTACGCGCCGGGCGGAGGGGGCGGGGGCAGAATGGTGAAGAGTTGGGCAAGCTCGGTCACGTCCTCGGCCTTCATCCAGCCATCCTGACCTGCGGTCCAGACATAGGTCTCGCGGCTCAGCTCACCTGCAGCCGCCATGCGTCCCAACTGCGCCTTGGAAAACGGACCCTTCGTTTCGCCATTTTCGGCGACGTGCCAGACATGTTCGACCGGCGGAGGGGGAGGTGTGGCCGTAGCAGGTTGGCGCGCGCCCCAAGGGCCGCTGGATGCCATATGACCCATTTGCATTCCCATCGCCGCGCCCAAACCGGCCTGCATCGCGCCGCTGGCATCGCTACCTTCACGGCCCAACGCTTCCGCTGCTTGGAACTGCATGTATTCGTTCAGATTTCCGATCACCCCCATGGAGGACCGCTTGTCCATCACCTCTTCTACCGCCGGGGGGAGCGAGATGTTTTCGATGTAAAGTTCGGGCAGTGCCAGCCCGTATTCAGCGATCTGTGCGCTGATTTCCTTGGCGACCAGTTGCCCCAGCTCGCGGGTGTTGGCCGCCATGTCGAGAACCGGGATGCCCGATTTCGCAAGGCTGCGCGACATTTCCTGCACGATGATGTTGCGGATCTGGAAGCTGATCTCGTCCATGGTGAACTCACCATCGGTGCCGACGATTTCCACAAGGAAGCGCGCAGGGTCCGCCACCTTGACCGAATAGGTGCCGAAGGCGCGCAGGCGCACGGGGCCGAATTCAGGATCACGGCAGATGATCGGGTTCTTGGTGCCCCATTTCAGGTCGTTGAACCGGGTGGTGTTGACGAAATACACCTCGGATTTGAACGGGCTTTTGAAGCCGTGATCCCAGTGCTGCAGCGTCGTCATGATGGGCATGTTGTTGGTCTCAAGCATGTAGAGACCGGGGGTGAAGACATCGGCCAACTGCCCCTCGTGGACAAAGACCGCCGATTGCCCTTCGCGCACGGTCAGCTTGGCGCCGTACTTGATCTCGTGGCCCTCACGCTCGAACCGCCAGACCATGGTGTCGCGGCTGTCGTCCACCCAGTGGATGACGTCGATGAATTCGCCAGAGAGGAAGTCGAAAATGCCCATGATGGGTCTCCTTTAAATCTTCAGGACGGGCCCTGGTTGGTGGCCTCGCGGGCGAGGGTGCGGACGATGGTCCGCGCCTCGGTCAAACTGATGCCGGGGCGCAGACGGTTGTCGTAAAGCATCCCCAACAGGTGTTCGTCATGGTCGGTGAGCAGGGCAAACTCGTCATCATCATTGAAGATCGATGGACGTGCATCCGGGCTGTCATTGGCAAGGCCCAGCCCCTGGGCCAGCTCCTCGTGAATGCAGGACAGGCGCAATAGGTCCGGGTTCTCGGACCGGATCACCGCCACGGCAGCGGTATAGGTAGACCGTTCTGGCCCGCTGGCATAGGCCGCCACGGCACAGTAAGCGTCATTGGGCAGGTCGCGCACAGGGGCCAGGTTGACGCGGTTCACGCCGGACAGGCCTGTCGCGCGGGCGTTCAGAGTACTTGTCCGGTCATCTTCGGATACAAAGAACACCAGGAAATTTGGATTGTTGGACACTGAAACAGGGTGCCCTGTTGCCTGCGACAGCCGCCGGGCATAGGCGATCACGTCATTTGTGTCGCGTGTTCGCTGACTGGGCGGCACTGATGCGCCGAACTCGATCCCGATGCGCACCGGTCCGGACCACCGTCGCAACGCGCTGGAGGTTCCCGGACGTACTCCGGGGCCAGCATATTCATTGAAGAACACGATTTCTTCAAAGTTTCGCGCCAGCATGTCGGAAGTAAAGGGGGTATCGGGTCCACCCCCATCCTGTCGCAATAGGCCGGCTGTCAACTGGCTGGATTGCACCTGCGTAAGATAGGCGCGCAAGGCAGCGCTTTCCTGCGATGTGGCCTGTACGTTCGGTACGGGCGGCGGCACCAGACCGGCAGGCCGAACCCTGGGTGTCAGAACGGGTTCCACGGGCATGAACATGTCACAGGCCGCAAGCAGGCCCAGGGCGACAAGGCCGCCCCATGCTCCGATCCTGCGTTTGGTTCGTGCCCCCAACATAGCCGTCTGATCAGCCCGGAACGGCGGTGCCAGCGTTGTCGCCAACACCGTCTTTGCGGGCCTTGGCCGAGGCCAGCGTGTCGCGCAGTTCAGTCTCCATCTTCTTCAACTCTTCCTCGGCTGCGGCGCGCTTGGCCTTGCCTTCGTCAGCGATCTGCAGCGACTCTTCGATGGTGCCGATCAGGTCCGCGTTGGCCTGCTTGACGGCTTCGATGTCGAAAACGCCACGCTCCATCTCTTCGCGGATCATCTTGTTGCTTTCGCGCAGGTTGGCCGCGTTGGCGGTCAGCAATTCGTTGGTCAGGTCGTTGGCGTCGCGCACGGCGGCGGCCGCTTCGGCGCTGCGCTGGATCGTGACGGCCTGTGCCAGCTGTGTTTCCCACAGTGGCACGGTGTTGACGAGGGTCGAGTTGATCTTAGTCACCAGCGACTTGTCGTTTTCCTGTACCAAGCGGATCGAGGGCAGGGATTGCATTGTCACTTGCCGCGTCAGCTTTAGGTCATGCACCCGGCGCTCCAGATCGTCGCGGGCGGCGCGCAGGTCGCGCAGTTCCTGTGCGACCATGACCTGGTCATCCTCGGCTGCGGCCTGCACATCGGCCTCTTTCGCAGGGATGATCGTGTCGTCCAGTTCCTTGATCTTCTCTTCGCCCGCCGCGATGTAAAGCGCCAACTCGTCATAGAATTGCAGCGTCTTTTCATAGAGTAGGTCGAGGGACTTGATGTCCTTAAGGAGCGTATGTTCATGCGCCAGCAGGTCATCGGTGATGCGGTCGATCTGGTCCTGCACGGTTTCAAACTTGGCGGTGAATTTGGCAAAAGGTGCCGCGCGACCGATCAGCTTTTCCCAGAAGCTGCGTTCGCGGCGCACGTCCAATTCGGATACGGAAAAGCCGCGGATGGTGGTGACGATGTTGCGCAAGCTGTCGCCTGCCGGACCGACATCCTTGTTGCGCACATCCTGCAACATGGCCTGGCTGATTTCCTGCAGCTCGGCCTGGGCGGCGGACCCGAAGGACACGATGGATTGCGTGTCCTCCATGTCGATCTCGTCCATACGGGCGCGGATTTCTGCACCCACGGGCGCGTCGGCCTGTTCCAGCGCTACGATGGCGGTGGCCTCGGCCGGTTCAGGCAGCACGACGGCTGTCACCTCTTCAACCTGCGCAAGTGCGGCTTCGGCTTTTTGACGGACTGTTTCGGACATGTATGCCCCCTTTGGTTTTATATGTCATCGGCGGGCGACACGCGCACGCCTTCGCGCTGCAAGCGGTCGCGCAGCACGTCGATTTCGATGGTGAGGTCGGTGCGATCCTCGGTGAGAAGCTTGCGCGTGCGCGCCGCGAAATTTTCCTCGAGATCGTCCAGAAGGGCCGCATAGTCGACGCGAGCCTGCGTGTCGCGGCTGCGGCCGTAGATATCGGCAAACTTCACCGTCGCGTCACGCGCGCCGATCAGGTAGACGCCCAGATATTTGCGGGCGGCGGTCAGGTCGCGGGGGTCTTCCTCGACCGTTTGGATGAGGTCGCGCACGGTGGTCTGGAACTGGTCCAGGCGCAGTTCCATCTTGCGATCTTGTGCGCGTTTCATCGCATCGCGCATGTCGGTCAACAGCTCTTCGGCGCCATCGACGACCCGGGCCACGCGGTCCTGCTGGAACGTATCGACGCCTTCCATACCCTTTGACTTCAAAGGATCGATGCCGAAAGCCGCCAGATGCAGCCCAAGGGCTGCGAGGCCATAGAGCACAGGTGCAACAATCCCTGGCTCGGACCGGTAGGCGGCAAGCGCGATTCCGAGGCCCACGAGGAGGGCGGCAACGATCTTCCGGGGCAGCGCAGGGCGGCGGGCCACCTTGCGGGCGACATATGCCGCTTCGGCCTTGAGACCCTCGCGCAGCATGAACGCGCCACCCGTCAGGATGGCGGCGGATACGAGGGCTGTCACAAGCCCCGTGGCCCCATCATTCAGCGCCAGGAACACCATGGGTACGGCGGGCAGGAACATCAGGTTTGCGCGCGCACCGACGGGGTCAACGCGCGCCTTGTCAAAGGCGGGACGCTCTTTGGATGTGGGCGTGTCTTTGGGATCGGGGCTGAATTTGCCGCCATAGCGCTGCGCCATATCGTCAAAGCCCCCCAAGCAAGCCGGTTGTCACGCCGAACATCAGCGCGATCAGAACCGCGAATGCGATCTTTTGAAAAGCGGTTGGCTCCATCCCGTAAGTCCCTGTTGGCTATGAGACATATAGCCGGTTTGCGGATGCAGCACTAGAGGCGCGCGCATGTCTATCATTGCAATAGGGGTGTGACGCGCAAATGACAGGCGCAAGGGGAATTATTTGAGTCTCGCGTCACAAATGGGAGCGGCAAATGGTGGACGTCTACCGTGGCTTGCGTGTCCGACGCGGTTTGCCACGTGGTTTGGTCGGTTGCGCGGCCGGTTCCGGTTCCATGCCCAATTGGTCGCGCATCACCCGGCGGCGCACTTCTTCGACAGTCCCTTGTTTCAGTTCCCCTAACTGGAACGGGCCATAGCTGACCCGGATCAGACGGTTCACGGCAAGGCCGATGCTGTCCATTGCGCGGCGAATCTCGCGGTTCTTGCCTTCGCGCAGGCCCACGGTCAGCCATGCATTGGCGCCTTGTTGCCGGTCGAGCGTCACCTGCATGGGCTGAAAGCGTTCGCCGTCAACCGTGATGCCCTTGCGCAACGGTTCAAGCTGCGGGTCGGTGGGGCGGCCATTCACCCGCACGCGGTAGCGGCGCATCCAACCGGTTGAGGGCAGTTCCAGCTTGCGCTTGATCCCGCCGTCATTGGTCAGCAGCAAGAGGCCTTCGGAATTGAGGTCGAGCCGACCGACACTCATCACCCGGGGCATGTCCTCGGGCAGGGCGTCAAAGATGGTCTTGCGCCCCTGTTCGTCTTTCGTGGTGGTCACGAGGCCCGCAGGTTTGTGGTAGAGCCACAGCCGCTCCGGCTCGGGCGCGCTCAGCGGCTTGCCGTCCACGGTGATCTTGTCGGAAGGCGTGACATTCAGGGCCGGGCTATCGATGCGGTTGCCGTTTACGCTGACGCGTCCGGCAGTGATGATCTCTTCCGCGCCACGGCGGCTGGCAATGCCCGCGCGGGCCAGAACCTTGGCGATGCGATCGCCTTTGGGGGTGTCTTGGGTCATGGGCAGGCCATAGCGGTGGGTTGCGCGGCAGGCAAGCGGCGTGGCAGGGGAAGCCATGGAGTTTCGGTCATTCATGGATCAGGCGCTGGAAGAGGCGCGCGCGGCAGGTGCGCGAGGCGAGGTGCCCGTGGGCGCCGTCGTGGTGTCCCCGCGGGGACAGGTCTTGGCGCGGGCTGGGAACCGGACGCGTGAAATGTCGGACCCAACTGCGCATGCTGAGATACTGGCCATCCGCGCGGCCTGCGCTGAAGCAGGGTCAGAGCGTCTGGTTGGCTATGACCTGTATGTCACGCTTGAGCCCTGTGCGATGTGTGCGGCGGCCATTGCTGCGGCGCGGATCGGGCGTGTGTATTATGGGGCGTCTGACCCTAAATCGGGCGGGGTCGCCCATGGTGCGCGGGTGTTTTCGCACGCGCAGGCGCACCACGTGCCCGAGGTTTATGATGGGATCGGAGCGGCGGAGGCGGAAGCCTTGCTGAAGGACTTCTTTGCCATGCGCCGCTAGCTGTTTCTTTGCTCAGAGTGTGATGGGCTGCATCACCTCGGGTTCGATTACCTTCACACCCGGCAGGCCGTTGCGCAGCACCTCTGCGGATTGTTCAAGGAGTGGGAAAGTCTTGTAGTGACAGGGAATTACAGTGTCGAAGTGGAAGTATTTGCGTGCGGCATAGGCGGCCCCGGCCATGTCCATGGTGAAGTATCCGCCCGCAGACAGGATGCCGATATCGGGTTTGTGGTAGTCCCCGATCCAGCTCATGTCGGCGTGGATGTCGGTGTCACCCGACACGTAGATGGTCTTGCCTTCACCGCGCAGGATGAACCCGCATTCCTGGCCCGCGTACCGCATGGTGTCGTCCGCGCCGATGGACGAGGAGTGCGAGGCCGGAACGAGGGTTGCCGTGACATCTCCGATACTGATTGTTCCGCCACGGCCAAAGGCGTGCCCTTCGATCGCACCCTGGGCAAAGAGCAGTTTGCCCAGCTCGTAGACCGCTGAGACGGGTGCACCCGTCTTCTGGCTGATCCCGACGATATCGGCGGTGTGGTCGAAATGGCCGTGGGTGACTAGGATGTGGGTTGCATCCTTGATGGCGGCATCGTGTTGGGTGTCTTCCAGCATGGGGTTGCCGTTGAACCATGGGTCGATCAGCAAGATCTGATCCCCAATTTCGATCCGGAAGCTGCCGTGGCCGAGCCAGATGATGTTCATAACGTGTCCTCCCTTTGGGGCGAGTTTAGCGCCGAATTGAGAGTGCGGGAGCCTCCGGCGGGGATTTTTTTGAAACAGGGAAGATGGGGCCGATTCGCGCTGGGATTTACCCGGTATTTACGGAGTTTAAGGGCGTATGGCAGGGTGTCACCCTGCGTGCAGCATCCGTACACCCCCAACGGGCGGTCGAGGTGAGGTTAACGCAACGTACGGACCTTGATCCCGGCGCGGGGCAGCGTAGGTGAGTGGCATGAAATTGTTGCGTGAGATCGACGGGTATTGCGAGCGGTTGGGTCCGGGGTATTGGGCTGAACCGGTGAATGCCGTGACCAATGCTGCCTTTGTCATTGCGGCGCTTTGGATGTGGCGGCGCAGTGCGGGCGTGCCGATGGCCCGGGCGCTGTCGGTTACTCTGGGCCTGATCGGGATCGGCAGTTACCTGTTTCACACCCATGCGCAGGTCTGGGCGGCGATTGCAGATGTGGCGCCGATCGGTGTGTTCATTCTGGTCTATCTGTTTGCCGTGAACCGGGATGTCTGGGGGATGCGGCCTTGGCTGGCCGGAGCGGCCACGGCGGCGTTCATCCCCTATGCCGCGCTTACCGTGCCGGTGTTCCAGGGGTTGCCTGTGCTGGGCGTGTCGGCGGGATACATCCCTGTTCCGGTGCTGATCCTGATCTACGCCGCGCTGTTGTGGCGGCGTGCCCCGGTCTTGGCGCGGGGCTTTGTCATCGGGGCTGTGATCCTGTTTCTGTCCCTGACCGCACGGTCTGTGGATGGAATGCTATGCGCACAGATCCCGATGGGCACCCATTTCCTGTGGCACATCCTGAACGGGATCATGCTGGGCTGGATGATCGAAGTGTATCGCCGCTACGTGTCGTCCATAGCTGGATGCAATCAAGTCGTGTCGGACACCTGATGCACTTCGATGACGTTGCCGTCGGGGTCATAGAAAAAGATCTGGTCCCAGCCTTCCACGGCTTGATGGCCCCAATCGGCATAGGGAATGTCCTGTGCGTCTAGATGCGCCTTGAACGCCGCGAGATCGTCGGTGCGGTAGGCGATGTGGCCGTGGCTGACCGGGTTCACCATCTGTCCTGACCGAAACCCCGCCAGCGGGTCCTTTTGCGCAAGATGCGTCTGGATGGCCCCGTCCGTGACAAAGGCAACGTCGCCCGCATATCCCTTTTTCTTTTCCAGCGTGGGCAGACCGTCAGTTTCCCGGTCCAGCCCGAGGATGTCGCGATAGAACGCGTCCATCCGCGCCACATCGTCTGTCACAAGGTTCACATGGTGTAGTTTGAGCTTCATGGGGCCTCCTTCCTGTTCAAATCTGTGGCGATTGGTCCGGTGGGGCAAGGGCCAAGGCTTGAAGGTGGTCCATCCCTTCGCTATTGCCCGACAAGACGAGAACACGAGGGGTTTCATGTCCATCGATCAAAGCACCGCCGCCCGCGTGGCGAAACTGGCCCGGATCAAGGTCGAGGAAGACCAGCTTCCGGCGCTGGCGTCCGAATTCAACACGATTCTGGGCTTCATCGAGCAGCTGAGTGAAGTGGATGTCGAGGGTGTGGAGCCCATGACATCCGTGACCCCGCAGCGCCTGAAGCGCCGTGTGGATGAAGTGACGGATGGCGGGCAGCAGGACAAGGTGCTGGCCAACGCGCCTGATGCGCGTGAAGGGTTCTTTGCCGTGCCGAAGGTGGTTGAGTAATGGCTGAATTGAACAAGCTGGGGCTGGCAGAGGCCCGTGATGCGCTGCGTGCGGGCGATGTGACGTCCGTTGAATTGACCGAGGCGTGCCTGACCGAGATCGAGGGTGCAGGGGCGCTGAACGCTTTTGTCCACAATACGCCCGAGATTGCGCGGGATCAGGCCAAGGCGGCGGACGTGCGGATCAAGGCGGGCGATGCGCCGGACATGTGCGGCTTGCCCATTGGTATCAAGGACCTGTTTTGCACCAAGGGTGTGCCGAGCCAGGCCGGGTCGCGCATTTTGGAAGGCTTCCTGCCCGAATATGAAAGCACTGTCAGCGGCAACCTGCTGGATGCGGGCGCGGTGATGCTGGGCAAGCTGAACATGGATGAGTTTGCCATGGGGTCGTCCAACGAGACGTCCGTTTACGGCAATGCGGTGAATCCGTGGCGTCGCGGCAATGACGAGGCTGCCCTGACCCCCGGTGGGTCGTCGGGTGGGTCGGCCTCCGCCGTGGCGGCTGATCTTTGCCTGGCTGCGACCGGTACGGACACGGGCGGGTCGATCCGTCAGCCTGCGGCTTTCACCGGTATTACAGGCATCAAACCGACCTATGGGCGGTGTTCGCGCTGGGGGGTGGTGGCGTTTGCCTCGTCCCTCGATCAGGCGGGGCCGATGACCAAGTCGGTGCGTGATGCCGCGATCATGCTGGAGGCCATGTGCAGCCATGACCCAAAGGATTCGACCAGCGCAGATCTGCCGGTGCCGAATTTCGAAGCGATGCTGACCGGTGACATCAAGGGCAAGAAGATTGGCATACCGGCGGAATACCGCATGGACGGGATGCCGGAAGAGATCGAGACGCTGTGGACGCAGGGTCGCGAGATGCTGGCCGATGCGGGGGCGGAGATTATTGATATTTCGCTGCCCCACACCAAGTATGCGCTGCCTGCCTACTATGTGATTGCACCGGCCGAGGCGTCCTCGAACCTCGCCCGTTATGACGGGGTGCGCTATGGGCATCGTGCCAAGCTGGACCAGGGCGATGGCATCACCGAGATGTATGAGAAGACCCGTGCGGAAGGGTTTGGCGACGAGGTGAAACGCCGTGTGATGATAGGCACTTACGTGCTGTCGGCAGGCTTCTATGACGCTTACTACAACCGTGCACGCAAGGTGCGGACGCTGATCAAGAAGGATTTCGAGGATGTGTTCGCCCAAGGGATCGACGCGATCCTGACACCTGCGACGCCATCGGCGGCCTTTGGTTTGGGCGAGGCGTCGGATGATCCGGTGCAGATGTATCTGAACGATGTTTTCACTGTCACCGTCAACATGGCAGGCCTGCCCGGCATTGCTGTCCCCGCGGGGACAGATGCCCAAGGGTTGCCGTTGGGCCTGCAGTTGATTGGCCGCCCATGGGAAGAGGGTGATTTGCTGAACACCGCTTATGCGCTGGAGGCACGGGCCGGGTTTGTGGCAAAACCGCAAAAATGGTGGTAATCCGATCCGACCGGAGCAAAAAAAAATGGTGGTAATCCGATCCGACCGGAGCAAAAAAGTGTAGAGCAGATGACAAGTTTCCGCAGTTTCCTGATCCTCGGCGCCACGGTTGTGGCGGCGGCATGTCAGCCCGTTGTCCCCGACAGCGGGTCGGGGATCACCGTTGATCCCGGTCGCGGTGTTGGCTTTGACAACCCCAGCTCGCTGGCCGCGCGCGAGGCACGTGATGCGCAGCTGTCGACGGCAGCTGTGCCAGCGGCCCCTGCGGTGGGCGCGCAATCCCTGCCACCTGCAACTCAGGGTCAAGCGGCGGCAACTGCGTCAGGCTCTGTCCCTGCGGCTACGGCGCAACAGGGCGCGGCACCGCGTGCGGTGTCGAACCCAGCGGGCCTTGATGCGGAGCTGGCGCAAATCGCGGCTCAGAACGATGCAACGGCCGCGCGCGGCAACTCGGGTCAGGCCGTGCTCAATGCCAGCCCGTCGAACGCGGCACCCGTGATCCTGAACAATCCGGGCATCTCGGATGAAAACAATTTCGACGCGGTGGCATCGCGCGAATCCATCGAAAGCGATGCAGCCCGTATTCAGGCGAACCGGCAGCAGTATCAGGTGGTGCAACCCACGGCCTTGCCGTCGCGGGCTGGCAGCGCCCAGCCCAACGTGGTGCAATACGCGCTTCAAACCCGGCATCCCAAGGGCACCCGTGTGCATCGCCGCTTCAACGTGGCCTCGACCTCGAAGTTCCAGCGCAATTGTGCGGTCTACAGTTCGGCGGACGAGGCGCAGATCGACTTTCTGGCCCGTGGCGGTCCCGAGCGTGATCGCCGCGGTATTGATCCCGATGGGGACGGTTATGCCTGCGGCTGGGATCCGGCCCCGTTCCGCCGGGCGGCTGGCAACTGATCAGGCACCAGCATCCTTCGCCGAATTGCGGGCCGCGCCGTGACGGCCTGACGCCGCGCCTTGTCGTGTTGCACTACACTGCGATGGATACTGCAGAGGCCGCGATCGGGCGGTTATGCGATCCGAGGGCAGAAGTTTCTGCTCACTACATGATCTGCAAGACTGGACGTGTCACCCAGCTGGTACCCGAAGGGCTGCGCGCGTGGCATGCCGGGGCAGGGGAGTGGCGGGGCCTCTCTGACATGAATTCGCGCTCTATCGGCATTGAACTCGACAATGACGGGCAGGGTCCCTTTACCGAACCGCTGATGCAAAGCCTTGAGGTGCTGTTGCGCATGATCTTGCACGGTTGGGATATCCCATGCGTCAATGTCATTGGTCATTCGGACATGGCGCCGGGACGCAAATTTGACCCCGGCCCCTGGTTCGATTGGGCGCGCCTTGAGACACAGGGCCTTGCCGCAAGGCGTGGACATGATCTTGGCCCCGCCGATCCAGACCTTGAGAATTTTGCAAAGCTGGCCAGATTGGCCGGTTACACCGCTGATACCGACCCCGAAACACTTCTAGCGGCTGTGCGCTTGCGCTTCAGGCCGTTCAAGTCTGGTCCGATTGAGCCAGAAGACTTCACTCCGATCAGGCACAGGGCCACGTGGGCCTGAGGTCCATGTTTCTTCTGACTGAAAATACCACCGCCGGAGGCTCCCAAACCCACAACTTGCTCCAAGGACCCCATTGACGCGCCCCGGCTCTCACACGTAAGGGCAGCGGGCGCGGAGGGGCGGATGGCCGCTTGGGCGGGGCAACCTGTCTGAGAGGAAAGTCCGGACTCCAAGAAGCAACGGTGCCGGGTAACACCCGGGCGGGGCAACCCGACGGACAGCGCCACAGAAATCAGACTACCTCGACGCGCCCGCGCAGCGGACGCTGGGGTAAAGGTGAAAAGGTGGGGTAAGAGCCCACCGCGCCCCGGGCAACCGGGACGGCATGGCAAGCCCCACCGGGAGCAATGCCAAATAGGGACCGCGTGGGCTGGCAACAGTCCGGGGATGCTTTTGCCCCAGCAGGTCCGGGTTGGCAGCTAGAGGGGTGTTGGCAACAGCATCCCAAGATGAATGGTCATCTCGGGGCGGGCAACCGTCCTAGACAGAATCCGGCTTACAGCCCCTCCGCGCGCATCACCCCAAGCCAGAACAGGCAAGCGGGGTGCGCTTGCCTGTTCCATCGTCATACACTGCCAGATCGGTCAGAGGTCTTCGACTGCCGTGCTGCGGATGTCCTTCCAGTTGGTCGCCGCCTTGGTGATCGTACCGTCCCGGTCCGTGTTGAAGGCTTTGAAGATGTCCTCGTTCAGAAAGACATAGAGCTTGTCGTCGATGATTGCGGCATAGTCGGGATCGCCATCGAATTTCTTGCCAACTGAAACGCCGAAGGTGCAGAAGCCACCGTTCTGCGGCAGATACGCGGCTGGATCTGCTTGGAACGCGTCGCTGTTCTGGGCCGTGGCAAAGCGGTAGGCCACGCCGTCATGCAAAACAGTGTGCTGTGCGGTGCCGACCACGGGGTCGCCCGAGGCGATGAAGGCCACCGGGTCGACGCCGTGCAGGCCCAGAGGTGCGCCAGCGCCGGTCAGGCCGGTCGACACGTTGTATTCGTCGGCAGCCATTGCGCCCGTGGCCAGAGAGAACGCGGCCGCGCAGGCCATGACAGAGGCGAGGGTGAGAGTGCGAAACATGGATTTTCCTTCCGTTTCGAGGGTGATCGGGCACAGCCCGGTTGGATTGACGCCGTGTGTCCGCGCCAATGAGAGAGCAGGGTCGTACGGGATGGAGCGTGTGGTGGCGCGCTGCTCAGAGCAGTCCGGGCGCCGCCGTCTCACCTTTGTGGAGAGAGACGACAAGGACCACCGTGGCGCCAAGCCCCCAGTAGTACAGCGCGTCAAGGCTGGAGAAGCCGAACACGAAGGGCGCGATCAGAAAGACGGCCCCGACCGCGCCGTCGACGGCAAGGTGGAGTTTGTAAGGCAGGATGCGGATCAGCCCCAGATGATGATCGGTCAGCACCGTGAGGATCAGTGCGGCAATGCCCGTGACGACCGACAACCAAAAGGCCAGTGGGTGTGACTGACCAAGCCCAAGAAGGCTAGGCATTGCCATCAGGCCAATGGCCACCGGATAGTCGAGATAGGCGTGTATTTCCTTGCTCACGAAACGCATGGACATGAGGGTTCCTTTCGAAATCTGTGCAGCGCGTGGCCGCCTTGATGAAAGGAATGTGCCCATCGGCAGGCCTTGTTTCTATTTCAGGGCGTTCAGTGTTCTTGTCTGATCGTTCGGAAATTCGAACTAATTGAGTCTTTTGCCGTGACCCGGTGTGTGTTCGTTCCGAAAGGCTGCGGGGCTTTGACCGGTTTCGCGTTTGAAGACCCGTGCGAATGCCGAATTCGACGCGTAGCCGACATCGCGGGCGATATCTGTGATCGGTTTTGTCCGCGCAATCAGATCCTGCTGGGCGATCTGCATACGCCACTGTGTCAGATACTCCATCGGGGCCAGCCCCATTGTCTTGGAAAAGTGCACCGCGAACCCTGTCCGCGATTGACCTGCCGCCCGGGCCAGCCCCTCGACCGTCCAGGTTTCACCCGGGTCGCGGTGAAAGGCCGCCAGAGCGCGTGAAATGTGCGGGTCGGCAAAGCCTGCGAGGCCGACATGGGCCGCTGCATCGGTTTCGATGAAAGTGCGCAGCGCCTGAACAAAGAGTACTTCAGAAATTTTCTGGGCAATGAGGTCGCCGCCGAACTGGTCCTGGCCTGCCTCGTCCGCGATCAGGCGCAACGAGCTGTCCATCCAGCGTCCGGCACTTTCGCCGTAGTTCCGGATCAGGATGTGATCAGGCAGTTGGTCAAACAGCATGTGCGAGGCGCGGGGTGCTAGCGAGAAATGACCGCAAATCAGTTGCGTTTCGCGGTCATCGTCGTTTCCGCCATGGACCAGCACGCCGCGGCCGCTATAGCCCGAGCGTTCCAAGACGGTATCGAGCGGCAGTACTGCGCTTTGGGTTTCTCGCCCGCTGATCAGGTCATGTGCTGCCCCGTGCGGAATAATGATCAGGTCGCCTTGGGCCAGTGTGACCAACGTGTCCGTGGGTTTGATCCGAACCCGGCAGTCCCCTCGGTGTGCGAAATGGAACCGGGCGACGTTCTCGTATTCGGGCACGGCAACCCCCCAGGGCGGCGTGAACGATGTCCGAAAGTAGAGCGTGCCGTTGAGGGTGAGCCGTGTGAGGATATCGCTGAGCGGGTCAAGCATGGTGATGAGTTGGGCACGCACAGTGCCATCTGTCCAGCTAGCTGAACGATCGGCACAGGAAATTGAACACTTTGACCGCATGTGACCTGACGAATTGGGCCGTATTCAGATCTGCAGCGCGAATGATCGAATTGGTTCCCGAACTCGCACGTGTTGGGGTTGACTCGGGGAACGGCGCGGGTAAAAGCGCGGTTCAATCGAATTTCCCGCCAGCGGGCCCACTTGGCTTACTTGGCGATGCAGGAGACAGCAGATGGCCAAGCCAACCACGATCAAGATCCGCCTGAACTCGACCGCAGGCACCGGCCACTTCTATGTGACCAAGAAAAATGCGCGCACGATGACCGAGAAAATGGTCGTCCGGAAATACGATCCCGTGGCGCGCAAGCACGTCGAATACAAAGAAGGCAAGATCAAGTAAGATCGTTTTCTTTTGAATTCAAAGGCTGCGCCCATCGGGACGCGGCCTTTTTCGTTGTGGAGAGGTATCATGGATGCGTTCACGCTGACGCGCCGGTGTGATGGGTTGGTCTATCATTTTGCCCGTGACCCGCAGATGCCGGGCCAGTTCCTGCGCAGGGATCGACCCGACCTCGCCATCACGTGGGAGCCAGCATATGGCTGGGTGATGCGTGATCCGGTGAGCAGGGCGCTGGTTGGTCGGCTGTGGGATGTGCCTGTTGCTGATCAGAGGGATGCGACGTCCGCAATGGGCATGTGGGTCACCGCCAAGCACGACAAGAGTTACATCTACGATGCGGCACATGGGGCGACAGAATGAAACGCGTGATGATTGTCGGAGGACCGGGGTCGGGCAAAAGTACCTTGGCGCGCCTGCTGGGTCAGCGGACTGGCTTGCCTGTACATCACATGGATCACATCCATTGGTTGCCAGATTGGACACAACGGCCGCGCGACCTGCGCGGTGACATGGCCATCCGTGTTGAGCGGGGGGAGGAGTGGATCTTTGAAGGTGGGTTTTCCACGACTTATGATCACCGCGTCAGCCGGGCCGATACGCTGATATGGCTGGACATGCCTGTTAGCTTGTGCCTGTGGCGCGTGACGAAACGGCTGTTCCTGTACTGGGGGCAACGCCGCCCGGATATGGCTGAAGGCTGTGTCGAGGGCATTCACGGCGAAACCCTGGAGTTCTACCGCTTCATCTGGCGTACGCGGCACAGCGGGCGGGTGCGGCTGCAGGCCTTGATCGCGGGGGCGCCCGAGACTCTTTCCGTGCGCCATCTGACGCATCCACGTGCCGTGCGTTGCTTTCTGGAGGACCTGTCATGATTGTTCGGCCCAGCACGTCCCAAGACATGGCAGCGGTGGATGCGCTTTTGGCGCGGACGTATCCGAAGCTGCTCAAGGCGGATTATCCGCCTTCGGTTCTTGTCACCGCCTTGCCGATCATCAGCCGGGCGCGGCCCGAGTTGCTGGCTTGCGGCACGTATTACGTGGCTGAAGAGGATGGGCGTATCCTGGGGGCAGGCGGCTGGACGCCGGATCGAAAGAATAGCTCTTTGGGTCATATCCGGCACGTGGTGACGGATGATCGCGCGCTGCGCCGTGGGGTGGGACGGCGTTTGATGAATCACTCGTTCGATATGTCGCGAGCGACCGGTGTGATCCGCATGGAATGCTGGGCCACACGCACTGCGGTGCCGTTCTACAAGGCCGTGGGATTCGATGAGGTGGGCCCCATAGACGTGCAGCTGACCGGTGGCATCAGCTTTCCATCAGTGCGGATGATGCAGGATCTTTGACGCTTGATGCCTTACTCGGGTTTTGTGGCGGGACGACCGTCGATCGTTTGATAGATACGTGTTTGCGTGGTGCGGTCATAGATCAACACACGATCAAGGCCGGGATATGTAACCGTGTCACTGGGCGCGCGGGTTCCGATCACGACATAGCGAACAGGCGCGTCGGTCCGGTTGTGCAGGCTATGCGCGACGGCTTCTCCGGCGGGCCAGCAGGCGGCATCACCGGGATGCAAGTCAGTCTCGGCTTCGTTTTCGATCAGGGTCGGGGTCCCGGACAGGATCAACACCATTTCGTCTTCGGTCTGATGCCAGTGTGTGTGCGAGCTGCGCGAGCCGGGCGGCAGTTCCTCGATAAAGGCGCCGAACTGGGTCAGGCGCCACCCGTTTCACTGGTCAACTCGGCCCGATAGGGGCCAAGGGTGCTGTCTGCGCCGCCGGTTTCGACGCGCGCCGTCCCGGCTTTGATAACCGTCATCATGTGGCCTTTGAGCTTCGAACGAAAAAGGGCCGGTCGTTGTGACCGGCCCTTTTAATGCAACGGAATGCCAGTGCTATTCCTGCTGTCCCATGAACATGAGCAGGAACTGGAACATGTTCAGGAACGAGATGTAGAGGCTTAGCGCGCCATCGATGGCGGCCTTGTCCAGCCAATCCTGATCCCCGTGGGCGGCGTGCGCCACATACGTGTTCTTGATGTCCTGCGTGTAGAATGCTGTCAGACCCGCAAAGATCAGAACGCCGATGGCGGAGATTGCCATCATCATCACACCAGACTGCAAGAACAGGTTAATGATCATCGCGACGATCAAGCCGATCACGCCCATCATCAGGAAGGTGCCCATGCCGCTCAGGTCTTTCTTGGTGGTGTAGCCATAGAGGCTCAGACCGGCGAAAGCGATCGCGGTGACCAGGAAGGTCTGGGTGATCGAGAACGGCGTGAAGACCAGAAAGATCGAGCTCATCGAGACGCCCATGACGGCGGCGAAGATGAAGAACCCAAGCTGTACGGCGGCTGCAGAGCCACGGCGCATCAGCGCGCGCCAGCCGAACAGCAGGAAGGCAAGAGGCGCAAACATAACAACCCAGCGCAGTGGCGTGGTATAAAGGACTTCGCCCAAGCCTGTCAGGTACTGGCCTTCGCGCAGTGCGATGGTTGCCCCGTTCGGGTCGGATGTGACGGCAAGGCCGGCGATGGCCCAAGCTGCCAGTGCAGTGATGAGCATGCCGACCGACATGGTGCCATACACTTTGTTCATGTGGGCGCGTAGGCCCGCATCGATCTGGGCGGCGCGTGTACCGGCCGCGGACCGGATCGAATTCAACTCAGCCATGGTTGACCTCCAAATTAATACAATGCCCGGCGGCTGATCCACCGGTCGCGGATTTACGCCCGCATTGCGCTAAATATCGGGTCAGTTCCCTTGTCATTCAAGGGTTTTTAGGGGCATTCCTGCCGGTTCAGTGCGACATTCCGACCGAATTTGTCATAAATGCCGCACTGTTGAGTCATACAGCTTTAAAATGATCAGTTACGCCAGTTTGCCGGTACGTCCCAGATGGGCTTTGCGCTTTCACGCGCGGCGCGGTCCGCTTTGATGCCGATGTCGTTCAGGCGCTGCGAATCCAAACGTGCCAGGGCGCGACGGGATTTCCAGACTGCAAAGAGCGTGCCCAGTGTCGGAATGCGGCGTGCGCCCCGGTTCATGTTGGCGTGACGGGCTGTGATGTCGGTAAGGGCCATGGGGGCAATCCTTTCTAAATCTGTGATGGGTAGGCCGGGTTAAATCAAGTTCCTTGATGTATATGGAGGATTATGGCACATTCTTAAAACGAATGTTTTTGATGTGAAGCATCAGGGAGTGTGATGTGAGAAATTTGGATATAACGACGCTTCGGTCGTTTGTCGCTGTTGCGGAAAGCGGCGGTGTCACGCGGGCGGCAGGGTTTTTGCATCTGACACAATCGGCCGTCTCGATGCAGCTGAAGCGGTTGGAGGAATTGCTGGGCCTCGACCTTTTTGACCGATCCGGCCGGACCATTGCCCTGACGGCGTCTGGTGAACAGTTGCTGGTCTTCGCCCGCCGTATGGTTGCGTTGAATGATGAGGTGATCACACGGCTGACAGACCAGGCATATGAAGGCGAGATTACGCTGGGTGTGCCTCATGACATCGTGTATCCGGCCATTCCACGCGTATTGAAGCAGTTTCATGCCGCCTTTCCCCGGGTGAAAGTGCAGCTTGACAGCTCGTACACCCGACGGCTCAAGGCAGAATTCGCCAAGGGTGCCTGCGATATCATCCTCACGACCGAAACCGGCATGGATGCCGGTGGTGAACAGCTGTGCACAAAACCGCTCTGCTGGGTGGGTGCACCGGGCGGGTCGGCGTGGCGTCAACGCCCGCTAAAGCTCGCTTTTGGTCGGCAGTGCACATTCCGACCAAGAGTTGTCGAAGGGTTGGATGCGGCGGACATTCCATGGGACGTGGTTGTCGAAACTGAAAGCGATCGCACGATCGAGGCAACAGTCAGCGCGGATCTGGCTGTGCACACCATGATCGAAGGGACAGAGCCGCCGCATCTTGATCGGATCGATCATGGGGGTGCCTTGCCTGATCTGCCCATGCACAGCATCAATTTGTATGGTGCAGGTGGTGCGGCGAACGAGGTGCATGATGCGCTTGTTGGTTTTCTGCGTCGTGCATTTGAAGCGCCGGATGCAACAACCTTGCGGGCGGTTGCAAACCGCTGAAATGAGTTGTCGTACTTGAACGATTGGGCGGAATTCAGCCAATCAGAGCGCGCGCGGTCCATTCGCGCGCGCCTTGCTAAAATCCTAGTTACTTTAATACACGGGCGGGAATAAGAAGCTTGAGGTGCCGGATTTGGCGGATAATGCATCTCTTAACGTATTGAATATAAACATAAAATTTAATTATGTCTCAGCCCGAATTTGCGGCAGGTGTCTTCTTGTGCCTTCGTTTTTTGGCTTAGATTGTCCAGTTGCTCTACGCCTTATGGCTGAAAGATGTCAGGGCTATTCGCGCTGAGCGGGTATTCTAATTGAAAAAAAAGCTTGTGCTGCGTACAATAATACGAGGGAGTAAGACGATGATGAGGATCATCTGCCAGTTTACCTAGTGTTCCGAGTCTGACACCTCTTACCTGTTCCCCCGGATTTCATCGAGGGAGTTCAGAGCGCGGCGTTCACGGG
>NZ_CANNGP010000010.1 GCF_947504105.1 uncultured Tateyamaria sp.
TGAGAATAGCAGCCTAAATGAACCCCTGATCCATCTTAAACCGGCTGCAAATTGGTCGAAAATCTAGGACCACCTCTCAAAGCCCCAACCGGTTGGGTTGTCTCACAAATCCAATCTTGCGGCCGCAGCCTACGAAAAGAGCCAAAAATATGTTAGAATACGCTTATTGAAACAACGAATATTAAAGGAACTGATGACATGGCCGACCTTGATCGTAAGAACCTAAAATTTGATGTTGATACCGCTTCTTTGGCTGACCTTCAAAAAATTCAAAGCATGATTATGGGCCGTATTGTGCAGGACATTCAGGCAAAGGCTGATCCCACCGCGATGTATGACAGCCACGGCTCCAATCATACAAATCACTCGGACGCAGTTGCAGCGGCCGCCTTGGCGGCGCGAGTGAACCCCGGAAACCGCTAACCGGATTGGTCGGGCCAGATAGCTGATCTGGTTCGGCCCAAATTTTTTTAAAGGTTGATCGATATGAATAGCACGTCCTTTCGGGCAGTGCCTGATCGCGCGCCGTTGCGTTGGATAATTTTGAAGATCCATCAGCGTTGTAATCTCAATTGCTCTTATTGCTACGTGTACAACCGAGGCGATGATAGCTGGAAATCGCGTCCCAAGCAGATGGGAAACGATGTTATTGATCAGGTCTGCAAACTCATCGTCGAGCATTGCGCACGATACACAATTGACGAGTTTGTCATAGAGCTTCACGGTGGCGAACCCATGCTCGTGGGCAAGACCAGGTTTGTCGAGATCATCAATCGGATCCGCACTGCCTGCGCGCCCCTGTCCATCAAATTCCTGATGCAGACCAATGGCACACTGCTGGATCAGGAGTGGAGCGATATTCTGGCAGAACACGCGGTTGCCGTAGGTATCAGTGTTGATGGCCCTGCCGAATTCGCGGACCAGAAGCGGTTCTACCACAATGGCAAAGGCTCAACCAACGATGTGTTGCGTCGCCTTTCGTCGGTGAAGTCCCATCCGGATAGGCCGTTTACGCATGGCTGCCTGGCCGTGATCGACCCGACGATCCCGGGCGCAGATATGATAGACTGGTTGGTGGAAAACGACATAATGTTTGCCGACCTGTTGCTTCCTCTTGGCAACCGAGCCAACCCGCCTGACGGATGGACCGGCCCCGAGCCCTATACAAAGTATATGCTGGACGCGTTCGAGCGTTGGTGGGCGCTGGACGGAGATGCACCGCATATCCGTTTCTTCGAGATGATGATCCGCGCGCATCTGGGGTACAAACCTGAACTTGATGCATTGGGCGGAGACCTTGGTGCCTTATGTGTCGTGGAAACCAACGGAGCCATCGGCATCTCGGATGTGATCAGCGTGTGCGGTGGGTATAGCGGCACTGATCTCATCACCATCTGGGACACCAGTCTGGATCAGCATGTTGACAAGCTTGACGTCGACCTTGTTCAGGCGCCGTGCGCCGCTTGCAAATCATGCCCGGAGTTCACGGCCTGTAACGGAGGCTACCTACCTCATCGCTGGGATGGGACAGGTTTCGACAACACCTCGCTCTACTGCGAGACACTTTCTGCCCTATCTGCGCGCATCAGGGAGGCAATCACCTCTTCCCTGCCTGCCAGCATGATCAAAACAAAAGAGGTTGCAGCATGACCTCCCCGAACTTCTCGGCTTTTGAATGCTTTGCCTGCGCCGACAATGCCCGTTCTGACCCTTTGTTCGGTCTGGTCGTCCAAGGCTATGCAAACTCTGTAATATCCAGAATGATCGAGGATCCAAATCACAACAGTCTGGCCCCCGCACTTGAGGGTTGGATGAACCGGTTGCAGCCATTGAGCGCAACATGGCACGCCAGTATCTCAAAACTTGGAAGGCGTATCTTTGACGAAGGCCGAGGTTGCGATCAAGAGCGCGTGGGAAGGTTGCTGCTGGATCTGAGCGACAGATTGGACAAGGTAGACTTTGCTTTTGAACTGAAGAGCGGGCTGCCCATTGTGCATCACGGTCGGATACACAAGGCGAAAGGTCCGGTGCGTCTGGTCAAAGAGAATGGACAGGTTGCGGTCCATGGTCTGGATGCAGGTTTGCCACTCTCCTCAGACGGGTCAATCGCAATGGTCGAAACCAGACAAACGGTAGAGTCATTGTGCCGCGATGGTGCGCCGGCCGTGCCGCTGAATCTATCAAAGATTGCCGATTACGGATGGGCAGCCGAGGTGTCCGAGGGGATAAGCCTGATGTCTAAGGTCAACCCAAGTTATGAGATTTGGGTTCGGCGCCTTCTCAGCACATTAATCCTGACAGAACGGCTGGAAAACCGCACCTGTTCGGGCAGTTGGTCCGACACATCAGGAACGGTCTACATGTCCCAACCCAATTCGTTGCTCGAAGTAGGAGAGGTGCTGATCCACGAATGCGCTCACCAACACTTTCACCTTGCCTGCCGGGTTTTCCCCATGAAAACCGATACGGAAAACGGTCGATATTTCTCGCCTCCCGTTGGTCGTGAACGACCGCTTGATATGATACTGATCGCCTATCATGCGTTTGCCAACGTACTGACCTATTACGAATGCGCGTTCGACATGTCACTCGGCGACCAACTTTCTCACAATAGGTACAGGAGTTTTAGTCAAGAGGTCGCCGTGCTTGAAAGCTATCTCGACAATAACAAGGGCCTATCGGAATTGGGGCGCACCATTTTCTCAACGCTTCGCACGTGCAGACAAGAGCGCATCTGCGCGATGCCGGGCGTAGCCGCGGATGCCTAAGTGGGAAGTTATCTGTTGTCGGCCATGCGCGCTAGGCCGGGTTTCACTTTGCGAGTGATCGGTCAGCGATCCGCTTATGGCACAAGCCCGCGTTCTTCAAACAAGGCGCGAAGATAAGACTCGTCCTCCGCAATATGAACCAACTCCCTCGGGGCGCGACCCGCCGCATGCGCCAAGGCGCTGACGCGACCTTGTCCACGAAACAGTGTGTTGGGCACCTTGTCCGCGATCTCATCCTGGTAGGCTGCGTCCAGTGGTATGATATCCCACCCGGCGTCCCGCAGCCCTAAGACGAGATCATATATGAACAGGGCCGCAATATCATTTTCATGAAGCAACAGAACGTGGCGGGGTGATCGAGCTAATGTTTCCTGTGCAATTGAATCATAGAATTCAACAGTGTCCACCAGCAGTTCAACATATGTCTGGCCCAGAACACTCAGGTCCAATGGGTGGTTCGCCGCAACGGCTTCATCTACCAAAGCCTGAAGATACCAATCATAGTTGTCGACGGTGATGTAACCGTTTCGCAGGCCTCTCTCGGCCAAGCCATCTTCGACAGCAGCCTGCTTTATTCTGTCGTCACCTTCTTGCAAGTACGGGTAACGGAAGAGGTCCAAAGTGTTTTCAAAGCTGGCCAAGGCTTCCGACGCCACATCAACATCCGCCAAAAATTCTTCTGCGCTTGTTCGACTCAGTGAGGGATGCGTATCGGTATGATTGGCCAGAAAATGACCTGCGGCCTGATACGCGCGGAGACGCTCGGCACCATTTTCCGCTTTCGTGATGTTACCTGCTAGAACAAAGAATCCTGCGCCTTCAACACCTGCACGGGCCAGCTCAGCGATCAACCGCGATGTCCTATCCGTCCCACTGAGCAGTGTCCCGTCCAATCGTGGTGCATCATCAAAACTAAGGGCGATCTCGCGTCGTTCCTCATTAGCTTGACTGGTTTCCTGAGAAGCCGCTGCCCCGATTGCCGTAACGTGCATGACAACAATGATGGCACCCAACGCACCGGCGAGTCTGTGCAAAGCTTCGTTTCTTATTTGACAGTGAAACATTGATATGGCTCCACTGCGCTTGAACCGATCTATTTCTCCGGAGGGGAGTTTTTCATATTAGCGCGATGACAAGTCCAGAAATTGAACATGGCGAGCAGGAATGCGTTGGCAATAGGCAAATGGAAATCCCGGTTACCTGCTACAAGGGGACAGACTGCCCATTTCGAGCAGCGGGGATTAGTTTTCGGTTCGCAAGGCGCACTGCACTAGCGACCCCAAGCCGCCAGGTCACTTAGAATGAGTGAGCGGAGTGGATGTTCGGACAAAACGTAGCCCGATAGATTCTTGTGTCAGAGCCACATCACCGCATTTCACCATCGAAACGCAAGGGAGCCCGGGCGTGAACTACAGCAAGTAGGCCCAGACAAAAACTACAGGCAACATGCATGTAAACGCGATCATAAATAGCTTCGCCGCATGGCTAACCTTGGCGAACCGACCATTGCCAAGTGCACTTTCGCCGTAGTTCATGGCGGCCGCCATCACGACATATCCTTGGCGTTCCCGTCCCATCTTGGCGCGATTGATCGACGCCATTGCCGCGTGATAGCGGGCGTCCTGGCGTGCTTGTTCATCAAGGCTCGGTTGCAGATTTTCCATATGTGTCATGTGATGCGCACTCCTGTTGTCGGATCACGACATGGAGCGTGCAACGATCAAGTCCACATTCTGCGACAAAAAAGGCCAGCCCATAGGCTGGCCTTTGCTTGCAAGGTAAAAACGGATTCTATTTCAGTGCCTTATCGGTGATCTGGTGCGTCCACGCGCCCTCGGGTGCAGCAGAAATCACAGGGTCCGACCCGCCAGACAGCAGCGATTGCACTGTCCGCTCGTAGTCCGCAGGCAACAACGCCCCGTTTGATCCGGCTGTCAGCTTGGCAACCTCGCCCATCATACGCTTCTGGTGCTTTTCGGTCTGCGCTCCGGTCTCGTCGTACTCCAGCACGATATCGGCAGCTTCGTCCGGGTTTTCCTCGGCATATTTCCAGCCCTTCATCGAGGCGCGGACAAAGCGCACCATCTTGTCCTCAAAAGCCGGGTCGGTCAGGTTTTCTTCAAGCACATAGAGCCCGTCTTCCAGCGTGGCGACGCCATTGTCTTCGTACTTGAAGACAGTCAGGTCGTCGGGCGACAAGCCCGCGTCGATCACCTGCCAGTATTCGTTGTAGGTCATGGTTGATACACAAGCCGCCTGTCCGTTCAGTATCGGGTCGACGTTGAAGCCCTGCTTCAGCACTTCGACACCCGCATCCGAGCCGTCGGTGGGGATCTCAAGCTGGCTCATCCAGGACAGGAACGGGAATTCGTTGCCAAAGAACCAGACACCCAGCGTCTTGCCCGGGAAGTCTGCCGTTGTCTCAACGCCCGCGTCCTTGCGGCAGGTCAGCATCATGCCGGACGACTTGAACGGTTGCGCAATATTGACCATCGGCAGGCCCTTTTCACGGGCAGCCAAGGCGGCTGGCATCCACTCGACCGTCACATCGGCACCACCACCGGCCAGCACCTGCGTAGGCGCGATGTCAGGACCGCCAGGCTTGACGGTGACGTTCAAGTCTTCCTCACCATAGAACCCTTTTTCCAGCGCCACATAGTAGCCCGCGAACTGGGCTTGTGTGACCCACTTCAGTTGCAGCGTGACATCATCTGCCGCCATGGCCGCACTGGCAACGAGCGATAGTGCCGCGGCTCCGAATGTTGCTTTGATCTTCATGATACCCTCCAAGGTGATTGCAGTTTTTTATGCGCGTTGTGACGGGTGCCAGAAGGTCACCCGCTTTTCGATCCAGGCCACGATGCCATAGAATGCCGTGCCCGCCAAAGCTGCCACCGCGATCTCAGCCCAGACAAGGTCAATGCTCAAGCTTCCCACGCCGGTCGAGATGCGGAAACCCATACCGCGTGTGGGGGAGCCGAAATATTCGGCAACAATGGCCCCGATCAGGGCCAGCGTGGTGGCGATTTTCAGGCCGTTGAAAACGAACGGCATTGCCGCGGGCAATCTCAGGCGGAACAGGGTTTGCCAGTATCCGGCTGCATATGTCCGCATCAGATCGCGTTGCATGGCCGAGGCTTCGTTCAAACCCTGCACCTTGTTCACGAGGATCGGAAAGAAGACCATGACCACCACAACCGCTGCCTTCGACTGCCAATCGAAGCCGAACCAGTTCACCATGATCGGCGCGATGCCGACGATGGGCAAGGCCGCGACAAAGTTGCCAATGGGCAGAAGCCCCCTTGTCAGGAAAGCTGACCTGTCGATCAGGATTGCCGCGACAAAGGCAGCGATGGCCCCGATGGCAAACCCGCGCAACGCTCCCTTGACTACAGTCTGCCGGAAGTCGATCAACAATATATCGGTGGACCCGGCAAATGTCTGTGCCACGGTCGACGGCGCGGGCAGGATCACAGGCGAGATGCCAAAGCCGCGCACCAGCGCCTCCCAAACGACCAAAAGGGTCACGCCAAAGATCACCGGGACAGCAATGCGGACGACCCTGTTGTCGCTTCGGCGCGCAAGCCAAGTGTTCAGTGCCCAACCACCCAGCCAGACCAGCAATGCAAGGACAAGCCAACTCATGTCGCCATCCCCATGCGTTTAAGGGTCAGCCGCTGGATCAGATCAAGCAGTGTCACTAGCGCGCCCGCCAGCACGGCCGCCGCGAACAACGCTGACCAGATAGCAAGCGGTGTCCCAAACTGGTCCCCGATCAGGATACGGGCGCCTAGACCGCTGATGGCGCCCGTGGGCAACTCGCCTACAATGGTGCCGACCAATGCGGCCGCGATCCCGACTTTGAGAGAGGTAAAGAGATAGGGCACCGAAGCCGGTAGTCGCAAGCGCAGGAAACTTTGCAAGCTATTGGCGTTGTAGGTCCGGAGCAAGTCAAGCTGGGACGATTGGGGCGCACGCAGCCCTTTTACCATTCCGACCAACACCGGGAAGAAACACAAATAGGCCGAGATAATCGCCTTGGGCACCCCGCGACCCTCGATCCCCAACTGGGACGACAGCACGATGATCATGGGGGCCAAAGCCACAATGGGAATGGTCTGGCTGATGATGGCCCAGGGCATCAGGCTAAGTTGCGCGGTACGGGAATAGACGATTGCCACAGCTCCCACGATACCCAGAAGTGTGCCAAGCGCAAAGCCCCACAGCGTTGATTGCAAGGTGATCCAGCCATGGTAGATCAGCCCGCGTTTGGACCATGGCCGCCCCTTGGCAATCATGGCACCTGTGGTCTTCCACAACTCCTGACCCACCTGTGCCGGTGTCGGCAACCGCGGGCGCTCAAGCGCATAGCCCAGTCCAACATGCTTGGAATTGTCCAGCATCAGGCGCCACACCGAGATCTCACGCCGCGGCACGGATCCTTCGGGCACAATAGCGTCCCCGGCCCGCTCGGCCTGATCCAGCGCCACCCGCACGTTCATGGGCGCCACAGCCAGATACCAGATGCCAACAATCACGGTCAAAACAGTCAAGACAGGCAGCAATGATCGCATCAAGACATCCCCTGCTTCATCTCGCCAAACAGACTTTCCCCGTGGAGTGGCTGTCCACCAGGCCGACGCTCAGTCATAGGCATGGCCCGCCCGCAAACCATCTCGCACCCTGTGCGCGATTTCCAGAAATTCGGGGCTTTCCCTGATATCCAGCGGTCTTTCTTTTGGCAGCGTGCTTTCAATAACATCCGTGATGCGGCCCGGTCGTGGCGACATCACCACGATCTTTGTCGACAGATATACCGCCTCGGGGATCGAGTGGGTGACAAAGGCGATGGTCTTCTCCGTCCGGGCCCAAAGCTGCAACAGCTGCTCATTCAAATGATCCCGCACAATCTCATCGAGCGCACCAAAGGGTTCGTCCATCAGCAGAATGTCGGCATCAAAGGCCAAGGCACGGGCTATCGATGCACGTTGCTGCATCCCGCCTGACAACTGCCACGGAAACTTCTTCTCGAAGCCTGATAGCTCTACCAACTCCAATGTTCGCGCCACGCGTTCGGCTTGCTCGACCTTCGAATATCCCATGATCTCAAGCGGCAGCGAGATATTCCGCCCGATCGTCCGCCAAGGATACAGCCCCGCCGCCTGAAACACATAGCCATAAGCCCGCGCCTTGCGCGCCTCTTCGGGCGTGGTGCCGTTCACGGTGATGCCGCCGCCTGTTGGTTGTTCCAGATCGGCCATGCAGCGCAGAAAGGTGGTCTTGCCACAACCCGACGGGCCGATGAACGATACAAAATCGCCCTTCCCGATATCCAGCGACACACCTTTCAAAGCGTGAACCGGGCCATCATTTGTTTGAAAGGTCAGATCGAGCGCGTTGGCTTGAATTACGGATTTTTCAGTCACTGTAGAGCCAGTCGTGCAGACGTTTTGAAATGTGGTGCGGGCGCTTGAGTCAAAGCAACGATGTCCTCGTCCATATGATCAATGTGGTAAGTGACAATACGATATCCTAAGCGATAGCCTGTCCAAGCCGGGTAGCGCCCAGCTCCAAAGAACCACGCGGCATGGTCATAACTCTTGTCCCAGCCTTCAAGCACATCATCAACCGGCGTGACATCGCCGTCGCGTGACATTTCCCAGGGTTCGGGTGGAGAGCCAAAGAGCTCACGGACAAATACGCCAGCAAGACCTTCGCTGGTCAGCGCTTCACCTAATGTTGACCCATAACCAGGGCCACGCCCGCGCAACACGTGATTGATTTCATGGGCCAATGTACGCTCAAGCGGTTCGCCAAGGTTGTCTTCGAACGCTGCACACTCTGGATCGAAGGTCAGGTGGATCAACCACCCGGTTGGCGCGTACCCCACATGGCCACGTTCTCGGATCACGCGCGCGCCATCCTGAACCACAATGTCGACAGCACCGACATCTACATGTGCTGACACGCGGCTATGTGTCCGATCTATTGCGGCTTCGATTGTGCTGCGCCATGGCTCCAACCTTCCGCGCGCATCCGCAACATGGATATGCCAAGGTGACCCCATCAAATCCCCGCCGGAATATTCAGTGGATCGCGCTCGATCATCTTGGGTGCGGTCAGCGCCTTCCACTTCGACAGCGCCACTGAAGCGCTCGGGAACGCAGGGCGCGGCACGAATTTACCCCGTCCTGGTGCGGGTTGCGAGTTCTGCCCCCAGGCCCAGATCACCTCGCCCCGGCTCAGCGTATAGCGCGACTGCGCTTTCACTTCGAACCCCTCAAACACGTTATAGTCCAGAACCGAATGGTGGTTGGTGGGCGAGATGGTCTTTCTAATCTTTGGATCCCAAACCACGATATCTGCGTCCGCACCTTCGACAATCGCGCCCTTCTTGGGATAGATATTCAGAATCTTCGCAACGTTCGTGGATGTGGTTGCAACAAATTCGTTTGGCGTCAGACGCCCTGTTTCCACACCTTCGGTCCACAGCACCGCCAGCCGCTCCTCCAACCCGTTCGACCCGTTAGGAATGATGCGGAAGTCATCGCGACCCGCGCGCTTCTGCTCGGTGTTGAACGCCGCATGGTCTGTCGCCACAACCTGCAGCGACCCCGCCTGCAAACCGGCCCAGAGCGAATCCTGATGTTCCTTCGACCGGAAGGGCGGCGACATTACGCGACGGGCAGCGTGGTCCCAATCGGTGTTGAAATACTCGCTCTCATCCAGCGTCAGAAACTGGATCAGCGGCTCGCCATAGACACGCATCCCTTTCTGCCGGGCGCGCCGGATCGCCTCGTGCGCCTGCTCGCAAGACACGTGTACGATGTAAAGCGGCACGCCCGCCGCGTCGGCGATCGTAATGGCGCGGTTGGCCGCCTCACCCTCAAACTCGGGTGGGCGAGAATAGGCGTGGCCCTCCGGCCCCGTGATCCCCTGATCGAAATACTTCTGCTGCATCTCGGCCACCAAATCGCCGTTCTCGGCATGGACCATGGGTAGCGCACCCAACTCGGCGCAGCGCTTGAAGGACGCGAACATCTCGTCATCCTCGATCATCAAGGCGCCTTTGTAGGCCATGAAGTGCTTGAAGGAATTGACGCCCATGTCGACGGCATCCTTCATCTCGTTGAAGATGCTCTCGTCCCAGCCGGTGATGGCCATGTGATAACCAACATCAGAACAGATCTGCGGCGCGGACTTGCGGTGCCACTCATTGATGGCGTTCTTGATCGACCCATCGGCACCCGGCAGGCAGAAATCGACGATCATCGTGGTCCCGCCAACGGCGGCGGCCCATGTGCCAGACTCAAAGGTCTCGGCTGCGGTGGTGCCCATAAACGGCATTTCCAGATGGGTGTGCGGGTCTATCCCGCCGGGGATGACATAGGCACCTTCAGCGTCGATATACTCGTCACCCACCAAATCCTCGCCAATCTGCTTGATGGTCTCACCTTCGACCAGCACATCCGCTTTCCACGTCCGGTCCGCCGTACAGACCATCCCGCCCTTGATCACCTTGGTCATGTCATCTCTCCTCTGTCAGCCGTTTCTTCTGACTGAAAATACCACGGGGTCTGGGGCAGCGCCCCAGTCAAACAGAAGCAAAACACCCCAACGCCGGCCCATGCACCCCAATATCCAAAGGCCCGAAATCACTCTCCACACATAGCGAAAAGTACCCTGCGCGGGGCAAGTATACCACGCGATAGGCGCCATCGCTGCGCGTCACGGTCCAGCAGCGCTGCGTGATGCCACCGCTAAAATTCACCGTCGTCTCAAACGGCTGCACCAGAGCGTCCGCAAAGGCCTGAACAAGCGTTCGCTCCGCCTCCGTCCCGCGCGGCGCATCCAGCGATTCCGCGGCCACCAGATCGGCGATGCGGTCGGCAAGGCTGAGGTCCGGGTCTATCACCCGACGATCTCCGCCGTTTCCACAACTGCATGCATCAGAACGTCGGCACCGGCTGAGGCCCACTCCTTGGATATCTCTTCCGCTTCATTGTGGCTGAGGCCATCCACGCAAGGGCACATGACCATTGCGGTGGGTGCCACCTGATTGATCCAGCACGCATCATGCCCGGCCCCCGAAATGATGTTCTGGTGGCTGTAGCCCAACCGCTCGGCGGCGTCGCGCACGGCAGTCACACACCCATCGTCAAAGGCCACGGGATCGAAGCCGCCGACCTTCTCAAAGGTAATCTCGAGCCCCATCTCGGCCGCAATCCTCTTGCCTTCGAGGCGCAGCCGCGTCTCCATATCCTCGATCACCTCAAGCTCGGGTGAACGGAAATCGACGGTGAACACAACCTTGCCTGGGATCACGTTGCGCGAGTTCGGATAGACGTCGATATGACCCGCGGCGCCCACCGCATGGGGTTTGTGCGACCACGCGATCTCATCAACCTTCTCTAGCACGCGCGCCATGCCGAGCCCCGCATTCCTACGCATCGGCATCGGCGTCGAGCCGGTGTGGCTGTCCTTGCCGGTGATCGTGACCTCAGTCCAGCTCAGCCCCTGGCCGTGGGTGACAACGCCAATGTCCTTGTTTTCGGACTCCAGAATGGGCCCTTGTTCGATATGCAGCTCGAAAAACGCGTGCATCTTGCGGGCGCCAACCTCTTCGTCACCGCGCCAGCCGATGCGCTTCAACTCATCACCAAACTTCTTGCCCTCCGCATCCGCGCGGTCATAGGCCCAGTCCTGTGTGTGGATGCCGGCGAACACCCCGGACGACAACATCGCGGGGGCGTAGCGCGTGCCTTCTTCGTTGGTGAAGTTGGTAACAACGATCGGATGCTTCGTCTTAACGTCCAAGTCGTTGAGCGTTCGAATAATCTCCAGTCCGCCAAGCACACCAAGCACGCCGTCATATTTGCCACCGGTGGGCTGTGTATCGAGGTGGCTGCCCACATAGACCGGCAGCGCATCCGGGTCTGCGCCCTCACGTCGTGCGAACATGTTGCCCATCTGGTCCAGGCCCATGGTACACCCTGCCGCCTCGCACCACGACTGAAACAGCGCGCGGCCCTCAGCATCTTCATCCGTAAGAGTCTGGCGGTTGTTGCCACCGGCCACCCCCGGTCCGATCTTGGCCATCTCCATCAAGCTATCCCACAGCCGATCTCCGTTGATCCGAAGATTTTCGCCCGGTGCCGCCATGTGATGTCCCCTTTTGCCGATGGTCATCCACTTTTTGACCAATTGGTAAAGCTACGATTGCCAGCCAACGCTTTTCTGTCAAGAACTGCTTTGAACAGAATTGCCCAAGCGACACGCATCTGCCTAGACTTGCAGCAGACCTAGACACTAGGATCAACCATGCCCGACGGTACGTCGAAAAAACCCAGCCGCATTCAGATGCGCAACCGCAGCCTGATCCTTGATGCTGCACTAGATGTCTTTTCGGCCCATGGGTATCGCGGCGCAACGCTTGACCAGATTGCGGAAGCGGCAGGTCTTTCGAAGCCCAACATCCTTTACTACTTCACCGGTAAAGAAGAGATACACGTCACCCTGCTGAACCAGTTGATGGAGACGTGGCTGGACCCTCTGGTCGAGATGGATGCCGCCGGCGATCCGCTGACCGAGCTTTTGGACTACGTACAACGTAAGCTCGACATGTCCCGTGATCTGCCCCGCGAAAGCCGCCTTTTCGCGGGCGAGATCCTGCAAGGCGCACCAAGGATGCTGCCACATTTGCGCGCAGATCTGAAACCACTCTTGAACGAGAAATGCGCCGTCATTCAGACTTGGATGAATGATGGTAAACTCGCACAGGTCGACCCGCGCCATCTTGTGTTTTCGATCTGGGCCACCACACAGCACTACGCCGATTTCGACACACAAGTCCGCGTACTTTTAGATGACGATCCACATGACAGCGCCGCGCAGTTTCTGGATCAAATGTATCGCAGTCTGCTCACGCCTTGAAAACGTCCCGAGATTTGTGGTCCGAAGTATTACTCCGCCGCAGTGGCTGATGGATTGTTGGGGTGTGTGGTCCAGTTGGCATAGTCTGGCTCAACCAACTTGCCCGTACGGGGGTCAGTAAGGCCCGGCTCCATCGCTTCCATAGTGATACAGTGCTCGACCGGGCACACGTTGACACACAAGTTGCACGCCACGCATTCATCGTCGATCACTTCGAACACGCGATCCTCCGACATCGAAATCGCCTGGTGCGAGGTGTCTTCGCACGCCGCATAACAGCGGCCACAAGACATGCAAAGATCCTGGTCGATCTTCGCTTTACTCACGTAGTTTAGGTTCAGATACTGCCAGTCCGTCACGTTCGGGACAGCACGGCCTACCAGTTCATCCACAGATGCGAAGCCCTTGTCGTCCATGTAGTCAGACAGGCCCGAAATCATCTCTTGCACGATCTTGAAACCGTAAGTCATGGCCGCCGTGCAGACCTGAACATTGCCAGCGCCAAGGGCAAGAAACTCCGCCGCGTCCTTCCAAGTGGTCACCCCTCCAATGCCGCTGATAGGCACATCACGCAGCGAAGGATCACGCGCGATCTCGGCCACCATATTCAGGGCGATAGGCTTCACCGCCGGACCACAATAGCCTCCGTGCGCACCTTTGCCATCAATCGTGGGTTCCGGCGAAAACAGATCCAGATCTACAGATGTGATCGAGTTGATCGTGTTGATCAGCGACACGGCGTCGGCGCCGCCCGATTTAGCGGCAGAAGCTGGCTTGCGAACATCGGTAATGTTTGGTGTCAGCTTGACTATCACGGGCATGCGCGTGTGTTTCTTCACCCACCGCGTCACCATCTCGATGTATTCAGGCACCTGCCCCACAGCAGACCCCATACCCCGTTCAGACATCCCGTGCGGGCACCCGAAGTTCAGCTCAACACCGTCCGCACCTGTCTCCTCGACGAGCGGCAGAATGCGAGCCCAGGGATCTTCCTCGCACGGAACCATCAGCGACACGATCATAGCCCGGTCAGGGTAATCCCGTTTGACCGCTTTGATTTCCTGAAGGTTCACCTCAAGGGGGCGATCCGTGATCAGTTCGATGTTGTTCAGACCTAAAAGCCGCCGATCCGCGCCATAGATGGCTCCATATCGCGGGCCATTGACGTTGACGACGGGCGGTCCCGCCTCGCCCAGCGTTTTCCAGACAACACCGCCCCACCCAGCCTCGAATGCGCGACGGACATTGTATTCCTTGTCGGTCGGCGGAGCCGAAGCCAGCCAGAACGGGTTGGGGGACTTGATCCCGATGAAATTGCTTTGAAGGTTTGCCATCTATCTCTCCTCCGGTCAGCCCATCAGGCTTGCATGAATATCCATCGCCGCATCGCGCCCTTCGGCCACGGCCGTCACTGTCAGGTCATCACCACCCAAGGCGCAGTCGCCCCCGGCCCAGACACCGTCGACCGACGTGCGGCCGGAACCCGTCACGGCAATCTTACCCATTTCCAGATCGGGCAGCCCGTTGCTTTCCAACGTCTGGCCAATGGCACGCAACACCTGATCCGCAGGAATGCGCACGGTTTCACCAGTGCCAGCCATGTCGTCAGTCACGTACTCGAATTCGATCTCTCGCACCGCGCCATTGCCGTGCACAGCCTTGGGCACCACGTTTGTCATAATCCGCACCCCCTTGGAGGCCGCAAGATCCTGCTCAAAAACGCTCGCGTTCATCCGGTCGCGGCCACGCCGGTAGGCGAGCGTCACATTCAACGCGCCCAACAGCTTGGATTGGACGGCAGCGTCGACAGCCGTCATGCCCCCGCCGATGACCACAACATCGCGTCCAACGGGCAGCGCGCCCAGATCGGATGACTGCCGCACATCGGCAATGAAGTCGACGGCGTCCGAAACACCCGCCTTGTCACCACCTTCTACATCCAGCGCATTCACGCCCCCCAACCCCATCCCAAGGAAAACCGCGTCGAAATCCGATTGTAACTGATCAAGGGTTACATCCGCCCCCAGTGCCTTGCCATGCTCAAGCGTGATGCCACCGATCTGAAGCAGCCAGTCGACTTCTGCCTGCGCGAAGCCCTCGGGCGTCTTGTAAGCCGCGATGCCATATTCATTCAGCCCCCCGGGCTTGGGCCGTGCATCATGGACAGTCACGTCATGACCCAGTATCGCGAGCCTGTGCGCACAAGAGAGGCCTGCCGGACCCGCTCCCACCACGGCCACCGTCTTGCCGGTGACCGTAGCGCGGGAGAACGGGTGGATGCCCTGTTGTTGCAAATGATCCGTCGCATACCGCTGCAGTTGACCGATCTTGACCGGTTTGCCCTCGGCCATCTCGCGCACACATGCTTCCTCGCACAGCGTTTCGGTCGGGCATACGCGGGCGCACATACCACCCATGATGTTCTGGCTCAGGATCGTCTTGGCGGCAGCGTCAGGCGTGCCGGTCGCGATCTGACGGATGAAAAGCGGAATGTCGATGTCGGTTGGGCACGCCGTGATGCAGGGGGCATCATGACAGAAGTAGCAGCGATCGGCCGCGACAAGCGCCTCATGCGGATCAAGGGCCGGATGCAGTTCCGAAAAATTCTCGGAATATGCTGCATCATCCAGACGGCCCGCCGCCACACCCGGTGAGAAAGGAGATTGCGTCATGTCCGCTCCATCGCAACAATCATTTGCCTGAAACGGTCTCACAGGTTCAAAATTTTATCAACTGGTAAAAAAGTGAACTCCGCCCGTAATGCACACGTTTGCACAAAGAAGCGGCACTTTGCCGGAATCCGAAAAGCCTTGGGGAAAGCCTTGCAATGCAGCAAAACGGTGCCATATGTCGCCGTGCTACATCATCTATCGACCCACTGCTCCTATCGGCTCAGTCACTCGATCTCATGACAACGCCACGGCTGCCGCATGTCGCGGGCAGCACCACATAGGAGTAACGACGATGGCCAACGGCACCGTCAAATGGTTCAACACCACCAAAGGTTACGGCTTTATTGCACCCGAAGATGGCGGCAAAGACATCTTTGTTCACATCTCGGCAGTCGAGCGTTCGGGTCTCACTGGCCTGGCCGACAACCAAAAGGTCACCTTTGACCTCGAAGCTGGTCGTGACGGCCGCGAGAGCGCGGTGAACATCGCTCTGGCCTGATTGGCCGCGCGATACGGGAATTTTCGGGCGGTGCATCCCCATGGTGCGCCGCCCTTTGTTTTGGGACCGAAGACACTTCGAGCAGGGGCTTGAAGACGCACTGCGCCTGTGCCTGTCGCCCAGTTTCTTCTGGTGGAAAATACCGCGGGGAGTCGCGACAGCGACGGGGCAGAGCCCCTAAAGAATGGCGTCGCGCAGCGGCAATCGGATCATGGTTCGCCCCAGTTCACTCCAACTGCCTCTTCGATACTCAACCGCCCAGCTGGCCATGGCACCATCAACGCCTTTGCAGCACCCAGATCGTCCCCCAGCCACACATCCATATCCTCACGTCTCAACAATACGCCCATGCGATGATGGATCGGGGCCACATCGGCATTCGGCTCACAGGTCACGGCGGCCACCTGCGGCACCTGCAAGCCACCCGGCGCTGTCCAGACATCCGTGATCGCTGCAAAATACAGGAACCCGCCCCCTTTGGGCGCAATCCGCCAAGCCGTCTTCTTCCGCTTCTCTCCGGTCCATTCGTACCAACCATTGACCGGGATCACGGCGCGGCCGACGCCATCAAACGCCGACTTGTCAAAAACTGTCTCTGACCGTGCGTTGATAATCTGCTCCATCACCGGGCGGCCGCGGGCATTCACACGCCCAACCGGCACGATACCCCACCGCATCCGTTTCAATACACCGTCAAATACAATGATCTCCTGGCTGGGCGCGATGTTCTGGCGGGCGGGTTCATTGTCGACTGTCCCCGCGGGGACACCAAGCGTGTCACTCAAATCTGACACGGGATCCGTGAAGAAAAACCGCCCCGGCATGTCTATTCAACCCGCGCAATAAGGGCCTGTACGCTTGGTCCCAGCCCCTCGACGATCTGTGCAACACCTTCGGCATTCGGGTGGACACCGTCGGACTGCATGAAAGAGCGCGCATCAGCCGGATCGATCTCTGAACCTCCGAGACCTGTAAAGAAGCTGTCGACATAAAGCGTATCGAACTCCTCGGCGATTTCCGGGTACATAGCGTCAAACGCCTGTTTGTAATCGGGGCCATAGTTGCCCGGCGCTTGCATCCCCACAACCAATACTTCCACCCCGGCATCACGTGCGGTTTGCACGATGCCTTCCAGGTTGGCGCGGCTGACCTCTGGCCCGATCCCGCGCAACAGATCGTTGCCTCCAAGCGTGACAATCATCGCGTCCACCTCTGGCGTCAGCGTCCACGCAACCCGGCTGAACCCGCCTTGGGTCGTATCGCCAGACACGCCAGCATTGATCAGGGTGACATCATGGCCGGCATTCGCCAACCATGCCTCGAGCTGCGGTACAAAACCCTGTTCGATCGGCAGACCATAGCCTTGGGTCAGGCTATCGCCCAACGCTGCAATGGTCACCGGTTCGGCCCACACCATCCCAGCCAACAGACTTACGACAATTGCACCTGTCACCTTGCCCATGTTGATCCGATCTCCATATGACCCCGTAGACGATATAAAGGCGACCGAGCATGTCCGATCCAGCCCTATCACTAAAAAATGCAGCACTCAGCCTCGATGGCAATGCCGGTCGGGTCGATATCCTGCACGGCATAACCATAGAAATAGGCAAGGGCGAAACAGTCGGGCTGGTGGGCCCGTCAGGGTCCGGCAAATCATCCTTGCTCATGGTTATGGGTGGGTTGGAGCGTGCGACCGGCGGCTCCGTCTCCGCACTTGGCCAGGACCTGACACACATGAACGAAGACGCACTTGCCCGTTTTCGCCGCGGTCATATGGGCGTTGTCTTTCAAAGCTTTCACCTGATCCCGACCATGACCGCTCTTGAAAACGTGGCAACACCGTTGGAACTGGCTGGTGCTCGCGACGCATTCGACCGGGCCGAGGCAGAGCTGGAAGCCGTGGGTCTTGCCCATCGCAGCGGTCATTATCCCAGCCAGATGTCTGGTGGCGAACAACAGCGCGTTGCACTGGCACGCGCCCTGGTCACGCGACCGGAAATCCTGCTGGCAGATGAACCCACCGGGAACCTTGACGGTGCCAATGGACAAGCCATCATGGACCTTCTTTTTGCCCTGCGCGACCGGCACGGTGCAACGCTGGTGCTGGTTACCCACGCGCCCGAGCTTGCATCACGCTGCGACCGCGTGATCCGCCTGGCCGATGGCCGGATCGAAGGGCCGGTGAAGGCCGCCGCGGAATGAGCATCGCAACATCTGCCCGCTTTGCCCGCCGCGAATTGCGCGGGGGCCTGCGCGGCTTTCGCATCTTCCTGGCCTGCCTCTCCCTTGGCGTGGCTGCCATCGCAGCCGTCGGATCTGTCCGCTCCGCCATTGAGGCCGGGCTGGAGCGCGAAGGCGCAGCCTTGCTGGGTGGCGATGCCGAACTGGACTTCACCTACCGCTTTGCCACGGACGTCGAACGCGCGTGGATGGAAAATGTCGCGGACAACGTTTCAGAGATCGCCGATTTCCGTTCCATGGCAGTCGTCGACCAGAACGGGGATACGGAACGCGGGCTGACGCAGATCAAGGCGGTCGATGGCGCCTATCCAGTGGTCGGCACTGTGGACCTGGACCCTGAAATTGAACTGCCCGACGCGCTTGCTGGCGCAGATGGCCTGCCTGGCGCTGTTATGGAGCGCGCGCTGATTGATCGACTGGGCCTGACGACTGGGGATTCTTTCCGCCTTGGCACGCAAGACTTCGTGCTGATGGCGACGCTGGTCCGCGAACCTGACAGCGCGGCTGGTGGCTTTGGTCTAGGACCGCGCACCATCGTGCTGCGCAGCGCGCTTGAGAACGCGCAACTGCTCGCACCCGGGACGCTGTTCAACTCCAAGTACCGTCTTGATCTGTCCGACAACACAGACCTTGCCACGCTCGAAGAAGAGGCGCGCGATCAATTCGAAGCCACCGGCATGCGGTGGACAGACGCGCGCAACGGCGCCCCCGGAGTGGCCGAGTTCGTGGACAGGCTGGGTGCCTTCCTCGTCCTCGTGGGGCTTTCGGGCCTGGCTGTAGGCGGAGTGGGTGTATCGGCGGCGGTGCGTGCCTATCTGGCGGGCAAGACATCCGTCATCGCGACGCTGCGCACGCTCGGAGCTGAGCGACGGACCATCTTCCAAACCTATTTTATACAGATCGGTGTGCTGTCCTTGCTGGGCATCGCCATCGGCCTTGCCTTGGGCGCACTTACTCCCCTCGCCCTTGCCCCTATTATCGAAGCGCGGCTGCCGATCCCTGCCAGTTTTACGGTCTACCCAGCTCCACTGATCGAAGCGGCGATCTACGGACTTCTGACAGCCTTTGTTTTTACCTTGTGGCCGCTGGCCCGGGCTGAAGATGTGCGGGCCGCCACCCTGTTTCGCGATGCGCTGGACAAGACCCGGTTACTGCCCCGGCTGGGGTACCTGCTTTGGATGGGGCTTGGCCTTGGTGCGCTGATTGGTCTTGCCGGTGTGTTCTCGGGCACGTGGCGGCTGACCCTTTGGACTGCAGGCGGCATCGCATTTGCGCTTTTCCTACTCGCCCTTGCGGCCACCCTGATCCGCTGGCTGTCGCGCAAGATCGCGCCCCGGGCCAAGGGACGCCCAGCCCTGCGATGGGCGCTTGGTGCCATCTCGGGAACTCGCGAAGGTGCCGCCTCTGTCGTCTTGTCCCTGGGCCTTGGCCTGTCAGTCCTTGCCGCGGTTGGGCAGATCGATGGCAACCTGCGCAACGCCATCACCGGAAACCTGCCCGAGGTCGCGCCCAGCTACTTCTTCGTCGACATCCAGCGCGACCAGATGCTGGGCTATACTGAGCGTTTGGAAAGTGACCCAGCCGTCAGCCGTATAGACAGTGCACCGATGCTGCGGGGGATCATCACGCAGATCAATGGACAGCGGGCCGCCGATGTCGCAGGCGATCACTGGGTGCTGTCTGGCGATCGGGGCATCACATATTCCGAAGCACCTTCTGAAAACACGCGTATCACGGCGGGCGAATGGTGGCCCGAAGGCTACACCGGCGCGCCGCAAATCAGCTTTGCCGCCGAGGAAGCCGAAGAGATGGGCCTGTCCATCGGAGACAGTATGACCATCAACATCCTTGGCAGAGATATCATGGGCACGATCACATCGTTCCGCGAGGTCGACTTTTCGACCGCTGGCATCGGGTTCATTCTGTCCATGAACCCATCCGCTTTGCAGGGCGCGCCCCACACCTTCATCTCGACCGTTTATGCCGAGGACACCGCCGAAACCCAGATTCTGCGCGATATCGCAAATGCTTATCCCAACGTGACCGCCATCCGCGTCCGTGACGCCATCGACCGTGTAAGCGAAGTCCTCTCCGGCCTCGCGGCCGCGACGTCCTATGGCGCTGCGGCCACGCTGCTGACCGGGTTCCTCGTCCTGATCGGGGCGGCTGCGGCAGGCACGCAGGCACGTACCTACGAGGCGGCGGTACTGAAGACGCTGGGGGCCACCCGCCAAAGCATCCTGATCAGCTTCGCCACACGCGCCGCACTTTTGGGCCTTGGAGCGGGCACAGTGGCCCTGGCTGCCGGGATCGCAGGAGGTTGGGCGGTCAGCACTTACGTAATGGAAACCGATTTCACGGTGATCTGGCCGTCTGCCCTTGCGATCATCATTGGGGGCATCGCAGCAACGCTCGTGGCTGGCCTTGCCTTCGCTTGGGGCCCGCTGGCGGCACGCCCGGCACACGTGTTGCGGGGACGTGAATGAGTCACGTTGCGGCACCGCAGCAAAGCATGGCAAACCAAGCACAAGTATTGGAATCGAGGACGTTGTCATGACTGATCAGTTGCCCATGCCCGTGACCGCCCCCCTGTCTCAGGCCCAGAAAACACAGATCATCAACCTGATCCGTCGCGCCGCGCGTGCAGAAATCATGCCGCGCTTCCGCCGCCTCGATGCGGGAGAGATCGACACCAAACGGGATGAAACAGACCTTGTGACCCAAGCCGACACGGCAGCCGAGGCCATGATTACCCGCGGCCTCCAAATGGCGTTCCCCCACGCATTGGTGATCGGGGAAGAGGCGGTGTCAGCAAAGCCTGATCTACTAGACGGTGTAGGGGAGGCGGAGCTAAGTTTTATCATCGATCCGGTCGATGGCACCTGGAACTTTGCCAAAGGCATGCCGTTGTTCGGCACGATGGTGTCGGTGTGCCGGTTCGGGCAGCCTGTGTTCGGCCTGATCTATGACCCGGTCGGTGACGATCTGATCCTTGCCGACAACACGTCGCCCGCGCAATGGCAGACCCAGACTGGACGTATGCGGGCGATCCAAACGGCCATGACCAAACCTCTGAACCAGTTGGCGGGCTACGCCCACATCCGTCTTATGCCGCCCGCGGATCGCGCTCTGATGTGGACCAAGGTCGGCGCGATTGCCTTTATCGGATCGTTGCGCTGCTCGGCCCATGAATACCGTTTGTTGGCGACCGGTGCCGTGGACTTTGTCCTGTCTGGCCACCTCAACAGCTGGGACCACGCGGCTGGCGTGTTGATCTGTCAGCAAGCAGGCGGCAAGGCCGCGATGCTGGATGGATCGGACTACAATGCGACGGTCAAAACGGGTTACCTGCTTGCGGCTTCGTCACCAGAAGTCTGGGGCGTAGCTGCGGCGCATTTTGCCGACCTGATGTCTGACACATGACACCTTGGTTTTTTGGTTATGGCAGCCTCGTCAACCGTGCCACGCATGACTATCCGCACGCCCAGCATGCAACCTTGGAAGGCTGGCGACGCATCTGGGTTCGCACCGCGTTGCGCGAGGTTGTTTTCCTGTCCGTGCACCCAGTGCAGGGGAACCGTATCGACGGATTGATCGCTTCTGTCCCTCGCGCGGATTGGGCCGCGTTGGATCAGCGCGAAACAGGCTATGACCGGATCGATGCAACCCGCTCCGTTCAACACAAGGCCGCGGCCAGCGACATCGCGGTATATCAGGTCCCAACCGCTGCCCAACGCAAGGATGGCGATCATCGCATTCTGCTGAGTTATCTGGACGTCGTCGTACAAGGGTTCCATCGCGAGTTCGGAGAAGCGGGCGCAGAGCACTTCTTTGCCACGACCGATGGGTGGGACACACCCTTGCATGATGACCGCGCTGCACCACTGTACCCTCGCGCACAACAGCTGACGGTGGCGGAACGTGCACTCACTGACAAGCTACTTGCGCAGGTTCAATAGGGACAAAAGCCGACCCTCGCGGCCAAAACTGTCACGGGTAACCGCCTCACCGTCGGCTGCGATCACTCGCGAAGCCAGCACCCACGAAACAGCGCCAAAGACGACACCCGCCAACGCCTGCCCGATCAGCACACCCGGCGCTCCGAAAAGCTGCGCACCCAGCCAGACCAGCGGGATCATCGCAACGGTGTTGCGGCCCCAATTCATCCCTGTGGAATAGAACGGGTGCCCGAGGTTGTTGAACGCGGCATTGGACACGAACAGCACTCCGTTGAAGAAGAAGAGCAGCGCCAATGGTCCACAAAACAGAAACAACAGCTCGCGCGTCAAGCCGGTTGCGGTAAAGAGATCAGCGATCGGGCCACGCAATACGAACAGAACGCCTGCAATCACGAAAATCATGACCCCGGCAAAGATAAGCGCCGCATTGAATCCGGTCTGCACCCTGTCATGTCGCCCAGCACCATAGTTCTGCCCCAGTATCGGGCCGACAGCCCCCGATAAGGCAAAGATCACGGCAAAGGAGAGGGGCATAAGACGACCTATAATGGCCATGCCCGCCACCGCTTCCACACCATATTGCGCCATGGATCGGGTTACGATGGCCTGCCCTACGGGTGTCGCGAACTGGGTCAGGATGGCTGGAAACCCAATTGTGACAAGCGGCCAAAGATCGCGCGCCATCCCGCGCAGATTGGGGCGGGGCAATCCGCCGTGATGGCGTAAGATCGGCAACAGCGCGGCTATGCCAATGGCGACACGCGCCGCGACGGATGCCAGCGCCGCGCCGGTCAGGTCCAGCCCCAAACCAAAGATCAGGATCGGGTCCAGAACGGCATTTACCCCACCACCCCAGATCGTCGCCATCATGGCTCTGCGTGCATCGCCATGCGCCCGCAAGATCGCGCTGCCCATCATGCCAGCCACCAGAAACGGCAGGGAAGGGACGATGATGCGCAGATATCCTTCAGCCAATGTCGTCGTCTCACCCGTTGCTCCGATCCAAGCTACGAAGGCTGGAATGTTCCACCAGACGAACACCGAAAACAGCACGCTAAAACCAATGCCATAGGTCAGGCCATGCGCACTCCGCGCCCTTGCACGGCCTATATCCCCCGACCCCAGATCGCGCGCCACCAGCGCGCCTACCGCAATTGCCATGCCGATGGAAAACGAGGTGGTAAAAAACAGGATCGACCCGGCATAGCCAACGGCCGCAGCAAGTTCGGCCTTGCCCAGCATCGAAATGAAAACCATATCGATGAAGTCGACCAGGAAAACAGCCATCAACCCGATGGTCGAGGTCAAAGACATCAATGTCACATGCCGTAACAGCGATCCGGACAGGAACTTGGCCTGAGTCTCAGCTACAAGCCCGTCTCTTCTCTGTTCCCCAAAAATCTCCCTCGGAGGGTCGCTTTTTCAAAGCGCCCTCCGCCGGGATCATGCGCGGGCCTTCACAACCTGCAAAAGCGGCATGAGTGAGCCCATGTCAGGCCCATGTCGTTGCCCGGTCAGGGCAAGGCGTAAGGGCATGAACAGGCCACGCCCCTTGCGACCCGTCGCCGCTTTTACCGCTCCGGTCCACGCGCTCCATGTGCCATCGTCAAATGGGCCCTCGGGCAGAAGGGTCATGGCCTCAGCGACGAAATCCTTGTCCTCATCTTCGATCACCGGCTCAGCCCCGTTGCGGCACAGCGCCCACCATGTGGCAATGTCAGCTCGCGTGTCTATGTTTTCGCGGATCACGGACCAGAACGCCTCCTGCTGATCGGCAGGCACCCCCGCAGCATCAAGGTCGGCCTTCACCGCCTCAACCGAAAGGGTCTGCAAATAACGGCTTGTCAGTGGCGCAAGGTCAGCCACGTCGAATTTGGTTGGCGCGGTGCCGAAACGGCCAACATCAAAGCCTTCGATCAGACTTTCCATGTCGGTGCGCAACTCTATCGGGTCCGACGACCCAAGACGGGCCAGCAGGCTGAGGATCGCCATTGGCTCCATGCCGCCAGCACGCAGGTCGCGCAGCGCCAGTGTGCCCAGACGCTTCGACAACGCCTCGCCCTGCGGGCCTGTCAAAAGCGAATGGTGGGCAAAGCGCGGCGCGGTGCCGCCCAGCGCCTCGATGATCTGGATTTGCGTTGCTGTATTGGTCACATGGTCCGATCCGCGAACCACATCCGTCACACCCATTTCGGTGTCATCAACAACGGACGCGATGGTGTACAGCACCTGACCGTCCCCACGGATCAGCACCGGGTCGGATACGCTTGCAGCATCAATGCTGACATCCCCGATAATGCCGTCAGTCCATTCGATACGCTCATGATCCAGTTTGAAGCGCCACACGCCCTGCCCGCGCTCGGCACGCAGGGCGGCCTTTTCCTCATCGCTCAGCGCCAGGGCAGCCCGGTCGTACACCGGCGGCTTGCCCATGTTCAGTTGCTTCTTGCGCTTAAGGTCCAGCTCGGTTGGTGTCTCGAACGCCTCGTAGAAGCGCCCAATCTCGCGTAGCTTGTCAGCAGCGGCAGCATAGCGATCCAGACGGTCCGACTGCCGCTCAACTCGGTCCCAATGCAGACCCAGCCATTCCATGTCCTGTTTGATCGCATCGACATATTCTTCCTTTGACCGCTCGGGGTCGGTATCATCGATACGCAGGATGAATGTCCCACCGGCCTTGCGCGCGATCAGGTAGTTCATCAAGGCTGTCCGCAGGTTGCCGATATGTAGGTAACCGGTGGGGGACGGGGCAAAACGGGTGGTGGTCATGGCGATCTCCGGACTCTTGCCGCCTGCCTTGTCACAGGGGCCGCGCCTTGTCCAGTTCGGCCCGTGACCGCACCGGCCAGTGGGTTGCAAGATCGCGCAATCCCGCCGTAATCAGTTCGCCCAGAACATCCGGATCCACGCGTTCAAGTCGCGTGATGTAAAGACAGGACTTGCCTGTCGCATGCGGTCCGAGCCGATCAAGTATGGGGGTGAAATCCGCGTAGCCGGGCATGATGTAGATGCTGAGCCTCGCCTTGCGTGGGGCAAATCCGGTGGCCATCCACGTGCCTGACCGACCAGAGGCATAGGTGTAGTCATAAGCCCCATATCCCACGATGCCGCCGGTCCACACCTGCGGTTCAAACCCGGTAAAACGGCGAAACAGCCCATCCAGTTGGCGCGCCTCATTGCGTCGGTTGTCAGGCTCGACACCCGCCACCCACTGGGAAAAACTGACCGACAGAACCTTGGTTTTAGCGGCAGCCATGGCACCTCTCGCAAAAATGAACAGACCACCCTGCGTTGTGACGCGTGACTATGAGACATGCGCGCTATGTTGAGAGTCTCTGACAGGAAGGATAGCACCCATGTCCACATCCCCCAAATTCAACCGTCGCACCGCGCTGATGGGCGCGGCAGCCTTGCCATTGGCAGCGGCCACGGCCACGCAAAGTCGGGCCGCAGCGCCCATGCTGGGCGTGTCACAGGCCCCGTTCCGCCGCGTTAAAGTCGGCAATTTCGAGGTGACAACACTGCTGGCAGGCACGCGTTCGATTGACGGGCCGCACGATATCTTTGGCCTGAACGTGGACGCTGACACGTTCAACAGCATCTCGGCTGAGGCTGGTCTGTCCACGGATGCCGCACAGTTTTTCTTTACCCCCACGCTGGTCAACAACGGCTCGGAACTGGTGCTGTTCGACACCGGTCTGCAAGGCGCGGGCACCGTTGCGGCGATCGAGGCAGCAGGCTACACCGCCGATCAGGTGGACAAGGTGGTCATTACGCACATGCATGGCGACCATATCGGTGGGATCTCGACCGACGGCACGCCAACCTTTGCCAATGCCTCCTACATAACCGGCGCGGTCGAGTTTGACGCGTGGTCTGGCACGGACAACGAAAACTTCGATGGCAAGATCGCCCCTCTGGCCGAACAGTTCACCATGCTGGACGATGGTGGATCGGCGGCGTCTGGAATCACGGCCATGGCTGCCTTTGGGCACACGCCCGGGCACATGGTGTATATGGTCGAGGACGGCGGCACGCAGCTGGTTATCGGCGCAGATTTCGCCAACCACTATGTCTGGTCACTGGCACATCCCGATTGGGAAGTACGGTTCGACATGGACAAGGCTGCTGCTGCTGCTACGCGGAAACAGCTGTTGGACATGATGGCGACGGACCGCACGGCGTTCGTCGGCTATCACATGCCATGGCCCGGGATCGGCTACGTGGTGGGCAATGGCGACGGTGGTTACCGTTACGAGGCGCACAGCTATCAGCTTATGCTGTGAGCGGCGGGGCGGAGGACACCTCCGCCTTACAGTTTTTCCAGGTTAGAGGCGGACCAACAGGTCCGCCTTACACTTTTCCAGCGGCACTCAGACGATCCCAAGCATAGCTCAGAAAGCTGCGCCGAAAGGAATGTCCGCCAGGGAACGTGCAGAACTCCAGCACATTGCCATCCACATTGGACTGACGCTGGCAGGTCAGATCGTTCAATGCCTCCGCGCCATCGATGGTGCCAAAATCACCCTCTGCCCGGTACATAGAAAGGACTTCGGCCACATCTCCCTGCTTCGTGTCCGCGATCTCTCGACCCGCAAGGGGCACCGTATTGTCGGCAGTGCCGTGGATATGGATCACGCTCGCAGGCGCCACGCAACTCTTGGGCGGGCCTTGCCAGAACGTTCCCGAGACTGGCGCAAAACCCGCAAACAGATCTGGGCGCTTGCAGGCCAGTTCCCACGTCACCATGCCACCCGCTGAAAAGCCCGACATCATGATACGCGCTTGATCAACGGAAAAACGCGTCGTCACGTCAGACACAACCGCGTCGAAATAGGCCATCTCGGCCTCTCCGGTACTGTCCATGGCGCTGGGAACACCGGGAATGTCCCAATCCGGTCCAGCCGATTTCACTGCGACAAGGGCCAACCCCATGTCCGACACCATGCGGCGCATGTTCGTGTTGCGCATGATGCCCTGCGCCGACCCGCGATAGCCATGGGCGAAGATGATCGCGCCCACTGGCGTCGCACCATCATGGTTCTCGGGCATTGCGATGCGGTAATATCGGTCGCCCAGCAGGCAATCCGTATCAGGGCCACAGGCCAGCGCAGGGGATGCGCCCAACAAAGCGAGAAAAAGGACAGAAAACCGATTGATCATTGCATACACTCCCAGCGACAGCGGTCGCTGACACAATGGCAAGCCCACCAGCTTGCACAATTCACATGCGCGTGTTGGCGGGTTCAGGCCGCATAGAAGAAACTGGGAGGATGGGTCGTTTCATCGCGTAGCTTCAAACCAAGCCATTTGCGGATCAGCAATGCGTCACCCTTGCGCAACGCGCGGCGCGCCATGACTTGCGCCCGACGCGTGGGAAAGCGTCCGCCAACGTCATCCTTAAACTTGTCCTGCGCCGCCTTGGACATGACGCCACGCATATCATCGCCCAAAAGCAGGCTCTCACTGTACAGGCCATCCGCACAGATCACTTCGTGCCGCTCGAACAGAAGGTGATGATATGTGACCAGCTTTCGGCTTTCCCTGCGCACCTGCTGGCCGTCTACAAGATGGCCAGCCGCGACTAAGACCTCAGGCACGCCGAAATGTGCGTCGCATCGTGGATCGCTGATCAGCAAACGGTGCTGTGGCGACACAACAACCGGTGACTTGGCACCAAGAATACCCGCATCCAAGGTGACGGGCCCCGCCCGACCTAACCCCGGCACAGTCGACGCCGCCACCCAAAGAACCGGTTCGACGTCACCATCCTTTGTCGGTACAAGATCGCCCGGCACGATTTGTTCCACCGGTTTCGGACCCAGGTAGGTGTCAATCAGCGTACCAGCGGCAAAACACGCAAAACTGTAGTCCCCATCTACACGGTCATATGTGTAAAATCCCGGCGACTGACCGGAACTGGAATTGTCGTCATACCACTGCTCAAGATCAAAGTTGGGCGACCAGACAATCTGCACCAATTCGCCATCAGGGTTTGTCCCCTCGAACACGACGGCACCTTTGTTGCTGTAAAGCGTATCACTCCGGATAACGGTTGCATCTTCAAGCGTGGTGCCACCGTTGCCATCGAATGTAAGGGAATAAGTTTCGCCAACTTCAAACAGGCGTGGGTCATCATCATCCGCATGCGATGTGACCACCAAGTTCAGTGTCGATGACGGCGGGTAGTCAAACGTGCTTGTATCACCCCCAGCGTTCACGTTGCTACCGGTTGAAGCGGCAAACTCATTGTCTTCGGCATAGAATGTAAACGGCATCACGCACGATCCTTTCGCGCGCAACAAAACCCATTTGGTGCTTCGGTTGCGTTAAACCTGACGCCCGCTCAAATCGAATTCTTCCGACAATTCGTGCAAAATCAGCTGGGATCGCGCCAACGGTTCACGATGGGATAGCGGCGATCCAGCCAGAACGCCCGCTTTGTCAGGCGTGCGCCGGGTGCAGATTGGAAGCGTTTGTATTCGCTGAGGTAAATCAACCGCTCGACCTTGCGCGCGACATCGGCATCGAAACCTGCCGCCACACAATCCGCAATCGATCCGTCCTGATCCACCAGAATGTCCAATAGCCGATCCAGATCGGGGTAATCCGGCAGGCTGTCGCTGTCCTTCTGATCCTCACGCAGCTCTGCGCTGGGTGGTTTAGTGATGATGCGATCCGGGATTACCTCGCCCGCGCTGCCCATCATCCAGTCCCGGTGGTTGGCATTGCGCCAACGGCACGTTTCGAACACGCGGGTCTTGTACAGGTCCTTGATCGGGTTGTAGCCACCCGCCATGTCGCCATAGATCGTCGCATAGCCCACGGCCACTTCGGACTTGTTGCCGGTGGTCAACAGCATCTCGCCGAACTTGTTGGACAATGCCATGAGCAACAGGCCCCGGATGCGGCTCTGGATATTCTCCTCGGTCAACCCCTCGTCCAAACCTTCGAACAGGGGGGCTAGGGTCGACGTCACGGCTGCACGTGTATCAGCGATCGGCACGTAGTCGTAATGACAGCCCAACGCCTTGGCACAAGCCTCTGCATCCTCAAGGCTATGAGGCGATGTGTATTCAGACGGCAGCATCACGCAACGCACATTGTCGGGGCCCAAAGCATCGGCAGCGATGGTGGCGACCAGGGCGGAATCCACGCCACCCGAAAGACCCAGCAGCACCTTCCCGAACCCTGTCTTGGCACAATAGTCCCGCAAGGATGTGACCATGACACGGTAATCCTGCTCCCACTCATCCGGGTGGGTGGCAATTTCACCGGCCTGAACACGCCAACCGTCGGGGCCCCGTTCCAGATCGACATGGCTGACCATCTCATCAAAAATCGGCAGTTGCACCGCCAGCGCACCGCCGGGGTTCAGCGCGAAACTGCCCCCATCGAACACCTGATCATCCTGACCACCCACCATGTTGAGGTAGATCAGTGGCAAGCCTGTTTCGACCACGCGCGACACCATGTGATTCAGACGGGTCTCATATTTGCCGCGATAGTAGGGCGACCCGTTGGGCACCAACAGAAACTCGGCGCCCGTCTCCTGCAAAGTTTCAGCCACTTCAGGGTGCCATGCGTCCTCACAGATCGGGCTGCCCACCCGCGTGTTACCAACAGAGTAAGGGCCGCCCAAGGGACCGGCATCAAAAACGCGCACCTCGTCAAAAACCGTCTCGTTCGGCAGGTTGTGCTTGAGCAACCGGCTGACGATCTTGCCGCCGCGACAGATGAGATAGGCGTTGTACAGTTCTGTGCCTTCTGTCCACGGGCAACCAATGGCCAACGCTGGCCCATCAGCACAGTCCGTTGCCAATGCCTCGACTGCCGCCATTGCCGCCGTATGAAAGACGGGCTTCATCACAAGATCCTGCGCATTGTAGCCCGCTATGAACATCTCTGGCAAAGCGACCAGATCGGCACCCGCATCGCGGCCCGCATCCCATGCGGCGCGAGCCTTGGCCGCATTGCCGGGAATGTCCCCAACAACCGGGTTCAACTGTCCCAGGGTGATACGGAATGTGTCGGCCATCTTGGCGCTCCTTCAACGTTCTGGCTGATGTAGCAGAAAGCAGGACCGAGGGAACCCACCCGCGACATCGCAATCGGATGGCCAAGAAAATTCACAGAATTTTCTCTTTGCGCGCGAAGCGTGCACACGAAACCTTAAGCCCATTGCCCCTTGCGGCCCCCTGTCTTACCCTCGCCGCGCCTGCTCCGGATGGGGCGGGCCAACGAATCTGCGAGGTGAGCCATGTCCATGTCCGTACGCGGTCTGATCTTTTGCCTATGCCTTTTGCCCGGCGCGGCGCTGGCCCAATCGGGCACGGTGCTGACCAAGCAATACGATGATGGCGGCGTATACGAAGGCACGTTCCGCGGCGGTCTTCAACATGGGCAAGGCACCTACCGGTTGCCCAACGGGTACGAGTATTCCGGTGAATGGGTGGACGGAGAGATAAAGGGCGAAGGCACCGCACGCTTCCCCAACGGCTCGATCTACGAAGGCACGTTTGCCAAGGGCAAACCCGACGGGTTTGGCAAGATCACCTTTGCCGATGGCGGGACCTATGAGGGCGAATGGCAAACAGGTGCCATAGTCGGCGAAGGCGTGGCGCTTTATGCCAACGGCGTTCGCTACGAGGGCCAGTTCCGCAACGCCAAGCACCACGGCAAGGGGGTCATGCAATCCCCGGGCGGCTACGAATACAAGGGCGACTGGATCGACGGCATCAAACAGGGAATGGGGGTCATCACCTATCCTGACGGATCTGTTTACGATGGGCAGATCGAAACGGGCAAACGCCAAGGCGAGGGCAAGCTGACCACGCCAGACGGTCTGGTTTACGTAGGTCTTTGGGCAGAGGGGCAGATTGACGGCGTCGGAACACTCACCCAACCCAATGGGGATGTCTACGAAGGCGACCTCGTATCCGGCAAACGCGCCGGCAAGGGGCGTGTGACCTACGCGAATGGCGATGTCTACGAAGGGCAGTTCAGCGACGACCGGCGGCATGGGCAAGGCACGTTTATCGGCAATGATGGCTACACCTATATCGGCCAGTGGGCCGAGGGCCAGATCGAAGGCAGTGGCCGCGTCACCTATCCGGACGGGTCAGTCTACGAAGGTCAATTCGTCGACGACCTGCCCCAAGGCACCGGTAAGATCATGTATACCGACGGCTCGGTGTTCGAAGGGGACTGGATCGCGGGCGTAATCGAAGGCCAAGGCAAGATCACCTATGCCAACGGCATCACGTATGAGGGCGGCTTCAAGAATGCGCGCAATCACGGCACGGGCGTCATGACCTATGCCGACGGCTACCGCTACGACGGCAACTGGGTCGACGGGAAACGTCAGGGCACAGGCACCGCGACCTACCCTGACGGCACCGTCTATACCGGTGCGTTTCAGGACGGGCAGCGCCATGGCACAGGCAAGATCGTGATGGCCTCGGGCTTCACCTATGAAGGCGAATGGCAGCAAGGCGAAATCAACGGCAAGGGCATCGCCACCTACGCCAGCGGCGATGTGTACGAAGGGATGTTCAAGAACGGCAAGCGCCAGGGTGTCGGGACGATGCGCTACGCTACCGGCGAGGAAGCGACAGGCGAATGGGAAAGCGGAGCACTGAATGAGGACAGCTAAGGCTGCCGCAACCACGTTTCTGTTGCTCTGTACCCCGGCATGGGCCGAATGGACCTTTGTCGATCCCTGGACCGACCCAATCAACGGGTTCGACACCAAGGCCGCGGTAACCACCGCGGATGACGGAACCAGTCTGCATCTTTATCGGAATCCCGCCGGGCGGGTCTATGCACTCTTCACCCTGCCAGAGGGCAAAGGCGATATCGCCGTTGAAGGGCAGGTGGCAACCCTCACACCCGAAGGCTTCGACACCAAAGTGATCGAGGCACGTACGGAACGGGGTCGCGTTGTTGAATACGCCGCCAGCACGGGCCGCACCCTGCGTGACCGACTGTGGCATGGCGAAGGGACAGCCCCTGCATTCGGCACGTTGCACGACATGATCGAAGCGTCCAGCCTGACCGCAACCTTCACACTTTCGGATGGCAATGAACATGCCGCGACGTGGTCTATGGCGACCTCCGGCACCCCTATCGCTCAAGCCTTGGGTATTACTGTCCAAGGGGCCGCAGCTGGCGATGAATGGGATGACGCAGCAGCCCAAGCGTTGCTGGCGGCCATGACAACCTGCCAGTTCCCCAAACTGGATGTGACCTGCGTGCAAAAGGTCACGGCCTGTTCAGACAAGATCAGTCAGGACCGCGACATAGAAGCGTTCGACAGCTGCGTCGCGGCCCAGGATTAGCGCGCGGCCACTAAACCTCGGCCCGATGAGATGCTGATCGCACCTGAACCAATTGCTCGATCCGCATTTGCTCATCATCAACCCCGGACATACGTGGCTCGCGTAACACAAACAGACCCAGCCGATCAGGCCCTTTGGGATCGCCGGTGCCGGTCTTCAGATCGAGCTTCTCAAGGTAACCCGCGACCTTTTTCATCTCACCGTCGGACGTGTCCAGAAAGGCATCGGCCAACGCGCGCGCGACCTGTGGGGCCGCCGAAGACGTTCCGCTTTGCGCGATGTACGTCCCGCTGCGTGTCCCTGCACCGACTATGCCCGGCTGGATAAAGGATCGCTCGGACGCAGCCGAAAGCTGCACCTGCGCGCCTGCCGCCATCATGTCGCCTGAATCGCTTCCCTTGGTTCGCAAAGCCCCCGCGCAGCTATAACGCGCGGCGCGCAACGTGGTTTCGTCATAGCCACCAACGCGCAGCACGTGGCCGCCGGTCGCCATGCCGCTCATAGTGCCAAACCGCCGAACCATGGCACCCTGACTGTCCGTTTCCGCCAGTCGCCCGTCATCTGCGTAAGTCGCGTTATCCGGGTCGATGAAGTAGCTCTGGCGGGCACCGGACCGTGCGCCTCCGAAATCCTCATCCCGTTGGATCCAGAATTGCAGCCCCCCGGCCAAAGGTTGTCCATCAGGTCCCTGCGTGTGACCCGGCAATGGATCGGGCGTGTTTTTGGTCACGCGCAGCGTCCAGCGCCCCGCGGGCACGGGGGTCTGATCCTGCAAAACATCCGTCGGAGCCAAAGCCACCACGTGCCGCCACCGCCCGTCGCGATAGCGTTGGGTCGACAATTGCCCAACGGCCTGGCCCCCTTTCGTGATCGGGGCATGAGCAACCGTACCACCTGTGGGAAAGCCGTAGTCCTTGGCATCAAGCTGCCCATGGCCGGGCGGCACAAGTTCGACTGTCAGATCATCGGGCGTGACACCATCTGGAAACCAGATCTCGAGAAAACTCGACGTGCGATCGTCAGGCGGCAGGAACCAATCCAGCTGCACTAACCCATCTGCATCGACAAAGTGCTGTTCGGTCATCACGGCATGAATGCTCTGCATGAACATGTTGCCAGATGGCAGAACGACTGCCGTTGGGTGATGCGCACGGCGCGCTGCAATCATCTCGTCAAAGGCGGCCTCGATCAATCCATTGCCGTCATGAGGACCGGAAGAATGGCCATAGCTCAGATTGACAATCAGCGGCACGCGCGCGCCCGGTTTGGCGTGGGCCGCAGCAATACGCTCTGCACGGTCAAAGATGTAGTGCATGGCCGAGAGCATGAACATGTCCTTGCCAAAGCCCGATGTTTCAGCACTGACCATGGCAGGCAAATCCACCGCGATGATATGCACGCGGTCCTGCTTAGCCTCACCTTTGCCTGGGGTCTGACCAGCCAGGCTATCCAGCACATGCGCTCCGTGTGAAAACGCCTGATCCAGCGGGTTGCGGACGGTCGGATCGCCTCTGCCCGCCAAACCCGCGGCGTGATAGATGGCCCCCTCGTCACCTGCATACTCAAGATAGAGCGCATCGATCTCCGTGTTGTCATACTCCCGACCAAACAGCATCGACCGCCCGGCATGCGTCGCGGATTGAGACCAACAATAGTCGATGCGGGTGCCCTGCCCCGCAGCATCGGCAAAGTGGCGATGGGCAAACGGAATACAGTCATCGATGATCGCAACGATAACAATGCTTTCGCGGTCCTTTGCCGGGTCAGGCGTTCCACCATCGACCCAATCGCAAAACACGGTCTGCTCCCGCACGGGATAGTTCACATGGCTGACGATCTGGGGGGGCGGGGACACAGCCGTCAAGGTCGAAACAGCCGTTTGGCCGACACATGCGCCAAAGCACTGCCAGCGCGCGGAAGGCGTGTTGCCCCGCGCATCCACATTTTCATAAATCACGGCCGGTACAAACCGCGACTTGAAGTCCCGCGCTGTCCACAGGACGGGTGTCAGGACATCACCCTTGTCCGTGCTCCAACGGTGCGGGATGTCACACATCTCAATTGGGTCCGACGCTTCAAAGACGCACGTCAACGCATCAGACGCCCGATCAAGACCCGGGTGTTTGTAACCCTTGCCCGTCCCGTAGACCCACGCCTCATATGGGCCATCCGCGCATTCCACATGCGCCACGTCGAGGGTCATGTGGACGCACGCAGGTGGCGCACATCATCCAGTGCGCGGCTCCAGAGCCATGCAACCTTGCTGTCCGCCGATGGCATCTTGACTGTCTTTCGCTCAAGACTGGCGCCCGCAATCGGCTTGGCCGAATTTGGCTCGAACAACGTCTTTGCGTCACGCAGAATAAAGTCAGACCCCTGCGCCGCCGTATCATTTGGATCAAACGAAAACTTCAGCAGCTCTACGTCGGCGTTCTGTCCCAAGGCCGCGACGATACGACCGACATTGGTGCCGATCATGAAACCTGCTGCGCTGTCTATGGGATAGTGCACGCCTGCAACAGTACGGTTCACAGCGATCCGATGGCCCGTGGCATGGATCATGTCACGACGCTCGGCCAAGTGGCTGATGCCGGTACCGGCAGCTTCAAGCAATGCCACAAGCACGGTCGACACGGCAGCGGCCTGGGTCGCGTGACCGCTGGGCAGACTACCATGAGACGGTGTCGGGATCAGGGGCACCAATCGGCTATCCAATTCGTCAGGTCGGCGGCAGGCCAGTGCATGCTTGGCGGGCATCGAACACAGACCGGCAAGGTGCTGAACAAGCAGAAGCAGTTCCGTCAAATACTTTGAACGAGCGGCGGGCAAGGCAACAATGGGCGCAAAGAACTCGGTCACGCCGCCCGTTTGGCTTACGATCTCGGCTGCGCGGTCGCCCCGCTGATCCATGTAATAGCGGACCAGATTCACTTGCGTGCCCAATGTTTCTGCCGATGCGGGAACAATGCTGGCAAAGTCGGTGCCGGCCCAAGACAGCGCAACGCGCCCTGTGCCTGGTTCGGGGGTAAAGACTGACTTGAAGCCGTCCAGAAATTCCATGGTCAACAACATCGACCGGACATCCTGCCCGTAACGGTCCATATGATCCACCGCATTGGGGGTAAGCGTGCCTCCACCAAACGCAGGGAAGTCATCAGTGCCGGCCAGATGAACAACGGCCATTGTGCTGGCCTGAACCGCACCGCCCGCGGCGTAAACGCCCGCATGCCCAGCATGGCCGGCGTGACCAGCGTGGCAGGCGTGGAATGGACCAAATAATGACATCTCTTTTTCCTCTTTTGGTTCAAATATATTTAATAAAATCAGAAGCCTGCGGCCTTCAGAGCGGTAACCATACGATTACCCACTTCGTACTCGGCAGCAGGGTGGGACCTGCGGTATTCATCCAGATCGAAATACGGCAGTTGACGACGCAAACGTTCGCCAGTTTTTATCATCTGCTCCTGCTGGTCCAGATGATAATGAGCACATAATTTGGTGCGCAGGGTCGACACATGGCGCGCGTTCAGATCAAGCGACAAATCGGACAGCTCGACTGCCCGCGCATAGTCCCCCGCAGACACATGTGCAAAAGCCGCAAAGGAATGGAAAAGATATCCCAGCGGATCGATGGGCGACAGCCGGTGCGCTTTCTCGACATATTCAACCGCCACATCGGAACTATCGCGGAAAGCATGCATAACACCGCTGAACAACCAAGACATTGAATCGTTCGGGTTCACCTCGAGCGCCTTGCTGAACCGCTTTTCAGCCACACCCTGACTGTTGTTGAGGGCCGAGTGCACAACACCATCAACCGCAAGGCACAAAGAGTTGTCAGGATCAATGTCCAGCGCGCGCTGGGTGAGTTCAGAGGCCAGCAACGCATCAGATTTCGGATCGGAACTCCACCCGTTCCAAATGGACATGATATACCAATCCCCCAACCACGCCAAAGGCTCGGCAGCATAAGGGGCTCGGGCAACCGATTCTTCGATCAACTGGCGGGCTCGGGCAAAGCTGGACAGCTTCAACTCATGCATCATGCCGACACCGGCCAGAAGCAGACGGTGATCTTCAAGGTCAGCAATGTGGCGACCGCGCGCGTAACGCACGGTATCAGACGCAATCATGCGGCTTACGGCCGTGGTCAGTTCGGCAATCGCATCACTTTCTGATGACAGGAACTCTGTAATCGGCGCAGTAAAGGATCGTGTCCACAGAATGCGGCCGGTCGATGTGTCGATGAAGTCAGCATTCAGCGTCACGTTCATGTCCTGCGCGCGCAGCGACCCGGTCAGGCAATAGTGCGCGCCAAGTGTGTTATGCACCGCTTGAATGTCGATCTGTTGCTGGCTCAACTGACGGGCGGACATATGCGAAATAACGGACATCAGGCTGGACTTCGAAAGGGATCGGCAGACCTCCTCCGCCACGAAATCCCCCATCACACTCAGACTGCGATCACCCGACATAAGCCGAAACGGGACAACCGCGACCGTGGGCAGGATTGATGGCGGCGGCGGCTGGTGCGATGTGCTGAACAAGCCATAGATCTGGCTGGGGTTCTGGCGGATGTTCTGCACCCACTCCTCAAACCCCTGCTCGCGAATATCCAACCCTTCAAGAAAGGTTGCACCGCCCGGACGACCCAGGAAGCGCACATTCTGAAGGTTCAGCGCCAGCTCTGAATGGGTCGTGGTAATGAAGTGTTCGAAATCCTCACCCAGATGCGCCTTGATATCGGACACAGCACGCCGCAAGCTTTGCCGCCCGCTGTCAAAAGTAGACATGCCCCACAACGTGTTCTGCAGAAAGCTGCGCGTACGGCGACCAAACGGCGCCGTCGCCAGCAAAGCGAATAGCGCTTTGTGCTTCGTTCCTGTGATCTCATACCCATCCGCGCCCGCTTTGCGGACGACACAAGGGCCGAACAGATTGATCTCAAGCATTTTTTTGCCCACGGAGACTTCCCCAGCACCACAGGTTTACCTTAACGGAACTCAAATAGCCGAAAAAGCGACTTCACGCTTTATTCACACGCCTGACGACCCCAAACCTGACATATTCGCATCAGAACGACGATCTGCACCGGCAGAACACAACGTATGAGAGAAATGCGATGACAGTCACACCCAAATTCCTGCCAGAGTCGGTTACTGACTACGAACCTCTGACGGCGCGCGACGTCATCGACTTCCATATCCGCTGGGATGAATTTCGGCCGGTGGCCAAGTCGATCCATGGCATGCCGGACCTGTCCCAAGACCAGGCCGAAACACTTTACTGGCTGATTGAACTGTCGGATCGCGTACACAAGGACGACCTGTAACCGCCGCACGTGCTGTTTTGCGCGCCCGCGGTGGATGAACGACAAATCTGTTTCTTTAAGGCTATTACACCCGATCAAGCCGCGGCGGCGCCTCAGATCTTGTCGGTATTAACGATTACAACACAGTTTCGGGCCACATTTCACATGTGGCCCGGGATGGCCGGAATCCACCTGCGTATCTTATAGGTGGAAGCGTAAAGTATCCGGCCACATATGTGATCCTGACCGCACAGCACCCGGTCAATGAGGATTCAAACCACTTCGCCCGCCGACATTCTATCCAGAAATTCGTCGGCCTCGCGCAACACTGTCTCGCGCCGATCTTCGTCCATGCGGTCCCAGGTCCTGTACATGTTGCCCATGCGCGCGTTGTTCGAAAACTGCGCCCGATGCCGATCCAGGAAATGCCAGTAAAGCAGGTTGAACGGGCACGCCTCGTTTCCCGTCTTGGCACTGACCTTGTAATGGCACCCTTTGCAATAGTCCGACATCCGATTGATGTAGGCCCCCGACGACACATACGGCTTGGACGCGATCACACCGCCATCGGCAAAAAGCGACATGCCAACCACATTCGGCGCCTCGACCCATTCGAACGCATCGGCATAAACCGCCAGATACCATTCCGACACCTCCGCCGGATCCAGCCCTGCCAACAGCGCAAAGTTCCCCGTCACCATCAGCCGCTGGATATGGTGGGCATAAGCCTCGGCCCCCGTCTGCTCCACCGCCTTCGACACGCAGCGCATCCGCGTCTCAGCGCCCCAATAGAAGTCGGGCAACTTGCGCTGATGGTTCAGCCCATTGCGGCGCGGATAATCCGGCCCCTCCAGAAAATAGATGCCGCGCACATATTCGCGCCACCCGATGATCTGGCGAATGAACCCTTCGGCCGCGTTGATCGGCGCATCACCGTCCCTCCACGCCTGTTCAACTGCATGACAGACCTCCAGCGGGTCCAGCAGGCCAATGTTGATATAAAGCCCCACCACAGCGTGATAGAGGAACCGATTGTCCGCCAGCATCGCGTCTTGGAAATCGCCAAACCTGGGCAAGGCATGCTGGACGAAATGGGTCAGCGCCTGATGCGCCTGCTCGTGATCCGTCGCAAACCAGAACGGGCGAAGATCGCCAAAGTGGTTGCCAAAGCGGCGCTCGACCAGTTCCAACACCTCTTCGACCACCGGGTCGGGCCAGAACTGCATCGGTCCGCCAAAATCCACATCATCCGGCGCGGGCTTGCGATTGTCATGATCGTAATTCCACTTGTCCCCGGCAGGCTTACCACCCTCCATCAAGAGGCCAGTCTTGCGCCGCATCTCGCGGTAGAAATACTCCATCCGCAGCGCCTTGCGCCCCTCGGCCCAATCCTCGAACTCCTTGTGAGACGCGATGAACCGATCATCCTCCAGCAATGTCACCTTCAGCGGACAGCCCTCAAGCGCTGCAATTAACCGATACTCCCCGGGCCGTATCGCAATGACCTCGGACGCACCGAACTGCTCGGCCCGGCGCAATAGCTCTCCGCAAATCGACTGGCTGTTCCCGGTGTCGTCCAACTCGGAATAGGCAACGGTCCACCCATCCCCCCGCAACCGCGCCGCAAACTTGCGCATGGCGGCCAGGATCAACGCAATCTTCTTGGGGTGATGAGGAACATAAGACCCCTCCTCCGCCACCTCGGCCATCACGACAACATCGCTGGACTTATCTGCCGCCTTCAACGCCGCCACGCCCTCGGTCAGCTGATCACCCAGAACCAAAATCAACCGACTCACCACGGCACCTCCGCACCCGAATAGTCAAAGAATTTGCCGGTCTGCCCAGGCCCCAACGCGTCCATGACGGCAATCAACTCCGCCGCTGCCTGCGCAGGCTCCACCGCAGGATGTCGCCCTAGATACTTCTCGGTAAAGGCCGTCGCCACAGTCCCCGGATGCAGCGCCACAACTGCCGCCCGCTTATGCGTCCGCGCCAGCTCAATCGATGCCGTGCGGACCACTTGGTTCACCGCAGCCTTGGCCGCCCGATAACTGATCCAGCCACCAATCTTGTTGTCCCCAATCGATCCCACGCGGGCGGACAACACAGCCACAAGCCCCGGCGCATCCCGGTCCAAAAGACTATGGGCATGAGACAGAACAAGCGCAGGGCCCACAGCATTCAGCGCGAACTGGTCCAGCATGGCCTGCGCGCTCAATCCCTTGATTGTCTTCTCTGGCGCAGCCGCGCCAATTTCCAACGCGCCAGTGGCAACAACCACCCGATCATAGGGGCCCTTGCCGGACAGATGCGCCGCTACCGCGCCTTGATCCGTCACATCAAAACCATCCTCTGACCGCGAGAGCCGATGCACATCCGCCCCACGCGCCTCGAACCCATCCGCCAAAGCGGCGCCGATGCCGCCAGACGCACCCAATATCAAAACCTTGTCCATGGAAGCACGAGCTAGCAGCCAAACCCGATCCATCAACTTCATCTTGCCAAATAAACTCCCCCCGGAGGGTCGGGCAGCAATAGATCCTATCCGGAAATCCCTACTTCCCATTCACCAAAAGCGCGGTATAACTAGCGCCATGTCACATGCTACGCATATCCCGACTGCACGCCGTTCCGGCGCGTCGCTGCGTGGCCTCCTGCTCCTAATCCGCCTCTGAGCGTGCCCAACGGCGCGACCGCTCAGAGGATGCCTCTCGCGCCAAGGCTTTAGGACAGAAAAAGAGAATTCAAATGACCCAAGACAAGACATCTCAGGATCGCGTTGTCATCTTTGACACAACCCTCCGCGACGGCGAACAATCCCCCGGCGCAACCATGACCCATGCCGAAAAGCTGGAGATTGCTGGCCTGCTCGACGAGATGGGCGTCGACATCATCGAGGCTGGATTTCCCATCGCATCCGAAGGCGACTTCAACGCGGTGAGCGAGATCGCGAAAAACGCTCAAAACTCGGTCATCTGCGGCCTTGCGCGCGCCCAGATCGGGGATATCGATCGCTGTTGGGAGGCGGTGAAACACGCCACGCAGCCCCGCATCCACACCTTTATCGGCACGTCGCCGCTGCACCGTGCCATTCCGAACCTGACGCAGGACGAAATGGCCGAACGGATCGAACAGACGGTCACCCACGCCCGCAACCTCTGCGACAACGTGCAATGGTCGCCCATGGACGCCACGCGGACCGAACTCGACTACCTCTACCGCGTGGTCGAAATCGCGATCAAAGCGGGCGCGACCACGATCAACATCCCCGACACGGTCGGATACACCGCTCCGCGCGAAAGCGCTGACCTGATCCGCAAGCTGATAGAAAACGTGCCCGGTGCTGACGAGATCACCTTCGCCACCCACTGCCACAACGATCTGGGCATGGCGACAGCGAACAGCCTCGCAGCCGTCGAAGCAGGCGCACGCCAGATCGAATGCACGATCAACGGTCTTGGCGAACGTGCAGGCAACACCGCGCTGGAAGAGGTCGTGATGGCCCTCAAGGTCCGCAATGATATCATGCCGTTCCAGACGGGTATCGACTCGACCAAGATCATGAACATTTCCCGCCGCGTCGCGGCTGTGTCCGGCTTCCCCGTCCAGTTCAACAAGGCTATCGTCGGCAAGAACGCCTTTGCCCATGAATCCGGCATCCACCAGGATGGCATGCTCAAAAACGCCGAAACGTTCGAGATCATGCGCCCCGAGGACGTAGGCCTGAGCGAGACCAACCTCGTCATGGGCAAGCACTCGGGCCGCGCGGCGCTGCGCGACAAGCTCGAACAACTGGGCTTCGAGGTGGGCGACAACCAGCTCAAGGACGTCTTTGTCCGGTTCAAGGCGCTCGCCGACCGCAAGAAAGAAATCTTCGACGACGACCTGATCGCGCTCATGCGCACGTCCTCCGACCCCGAAGACGAACGGCTGAAGATCGAAAAGCTGGCCGTGCGCTGCGGCACCGAAGGGCCGCAGGTGGCCGATCTGGTGATGAAGATCGACGGCGAGCGGCACATGACCACCCAAACCGGCGATGGCCCGGTCGATGCGACCTTCAACGCCGTCAAAGCGCTGTTCCCACACGAGGCAAAGCTGCAGCTTTATCAGGTCCACGCCGTGACCGAGGGCACGGATGCGCAAGCCACGGTGTCGGTCCGGATGGAAGAAGCGGGGCGCATCGTGACCGGCCAGTCAGCAGACACCGACACGGTTGTGGCCTCGGCCAAGGCCTATGTCCACGCGCTCAACCGCCTGCTGGTCCGGCGCGAAAAGGCGGGCACGGACAAGGCCGAGATCAGCTACAAAGACGTGAGCTGAACAGAGGCGGGCGACACGCTCGCCTTACAATCTCTTCATTGCAAAAAGCCGTCAGGCGGACGTATCGTCCGCCTGACTTGGGACTATACTGCCCTCATGCAATACCACCTCAACGGCTTCCGCCCCGTCGATCCGACCCATCACCCGCAAGCCGACACCAAAACAGACACCGACGTCTTGATCGTTGGCACCGGGCCTGCGGGCCCCACCCTCGCCGCCTACCTCGCGCAATTCTCCCGTATCCGCACCCGCATCGTTGAACAGCGCGACGGGCCGCTGGTCATGGGGCAAGCCGACGGCATCGCCTGCCGCACGATGGAGATGTTCGAGGCGTTCGGCTTTGCGCACCTGGTCAACCGCGAAGCCTACCACGTCAACGAAACCACCTTCTGGAACCCCGACGCGAGCGGAAACATCACCCGCACAGGCCGCATCGACGATGTTGAAGAGGGCCTCTCCGAACAGCCCCACGTGATCCTCAGCCAGGCGCGGGTGCACGACTTCTACCTCGACCTGATGCGCAACGCCCCGACCCGCCTCGAACCCGAATACGGCACCCAAGTCACAGGTCTGACCATCCATGACGAAGGCCCTGTTGCGGTCGACACGAACCACGGCACGATCAATGCCCGCTATGTCATCGGCTGTGACGGCGCCCGCAGCGCAGTACGAAAAGCGCTCCAAATCCAGCTCAAGGGCGAAGCCGAAAACGCCGCCTGGGGCGTCATGGACATCCTCGCCACCACCGACTTCCCCGACATCCGGCTCAAAACGGCCATCCAATCCAAGGACCAAGGCAGCCTCCTGATCATCCCGCGCGAAGGCGGGTACATGGTCCGCTTCTACATCGAACTGGCGAAACTCAACCCGGATGAACGGGTGGCAGACCGGGACCTGACACCAGATGACCTGATCGCGGCGGCAAAACGCATCCTCGCGCCCTACACGCTCGACGTAAAAGACATCGTCTGGTGGTCTGTCTACGAAATCGGGCAGCGCGTGACCGACCAGTTCGCCGACACGGGCCCCGATGACGCCACACCGCCAAGGGTCTTCATCGCAGGCGACGCCTGCCACACCCACAGCCCCAAGGCGGGGCAAGGGATGAACGTGTCGATGCAGGACGCGTTCAACCTTGGTTGGAAACTGCAATCGGTGCTGGAAGGGCGGGCCTCACCTGACCTCCTGCACACATACTCCGCCGAACGGCAGGCCATCGCACAGGACCTGATCGACTTCGACCGCGACTTTGCCCGGGCCTTTGCCGCACGGGGGCAAGACCCGCAAACCTTCCAAAACCACTTCCAGAAACACGCGCGCTACACCGCCGGGGTCGAAACGCGCTACGCCCCGGGCCGCCTCACCGGTCCAAACGATCACCAGGCACTCGCCACCGGGTTCACGATCGGCAAAAGGTTTCACTCGGCCCCGGTCATCCGCTGGGCAGACGCCAAATCCATACAGCTTGGCCACACCATCATGGCTGACGGACGATGGCAGCTGTTTCACTTTGCAGGCGACACTGACCATACGGGTACGCTGGCAAAGATCATCGCCAGCCATACCCCGGAAAACCACGACCCCGACAGCATCATCGATATGCGCACCATCGTCCAAACCGGACACAGGGAAACCCATACGGACATTGCACGCTTTCCGACCAAGGGCGCGCTGAACCTGCGCGACATGGAAAAGCTGTTTTGCCCCGATCCCGATGCCGACATCTTCGATATGCGCGGGATCGACCGCAAGACCGGGGCGCTCGTCCTCGTGCGCCCCGGTCAGTACGTGTCACATGTCCTGCCACCGGGGCAGCAAGACGCACTCGTCAATTGGTTCACTCAAATCTTCGGCAGCCGGACTTAGCCGCCCGTCCCATCGGCATCGAACATCAGGCGCATGGTCACCGGCACGGTACGCACGATGTTGGGCAAGCTTGCCAGTTCCATCAACTTGTCCACGGCAGGATCAATTTCAGCATCGGCAGTGGAGAGGAACATCATGCTGTCGGTCGTGACCATCACCTTGTCCTCCGTCACGCGCATCACGAACATGTCGCCATACATCGGCACCTCGACGCCCAACAGGTCAAGGGTGCCCTCAACCTCCATCACCGCGCTGTCACCCACGGCCACGGCCTCCATCGCGGCCATTTCGATCTGGGCCGAGACCGCGGCGCGCGGCGCATTCTTGAACACATGCTCGACCATACGTTCGTTGCGGATGTCGATATTCGTTTCCACTGACGACAAATCGATGCCAAGTGTCACGCTGCCATCTTCAGCCACGCCACCATTGATGGATGAAAAGCTGTGCACCTCGCCCGTGTCGTTGAACTTGATCGACCCAAATGCCAGCTGCGATGCGCTGCCATCCAGCGTCCAGCTGTCGGCCTGTGCAGCGGTTGCGGCCAGCGCCAATCCAAGGCCAAGTGCTGCGGTACGAAGTGAAAACATGTGTTCCTCCCGAATTGAATTTAATCCGGACGAACATGTCCGGTTCAAATGACAACACGGCACACCACAGCTTTATTCACGCCCCCCGGGAAAAAATGTGGCGACATCAAAACAGCTTGGCAGGACCTTGCCGATTGCTCCTTGTTTTCGGCCCTTTCGTCCTAATGCCCACGCCCTTATAAAGCGGTCGGTCCGCGCCTCGTCCTGAGTCGCGGACCCAACATCATTGGGGCCACGCAAAGGCAGGGTGCACGGGCATGTCAGTATTCGGAAATCTGGGTGGGCTCTTTTCGTCCGACATGGCGATTGACCTCGGTACCGCCAACACGCTGGTCTATGTCAAAGGGCGCGGCGTGATCCTGTCGGAACCGTCGGTCGTGGCCTACCACGTCAAGGACGGGGTCAAGAAGGTGCTCGCCGTGGGCGAAGACGCCAAGCTGATGCTGGGCCGGACCCCCGGCAGCATCGAAGCCATCCGTCCCATGCGCGAAGGCGTGATCGCCGACTTCGACACCGCCGAAGAGATGATCAAGCACTTCATTCGCAAGGTGCACAAACGCTCGACTTTCTCGAAACCGAAAATCATCGTCTGCGTCCCACACGGCGCAACCCCCGTTGAAAAACGCGCGATCCGCCAATCGGTGCTGTCCGCCGGTGCCCGCCGCGCGGGCCTGATCGCCGAACCCATCGCGGCGGCCATTGGTGCGGGCATGCCCATCACCGACCCGACCGGCAACATGGTTGTCGACATCGGCGGCGGTACGACCGAGGTGGCCGTCCTGTCGCTTGGCGACATCGTCTATGCCCGCTCGGTCCGCGTCGGCGGCGACCGCATGGACGAAGCGATCATCAGCTACCTGCGCCGCCAGCAGAACCTTCTGGTGGGTGAAACCACCGCCGAACGGATCAAGACCAGCATTGGCACCGCCCGCATGCCCGACGATGGGCGCGGCACCTCCATGCAAATCCGGGGCCGTGACCTTCTGAATGGTGTGCCCAAGGAAATCGAAGTGACCCAAGCGCAGATTGCCGAGGCTCTGGCCGAACCAGTTCAGCAGATCTGCGAAGCCGTGATGACAGCCCTTGAAACCACGCCGCCCGACCTTGCGGCGGACATCGTGGACCGGGGCGTGATGCTGACCGGCGGCGGCGCGCTTCTGGGCGATCTCGACCTCGCGCTGCGCGAACAGACGGGCCTTGCAGTGTCCATCGCTGACGAAAGCTTGAACTGCGTGGCGCTTGGCACCGGCAAGGCGCTGGAATACGAAAAACAACTCCGCCACGCCATCGATTATGATAGTTAACGCAAATTAACTTTTGCTCAAACCTAAGCCTCTGATAAGGTTTGGTAAAAGCAAAGTGTCCCCGCGGGGACAAAATTTGGCCGCTTGCTACGTCGTGGCAAATGTCGGACCATTCCGGGAACGGACCAGATTTGAGGTGACATCGCCTTGGCCAAGGACCGCGCACAGATAGATTATGGCGGCCCGCTGCGGCGGCTGGTTCTGGCTGTGCTGGTGCTGGTTTTGGCCGGCACATTTTTGGTCTGGCGCATCGACAGCCCGCGCGTCGAACGGTTCCGGGCGCAAGTGACGGACCGGATCGTGCCGAACATGGATTGGGCGATGGCCCCGGTCACAGGCACCATCAACCTGTTCCGCGATTTCCAAAGCTACCGCCGTATCGCCGAACAGAACACCGAACTGCGCCGCGAGTTGCGCCAGATGCAGGCGTGGAAAGAGGCGGCCCTCCAGCTTGAACAGGAAAACGCGCGGCTTCTTGACCTTAACAACGTCCGGCTGGACCCCCGCCTGACCTACATCACCGGCGTGGTGCTGGCGGACTCTGGCTCACCTTTCCGCCAGTCCGTGTTGCTGAACGTCGGCGCGCGCGACGGCATCGTCGAAGGCTGGGCCACCATGGACGGCATCGGTCTTGTAGGTCGCATCTCGGGCATGGCGCAGAATACCGCGCGCGTGATCATGGTCACCGACGCCTCCAGCCGCGTGCCCGCGATCATCCAGCCCTCCGGGCAGAACGCCATCGTGGCGGGCGACAACTCTGCCGCCCCGCCCATCGACTTTCTGGAAAATCCAGACCTTGTCCGCCCCGGTGACAGGGTGATCAGCAGTGGCGACGGCGGTGTCTTCCCCGCAGGTCTCCTCATTGGGCAGGTGGCTGCGGACCCCGGCGGGCGGTTGCGCGTGCGGCTGGCCGCGGACTACGAACGGCTCGAATTCCTGCGCGTCCTACGCCACTACGGCAACGAACCCGTCACGGATGACAGTAACGTGCTGGCCCCCGGCGGCGCCGCGCTTCTGGAAACAGAGGTCGCGGAATGATTGATACCGCCCCTTCCTCTCGCCTCTGGACCATGCGCATCGCCTTCTCGGCGCTGACACTGCTGATCCTGTTCCTGCATCTGCTGCCGCTTCAAACGGCGACAGGCGGGCTGATCTGGCCCGATTTTCTGCTGCTCTTTGCATTGGCCTGGTCGGTACGTCGCCCGGACTACGTGCCCGCCACCCTGCTGGCCGTGCTGTTCCTGATGGCCGATCTGCTGCTGCAACGCCCACCCGGCCTTTGGGCGCTGCTCGCACTCATTGCCTGCGAACAAATGAAGACACAGTCGCGGTCCCTGCGGGATGCGAGCCTCGCCACCGAATTGGTGTCGGCTGTGCTGTGGATCGTAGGCATCGGCATTGCCTATCGTTTGACGCTGGCCGTCCTGCTTGTCGAGGTGCCACAACTCGGCCCCACGCTGATCCAGATCGTGGTAACAGCCATTGCATACCCGGTGGTCGTGACGATCACCCACGTGCTAATGGGCGTGCGCAAACCAACGCCCGGCGATATTGACGGCAAGGGGGTACGATCATGAAACGACCCCGCGTCGATACCGAGGCAAACCACCGCTTGGTGACCCGCCGCGCGGCAATCCTGGGTGGGGTGCAGCTGGCCTTTGTCGGCGCGCTTGGCGCGCGTATGCAGTTCCTACAGGTCGATCAGGCCGACCAGTTCCGTCTGCTGGCCGAAGAAAACCGGATCAACATCCGACTTATCCCTCCATCGCGCGGTGAAATCTTTGACCGCAACGGCGTGCCCCTGGCCCGCAACGTGCCCAGCTATCGCATCGTCATCGTGCGCGAAGACGCAAACGACGTCGAAGAGGTGGTGCAGGAACTCAGCAAACTCGTGTCGCTTGACCCGGGCGAGGTTCAACGCGCCATGGCCGAGATGAAACGCTCTGCCCCTTTCCTGCCCATTACCTTCGCCGACGAAGTCAGCTGGGAAGACCTGAGCCGCGTCAGCGTCAACGCTCCGGCCCTGCCCGGCGTCACGCCCGAGGTGGGCCTGAGCCGCGTTTACCCGCTGGGATCGGACTATGCCCACGTGCTGGGCTATGTCGGACCGGTCAGCGACTACGATCTTGAGCGCATCGAGGACCCGGACCAGTTGCTGCGCATCCCCCGGTTCCAGATCGGTAAGGTTGGGGTCGAAGCAAAGGTCGAAGAGAATCTGCGCGGCAAGGCGGGTGCTCGCCGGGTCGAGGTCAACGCTGCGGGCCGGGTGATGCGCGAGTTGGACCGACAGGAAGGTATCGCCGGGTCCGATATGCAACTGACCATCGACGCCAAATTGCAAAGCTATGTGCAGGCACGTCTGAGTGGCGAAAGCGCCAGTGCAGTGGTCATGGACGTCCGATCTGGCGATCTGATGGCGATTGCATCAGCACCAACCTTTGACCCGAACCTGTTCGTGCGGGGCATTTCCAGCCGCGACTACAAGGCTCTGACCAAAAACAAGTACCGCCCTCTGGCGTCCAAGACAGTGCAGGGCACGTATCCGCCCGGCTCGACCTTCAAGATGATCACAGCCATGGCCGCGCTCGAAGCCGGGCTGATTGGTCCGGACGAAACAGTCTATTGCCCCGGTCACCTGACGGTCAGCGGCCGCCGCTTCCATTGCTGGAAACGCGCGGGGCATGGTTGGGTTGATCTGGAAACATCGCTGAAACGATCGTGCGACGTCTATTACTATGACCTTGCCGTCAAGGTCGGGATTGAAAAGATCACCGCCATGGCCAACCGGTTTGGGCTCGGCGAACGCCACGATATCCCCATGTCAGCGGTGGCCAGAGGTCTGACTCCGACCAAAGACTGGAAGCGAAGCGTGCATGATCAAAGCTGGGTCGTGGGTGACACCGTGAATGCCTCGATCGGCCAGGGCTTCATGCTTGCCTCGCCCCTGCAGCTGGCAGTGATGACGGCGCGGCTGGCATCGGGCATGGCCGTCAAGCCGCGCCTGATCAAGACCATCGACGGGATCGAACAGCCCTCGGGTGCGGGTGAAAGCTTGGGCATGAACGAAAACAACCTGCGCAAGATGCGCCGGGCCATGTATGCCGTGGTCAACGACAGGCGCGGCACGGCCTATGGCAGCCGCATCATCGAAGATGCGGTGCGCATGGCGGGCAAGACCGGCACCAGCCAGGTCCGCAACATCACCGCCGCCGAACGACGCGCGGGCGTGGTCCGGAACGAGGACCTGCCATGGGAACGCCGCGACCACGCGCTGTTCGTGAACTTCGCGCCCTATGACGAACCGAAATACGCGGTGGCCGTGGTGGTCGAGCATGGCGGCGGCGGATCCAAGGCCGCGGCCCCCATCGCCCGTGACGTGACCTTGCAGGCGCTCTATGATGGTGAGCCCCCGCTTGATGCCTACCCGACCAAGGATCGGGGCCGGATCGAGACCCAGCAACAGGTCCTGCGCGGTATACAACCGGTCGCCAACATCTCGGGGCGCGATCAGGCATGAGTTATCTTGAGTATACGGTCAAACACGTCCCCACAGGGCCGCGCAAGATCCTGTTCCTGAACTGGCCCCTCGCCCTTTTGCTGGCTGCCGTAGCCGGGGTCGGGTTCCTGATGCTGTATTCTGTGGCAGGCGGGTCATTCAGCCCGTGGGCCGAGCCGCAAATGAAACGATTTGCCTTGGGCTTTGTGCTGATGCTGATCGTGGCGATGGTCCCTATCTGGTTTTGGCGCAGCATGGCCGGGGTGGCCTATTTGACGTCGCTGTTGTTGCTGGTGGCCGTTGAGTTCTTCGGCTCTGTCGGTATGGGTGCGCAGCGGTGGATTGACTTGGGTTTTATGCGGCTGCAGCCCTCCGAGTTGATGAAAATCACACTCGTCATGATGTTGGCGGCCTACTACGACTGGCTGCCAATCGCACGCAAATCACGGCCCTTCTGGGTGCTGTTGCCTGTGGTGCTGATCCTGATCCCCGTGGCCCTGGTGCTGCGTCAACCGGACCTTGGCACATCCATCCTGCTGCTGGCGGCCGGGGGCGGGTTGATGTTTCTGGCGGGGGTGCACTGGGCGTATTTTGCTGCCGTGATTGCAGCCGCTGCTGGGCTGATCACAACCGTGTTCCAGTCGCGTGGCACCGAGTGGCAGCTGCTTAAAGACTATCAGTACCGCCGCATCGATACGTTTCTTGATCCGGCCTCGGATCCGCTGGGCGCGGGCTACCACATCACGCAATCCAAGATCGCGTTGGGATCTGGCGGCTGGACGGGCCGTGGGTTCATGCAAGGCACACAGTCGCGGCTGAACTTCCTGCCCGAAAAGCACACCGACTTCATCTTTACCACGCTGGCCGAAGAGTTCGGGTTCATCGGAGCGTTTTCCCTGCTGGCCCTTTATGCACTTATCATCTTGTTCTGTGTGGCCTCAGCCCTGACCAACAAGGACCGGTTTTCATCGCTTCTGACCCTTGGCATCGCGCTAAACTTTTTTCTGTTCTTTGCGGTCAACATGTCGATGGTCATGGGGCTTGCCCCGGTTGTCGGTGTCCCTCTGCCCCTTGTCAGCTATGGCGGGTCCGCGATGCTGGTTGTCATGCTGGCCTTTGGTTTTGCCCAAAGCGCGCATGTGCATCGGCCGCGGCAGGGACACTGATCGTGAGCCATCTGGATCCATTTCGCGCGCGGACCGTGTTATCGTTGCCTGCGGAGCGTTCGGCAGGGTGGCAGCTGAAGCGCTACGCCATTCTGGCGGATGGCCGTGCCTTTTCCGAAGAGGTTGCGACCGCAGCAACCGCAGCTGCCATCCAACGTTTGCCGCAAGCCCGTCCACTGTCCGAGGTGGATGGCAATCACGGCATGGGTTTTCAGTTGATCCATTTTGCAGAAACCGCGGTGGTATCGCCGGCGTTCTATTGGCAATGGGGCAGCGTTCTGGCTCATATCGACCAACTGCGCGCCCCTTGGGATGACCCCACCCGCTTTGACACCGGCAGTCCCGAGGTCTTTGGCTGCGTCTGGGAGATGGAGATCGTGACCTTTGAAGTGGGTGCATGGACCTCAACCATGCTGTCGGATCACGGCGCACCGGCTGACAGGCTGCAGGCATACACGCAGAAAGTGGCTGCCTGAACGGACCCATCGCCTAACCATGTGGGCAGCATCACAAGACGCGGTTTTGCATTCGTGACCCTCAACGCTACACCAACACCCAGCTGACTTAGACGCGGAGATGCTTATGGCCCTGTTTCACCTTGCCTTCAACGTAACTGATCTGGATGCGACCCGCGCGTTCTATGGCAACCTACTGGGCTGCGCAGAGGGGCGCAGCACCGACACCTGGGTGGATTTTGATTTCTTCGGGCACCAGTTGAGCTGCCATCTGGGCAAGCCGTTCGACAGTGCACCAACAGGGAAGGTAGGGGACCACGATGTGCCAATGCCCCATTTCGGGGCCGTCCTGCCCATGTCCGACTGGCGCGCGCTGGCGGACAAGCTGCAAGCCAAGGGCATGGATTTCATCCTGTCCCCGCAGATACGGTTCGAAGGCGAACCGGGTGAGCAGAGTACGATGTTCTTCACCGATCCCTCGGGCAATCCGATCGAGATCAAGGGCATGGCTGATCTGGACGGAGCCTTTGCCACATGAGCGTGAATGTCCTGTTTGCCGCAACCGAGGACCGTTGGGCCGAGTACGAAGCGCCCTTGCGCAAAGAGATCGCTGCCGTGGGCGTCAATGCGCATCTCGCCACCGATATCCCCGCTGATCAGGTCGACTACATCGTCTATGCACCCAATTCCGCGGTCAAGGATTTCACCCCCTTCACCCGCGCCAAGGCGGTGCTGAACCTGTGGGCAGGGGTCGAGGCCATCGTGGGCAACCCCACCCTGCACCTGCCGCTGGCACGCATGGTCGATCCGGCGCTGACGCAAGGGATGGTAGAATGGGTGACCGGACATATCCTGAGGCTTCATCTGGGGTTGGACGCGCATATCAATGCCACGCCGGGAACGTGGGAACCGAAGGCGCCGCCCCTGTCGTTCGACACGCGCGTGACGGTTTTGGGATTGGGAGAGTTGGGCACGGCCTGTGCCACCGCACTGGCGGGTCTCGGGTTTCAGGTGACCGGGTGGAGCCGGTCGCAGAAAGAGGTGGATGGCATCACCTGTCTGTCTGGCGCTGAGGGTCTGGATCAAGCTCTGAGCGTTGCCGACTACTGCGTACTGATTCTGCCCAAGACCCAAGCAACTGAGAACACCCTGAATGCCCGCACATTGTCACTGATGCCAAAGAACGCGCGCATCCTGAACCCCGGACGCGGGCCGCTGATCGATGACAACGCGCTGCTGGCCGCGCTCGACACGGGCCACATCGACCACGCCACGCTAGACGTCTTTCGGGTAGAGCCACTGCCTGCGGATCATCCCTACTGGGCCCATCCGCGCGTCACGGTCACACCCCATATCGCGTCGGAAACCCGTGCCGCCTATTCCAGCAAAACCGTTGCCGAGAACATCCGCCGGGGCGAGGCGGGCGCGCCGTTTCTGTATCTTGTCGACCGCGGCGCGGGGTACTGAAGCAATTACCGCACGTTTGTGCCGCGATGCGAATGCATTTGTGAACCTCAGCCCGCTTGTCGACAGTGACATCGCCCGGTTACCATCGGTGCATGGACCTTTTTGGCAACGCCCTCCGCGACCGATACGCTGGTCGACGGGGTCGGATGCTTACCATCCGGCGCGACGACGGTCATGTGGACAGGCACGACCCCGATCTTTACTTCGCGCCCGCGCCCTTCGCGCATGAGATTCCTTTGCTTGAGAAAGTCGACGGGCCCGTCCTTGATGTTGGCTGTGGGGCCGGGCGAACGCTTTTATGGCTCGAAAAGCGGGGCGTATCCGCTACCGGTGTCGATCTATCCCGCGGAGCGGTCGAGGTCGCGCGGATGCGCGGATGCCAAGACGTAAGGTTCGGCGACATCATGGATCCCGAACTGCCGTTCCAAGGCAATACATTCAGGACGGCCGTCGTTTTTGGCAATAATATTGGTATCGGCGGCACCTATGCGGGTGCTGAAACGTTATTGCGTCGCCTCGCTCACGTTGTCGCGCCGGGCGGGCAACTTCTTGTCACCGGGTTGGACATCGCAAATACTGATCAAGAACATCACCTTGCCTACCACCAGCACAACATTGAAAGGGGACGCCCGCGGGGCGAGATTGCGATGCGCTTCGAATACCGGGGGGCAGTGGAGGACTGGATACAGTGGTTCCATCCCGAGCCTGACGAACTTGAACGCATGGCAAAGGCCACCGGATGGATCGTCGAAGACATCGGGCCTGCCGTCGGGCCGTTTTACACTGGCGTTTTCTACAGGGTTGAGTGAGGCCAGCTTTAGGCCGCCAACCCCCGCCCCTTCAGAAGCGCGTCTACACCGGGCAAACGTCCACGGAACGCTGTATAAAGCTCTGCCGCATCCACACTGCCGCCCGTGCTGAGGATATGTTCCTCAAGTGCAGCAGCCTTTTCCGGGTCAAAGGGCCCGCCGGCTTCCTCGAACGCAGCAAAAGCGTCGGCATCCATAACCTCGGACCACATGTAGCTGTAATAGCCGGAGGAGTATCCATCACCGGCAAAGACATGGGCGAAGTGCGGGGTTGCGTGACGCATCCCGATGGCGTGGGGCATTTCGAGACGCTCAAGCACCTCGGCCTGTTTCTGCATCGGATCGGCGGGGGCATCGCCATCATGGAACTCAAGGTCGACAAGGGCCGAGGCGACGTATTCCACTGTCTGAAACCCCATGTCATAGGTCGCCGCCGCCAACACATTGTCGAGCAGGGTTTGCGGCATTGCCTCACCCGTCTCGGCGTGGGTGGCGAATTCCTGCAGAACCTCAGGCACGTCGAGCCAGTGTTCATAAAGCTGGCTGGGCAGCTCCACAAAGTCACGGGCCACAGAGGTGCCACTAATCGACTCGTAGGTCACGTTTGACAGCATCTGGTGCAATGCGTGGCCAAACTCGTGGAACAGCGTGCGCGCGTCATCATAGGACAAAAGCGCCGGTTCGCTCTTGGCGAAATTGCACACGTTGATGACGATGGGCGTTTGCGGTTTGGGGTGTTTGGCCTGTGATCGCATAGCCGAACACCACGCCCCGGACCGTTTCGAACCTCGCGCAAAATAGTCACCGATGAACACGGCCACATGCTCACCTTCCCGCGTGACCTCCCAAGCGCGGCAATCGGGGTGGTAGAGCGGGATGTCGAGCGGTTTGAATGCGAGGCCAAACAGGCGGCTCGCGCAATCAAAGGATGCGTCGATCATGTGATCGAGCTGGAAATATGGTTTGACCTCAGCCTCATCCAGATCGTGTAGTTCCTTGCGCCGCTTTTCCGCATAGAAACGCCAGTCCCAGGGTTCCAGCGGGCCGTCGACTCCGTCCGCCTTGAGCAACTGTTCCAACACCCACGCATCTGCATTGGCCTGAGACTTGGCCGGTTCCCAAACGGCCATCAGCAGGTCGCGCACGGCCTCGGGCGTCTTGGCCATCTCGGTTTCCAGCTTGAAGTTGGCAAAGTTGTCGTAGCCCAGAAGTTTCGCCCGTTCTTCCCGCAGCTTCAGCGTCTCGGCTGCAATGGCACGGTTGTCCGTTTTGCCGCCATTGGCCCCTCGTGCTGCCCAGGCCCGGTATGCTTTTTCGCGCAGATCGCGGCGCGTCGAAAACTGCAGAAAAGGTACGATGATCGAGCGGGACAGGGTGACAACCGGGCCACCGGCCTCTTTCTCTTCCCCGGCCGCATGCGCCGCATCGACAACAAAGGCAGGCAGTCCAGCCATGTCGCCGCCGCCCAGTGTCATGTACCAGTCCCGCTCATCCGCCAGCAGGTTCTGGGTAAAGGCGGTGCCAAGTTCGGCAAGCCGTCCCTTGATTTCTTTCATTCGGGCATCGTCCGCCCCCTCAAGCGCCGCGCCCGACCGGACGTAGTTTCGGTGGGTCAGCATCAGCACGCGGGCCTGTTCGTCCGTCAGGTCCAGATCGTCGCGGGCGTCCCACACGGCTGCGATGCGGGCAAACAGGGCCTTGTTGCTGGAAATCTCGGCAAAATGCGCGGCCAGTTTGGGAGAAAAGTCACGTTGCAGCGCCTCACGCTGCGGATTGCTGTCGGCCCCTGCCACGGTGAAGAACGTGCCCAGCACCTTTTCCAGGCCATCGCCCGCCGCCTCGAGCGCCTCGATCACATTGGCGAATGTGGGCGCGTCAGCGCTGCCCGCAATCGCGTCGATTTCGGCCTTGTGGGCGTCAAGGGCGATGTCGAGCGCTGGGGCAAAATCATCATCTGAAATGGCGTCAAAGGGGGCGATCTGGAACGGGGTGTCCCAGTCTTGCAGCAGCACGTTGGTCATGGGCGGGTCTCCTTTGACTACCGATGTAGGGCGGGGTTCACCCCACCACCACCCCGGCGCAGGTTTCACAGTCCTTGCGGCGGTTCAGTGCGATCTTGCGGCTTTCACCGTAGAGCGCGTCGTAGATCACCATTTCGCCGCGCAGGGGGGTGCCTGCACCGGTGATCAGCTTGACAGCTTCCACCGCCATCATGGATCCAACCACGCCCGGCAACGGGCCAATCACACCGGCCTCTGCGCAATTGGGGGCCAGTTCAGCGGCGGGTGCCCCGGGAAAAATGCAACGGTAACAGGGGGCATCATGGGCCGGGTCAAACACGCTCACCTGCCCCTCCCATTGCGTCAGTGCACCCGAGATGAGGGGAACGCCTGCCCGCACGGCGGCAGCGTTGACGCGGTAGCGCGTGTCGAAATTGTCGGTCCCGTCGATTACCAGATCATATTCGGCCACCAGGTCGTCCACGACATCATCGGTCAGGCGACGGTGATAGGGGCGCACCGTGACAAATGGGTTCTGCGCCTCCATTGCGGCCTGGGCCGAAAAGACCTTGGGCATCCCGATCCGGTCATCGGTGTGGATCGTCTGGCGCTGCAGGTTGGTGTTTTCCACTGTGTCATCGTCGATCACACCGATGGTCCCAACCCCGGCCGCCGCGAGGTATTGCAGCACCGGCGCACCAAGCCCCCCTGCCCCAACCACAAGCACCTTGGCATCCTTGAGCCGTTTTTGCCCAAGGCCACCCACCTCGCGCAGTACGATGTGACGGGCGTAGCGGTTAAGCTCAGTATCGCTGAACGGTCCCTCCTGAGCTTCGGCTGGCGCAGCCTTGGCTTCCGCCACCTCGGCACGGTTGCGCAGCTTGCGCAAAACGGCCCGGTAGCCAACCGCGATCACGGCAAAGCCACCCACAATCAACCAGAGCGCAGGGCTTTCCCCGGTTGCCATGCGCAGCGGGTGCCCAGCGGGCAAGGCCACCTGAACGACAAGCACCACCACGTAGAGCAGCCCGATCATCAACCACCGCGCCTTGTGCGGCGTGTTCATCATGGCACCGATGCCCCACAACACCCCGGCCAGCAGGACAACCAGCAGCATCAGCCGCGCCCCGTGGAACCGAAGCCGCCAGTGCCGCGCGCAGTGTCATCAAGCGTATCCACCACTTCGAACGCAGCCTGGACGACGGGGGCCAGCACCATCTGCGCGATCCGCATGCCGTGGGTCACCTCGAACGGCTGATCCGAGGTGTTGAGAAGGATCACGCCCACCTGACCCCGATAGTCACTGTCGATGGTGCCGGGGCTGTTGACCAATGCAATGCCGTGTTTCAGCGCAAGGCCAGAGCGCGGGCGCACCTGCACCTCGAACCCATGTGGAATGGCCATGGCAAGCCCTGTGGGGATAAACGCGCGCGCGCCGGGTGCAAGTGTCACGGTCTGGCCATCCGGGAAATTGGAGCGCATATCCGCCCCCGCCGCGCCACCTGTCTCGTAAGAGGGCAAGGCAATGTCCGGGTCCGATCCGGCGACACGCATGATCTTCAATGCAACTCTGCTCATCTTCACCTTGCCAAATAAACTCAAATCCGGCGGCTGCAAGCGGGTGCAGCCCTCATGTCAGCGCGTCCGCGATGCGCTGGGCGAGGCGCAGGGCGACCTCGGCCTTGGGCATGCGCGGCCACGGATCGGCGCCATCCTCGGTGATCAGGATCACCGCATTTTCTGACCCGCCCATGATACCGGTCTCCGGTGACACGTCATTGGCGACGATCCAGTCGCACCCCTTGCGTGTACGCTTGGCCGTGGCATGGGCCTGTACGTCATCCGTTTCTGCCGCGAAACCGACGACCAGACCGGGCCGTCCCTTGGTCATCTGAGACACACCGGCCAGAATGTCCGGGTTCTCGGCAAATTCGAGCACTGGCAACCCGTCCTTCGATTTCTTCAGCTTGCGGTCGCTGGCCGTCGCCATGCGCCAATCCGCCACCGCGGCGGCAAAGATGGCGGCATCGGCGGGCAAGGCTGCATCAACTGCCGCCTTCATCTCCTGTGCTGTTTGCACCGGTACGACGTGTGCACCTACCGGGGCCGCGACATCAGCCGGTCCCGTGACAAATGTCACATCAGCCCCCAAGGCAAGCAGTGCGCCAGCGACAGCGGCACCTTGCGCCCCGGAGGACCGGTTGGCGATGTAGCGGACAGGATCAATGGGTTCGTGTGTCGGTCCGGAGGTCACAAGCACATGCTTTCCGACGAGCGGTTTAGGGCCGAAATGGGTCTCGACCGCCGCCACGATTTCAAGCGGTTCGGACATGCGGCCCGGACCGTATTCGCCACAGGCCATATCGCCATCATTGGGGCCAACCACAGAAACGCCGTCATCCGTAATTTGTGCCAAATTGCGTTGCGTCGCGGGATGATCCCACATGCGCACATTCATGGCGGGCGCGATCATCACCGGCGTGTCAGTGGCCAGCAGGAGCGTCGAGGCCAGGTCATCCGCGCGTCCCTGCGCCATTTTCGCCATGATGTCTGCCGTGGCCGGAGCAACAAGGATCAGGTCCGCAGAACGCGACAGCTGAATATGTCCCATCTCGGCTTCGTCTGTCAGATCAAAGAGGTCGCGATAAACCTTTTCTCCCGCCAGCGCCGACACCGACAGGGGCGTTACAAACTGTTCGGCGGCGCGGGTCACAACGGGCGTCACTGCCGCACCGCGTTCCCGCAGGCGGCGGATTAGGTCGAGCCCTTTGTAAGCTGCAATCCCACCCGTCAGGATCAGCAGAATTCGTTTGTCTTGCAGCATGATAGCGTGTCCGGCTGGCTGTCGTCGGTGTGACCATAGGCATAGAGATGCGCAAGTGCCAGAGGGGTGAAGGGGCTCTGCCCCCGCCCTGCGGGCTCCCCCGGAGTTTATCTTGCAAGATGAAGAAGCATCAATTGGCCTTCTGGAACACCGCACAAGGATCATCGCGGTCAGGGGACGCTGCCCCATTCAACGTCCAGGAAAACACGCCGTCGGGTGGCTCTTGCCGTTCGCCTTGCCCAATGCTGGTGACGTCAAGCTCTGGCCGGGTCCGCATCAGGTACACCGGGACACCCCAGTCCATTCGGGCGTGGCCGTTGCCCGTGATCAGCACGACGGGGCTGCCATATGTGTCCAGTGCATCGATGACGGTCCGGGCAAAGGCCGCATCGCGCAGGCGCTGCGCCTCAATCATGCCACCCATCATTTCGAGCGGCATCGCCTCGCAGTGAGCATCAAACTGGTTGAGTTCCCGGATCGCCTGTTCGTCTTCGGCCAAAGGCTGGTCCAGCCCATAAATGTCGGCATCCGGACCAAACACCTCTGCCGCGCCCGTACTGAAGGCTGCACGCATGTCCTCGCGCGTCGGGGCGGCGCCGACGATCACCGGGCTTGCGGCCAGAATGTCAGCGTAGTCCGCGATATTGGACCAGTGGAAGCCATCAATTGCCGCTGTTATCGCGCCACGGTCCTGCGGAAGGTCAGAGAGTGCCTGCGCCTCGTCTGGTGTGAGCATTTCGAAGACAACGGCCTTGGGCTGGATCACCTGCACGGCGGTCGCCTGTTCGGCATGGTGCTGCGGGTTGTTGTGGAACTCACCCATGATCAGCACGTCACCGGAGAAGTCGGACCAGTCTGTTGCAGCAGACAGAAACGCCGCCGTCGACAACGTCGCGGCGGCGGCAATCAAGATCGGTTTCACCAGTGTCCTCATACGAGGAAATGATGGACCTCGCGGCTTTGATTTTCCAGTGCCTTGCGCATCTTTGTGAACGCAGCCGCTTCCAGCTGACGCACGCGCTCTTTTGACAAGCTGAGCTCTTGACCGAGGCTTTCCAGCGTTCGAGGGTCTTCCCGCAGCTTGCGCTCGCGTACGATGAACCGCTCACGTTCGTTGAGACCGTTCAACGCGGTGAGCAACCATTCCCGCAGCTGTTCGGTGTCATGCGACTGTTCGACCATCTCAGCGGCCTGCGCGCTGTCATCTTCCAGCGCGTCAATCCATTCCCGCCCTTCGTCATCGACCGATTGCGTCGCATTCAGCGAATAATCAGAGCCAGACAGGCGCCCTTCCATCATCTCGACATCGCGCAGTGGCACGCCAATCTCGGTCGAGATCATCTGACGCAGCTGGTGCTTGTCCAGTGTTTCGCCGACCGACGCGCTTTCACGCTCAAGCCGGGCCTGCACGCGGCGCATGTTGAAGAAAAGCGATTTCTGCGATGAGGTTGAACCGGTTCGCACCATGGACCAGTTGCGCATCACGTAGTCCTGGATCGACGCCTTGATCCACCACACGGCATATGTCGAAAAGCGCACACCGCGATCCGGGTCAAATTTGTCGGCCGCTTTCATCAACCCCAGACCTGCTTCCTGAATCAGATCGTTCATCGGGGCTCCGTAGCGTTTGAATTTCGATGCCATGGAGATCGCCAAGCGCATGTAGGCCGTAATCAGGCGATGAAGCGCTGCCTCATCCCGATCGTCCCGCCAGGCATATGCAAGCTTCAACTCTGTCTCTGCATCCAGCAACTCGGCTTTCATCGCCGTGCGCGACAGAGACATATCTCGAACATTATCCAAAGCCATTTGGTCATCCCCCTGGATGGTTATGCTTGTTTTGCGCACTTGATATAGATACGCGTCGACCCCGAGATCGGTTCACTCTTGAGACAAAAAATGTTGCCCAACACGACACTCGTCCTAGGAGGCGCGGCTTCCGGTAAATCGCAATGGGCGGAATCTTTGATCCTTAACAGTGGGTTAATGCCGGTTTACCTGGCGACATCGCGCATTTGGGACGAAGAGATGCAGGCCAAGGTTGATCTGCACAAGGCGCGGCGCGGGGCCGAATGGACAACAATCGACGCATCCGATGAGGTCGAGAATGGGCTGCGCGGGGCAACCCCGGACCAGTCTGTGCTGCTGGATTGCGCAACCATGTGGCTAACCAACCTGATGATGGACGAGGCGGATATCGGCGCGGCCCAAACCGACCTGCTGGTCGCGCTTGCCGATTGCACTGCACCGGTCGTTGTCGTGTCGAATGAGGTGGGTCAGGGGATTGTGCCCGAGAACGTGCTTGCCCGACGGTTCCGCGAAGCACAGGGGCGTCTGAACATCGCCCTGGCTGCGCAGGCAGACACGGTGTGGCACGTGCTGGCGGGCCTTCCGCAGCTGCGCAAGGGAGTGGCGCCATGACCACATGGCATTGGGTCAGGCATGGGCCGACCCACCAGAAGACATTTACCGGCTGGCGCAATGTCGATGCCGATCTGGGGGATACCGCCGCCATCTCGCGGTTGGCGGCCCATTTGCCGGACGATGCGCTTGTCATCTCGTCTGACCTGACCCGGTCCATCAACACGGCATCGGCGGTGCAAGGCGCACGAACGCGCCTGCCCCACGACCCGGCCCTACGCGAATTTCACTTCGGCACATGGGACGGCGTGCACTTTTCGACCGTGGCCGACTGGCACCCCGATCTGAGCCGCGCCTATTGGGAAACGCCCGGAGATCACACGCCACCGGGCGGCGAAAGCTGGAACGCCTCTGCCGCGCGCGTCGCTATGGCAGTGCACCGGATCGAAGCGACACATCCCGGTCGACACATCGTCGCCGTGGCCCATTTCGGTGTGATCCTGACGCAAGTGCAGGCCGTGCTGGGCATCACCGCGCGTGAAGTGCTGGCCCACAAGATCGACCCACTCTCCGTCACGACCCTAAACCGCGCAACCGGACAGGCAGAGATCATCAATCACACCCCGTGATGCGGCCCCTCACAAATCACCGTTGGGCAAGGGCACGCCGTTACGCCTAGCCTGCCCGCATGACTTATGACCTGTATATCGGCGACCGCACTTTTTCGAGCTGGTCGCTACGCGGCTGGCTCATGCTTGAGAAGTTCGGCCTGTCCCACCGCACCCATATGATTGGCCTCTATTCCGGTACCATGGCGGATGACTTGGCCCCGCTGGCCCCTGCTCGGCTGGTGCCAACGCTCAGACTGCCGGACGGTACAGTCGTGGGTGAAAGCCTCGCCATGGCAGAAACACTGGCCGAACAGAACCCCGATGCGGGTCTGTGGCCCAAAGATGCATCCGCCCGCGCCACGGCGCGATGGCTGTGCGCCGAGATGGCATCAGGGTTTGCCGCATTGCGCGGCGCCTGCCCGATGCAGCTTCAATATGTGAACACCGGATTCGAGGTACCGGAGGCCGTCCGAACCGATCTGGACCGGATCGAGACCCTGTGGGCCCATGCCGCCAAGTTCAAGACAGACGGCCCATGGCTGTTTGGGGCTTACTCGCTTGCTGATGCGTTCTATGCCCCTGTCTGCGCGAGGATTGTAGGGTATGACCTGCCGGTGTCGGACATGGCACGTGCCTACTGCATGACCACACTGGCCGATCCCGCGTTTCAAACGTGGCGGGCCGAAGGGTTAAAATCCGTCTATGACCCCTTTCCTTACGATATGCGCGTTCCCACAAGGGACTGGCCTAGCGCATGAACCGTTGGCGGGCTTCGCGGGCAATGTTGTAGCGTAATTCCAGCCGCGCCAGCTCTGCCATCGCCTCCTTCCGTGCTACCCGATCCGTCAGGCGGGCAACCAGTGCGCGCTGCTTGGCCATGGCGTGTTTGATTTTGATCTCTTCGGGCATGACACCCGCCTGCGCCATCATCCGGAAGCCGGCGGCATCGGCCGTATCCACAAAAGCCTCTTCCGGGCGATCAGGCAGGGGTTTGCCTTCGCCCTCCAATCGATCCAACTGACCGTCGAGGCGAGCCTTCTGGATCTGTCGTTCAATCAGTTCGCGTAAGCCGCGCGTCATGCCTCATCGTACCAAACGCGACCGGGTCTCGCCAGCGGTCATACTTTAACCAATCGTAAACCATGCCCCCTTAACCGTTAACCAAGAGTGAGGGAGACGCACATGGTCGCACGGGCCTACACGGTTGCATTCCAAGGTGTCGACGCGCGCGAGGTCGAAGTGCAATGCGCCATGACGCCGGGCTTGCCCGCCTTTTCCATCGTGGGCCTGCCGGACAAGGCGGTGTCCGAAGCGCGCGACCGGGTCCGCGCGGCCCTGACGGCCATGTCCATCGCACTGCCGTCGAAACGGATCACGATCAACATGTCGCCCGCCGATCTGCCCAAGGAGGGATCGCATTTCGACCTGCCCATCGCGCTGGCGCTGCTTGCCGCCCTTGGCATCCTGCCCGAAGACACGGTGGAAGGCACCGTTGCCCTTGGAGAGCTGTCGCTGGACGGCACCCTCGTCCCCGTTCTGGGCGCCCTGCCCGCCGCCATGGCTGCAGCAGAACAGGACCGCGGGTTGCTGTGCCCTGCAGGGTCGGGGGCCGAAGCCGCATGGGTTGACGCGACCAAGGTCATTGCCGCCAGATCCCTTGGCGACGTGGTGCGACATTACACGGGACAGGTCCCGCTGGAACCGGCAAAGGCTGGACAGATCGCCCGGGGCACCGGACTGCCCGATTTGCGCGATGTCAAAGGACAGGAACGGGCTAAGCGGGCGATGGAGGTGGCCGCCGCCGGACGGCACCACTTCCTGATGGTCGGCACGCCCGGGTCCGGCAAATCCATGCTGGCCGCACGCCTACCGGGCATCTTGCCACCACTCTCGGCGATGGAAGCGCTCGAAACCTCGATGATCCACTCGCTGGCCGGATTGCTGGACGCGGGCGGCATTTCGATGGATCGCCCGTTTCGCGAGCCGCATCACACCGCTTCCATGGCCGCGATCATCGGCGGCGGGCGCGGGGCGAAACCCGGTGAGGTGTCACTGGCCCATAACGGCGTGCTGTTCATGGACGAATTCCCCGAGTTTCCGCGCACAGTGCTTGAGACCCTGCGCCAACCCATCGAGACGGGCGAGGTCATGGTGGCCCGCGCCAACAACCACGTGAAATACCCATGCCGGTTCATGCTGGTGGCGGCAGCCAACCCCTGCAAATGCGGCTACCTGTCGGACGCGTCCCGCGCCTGTGGCCGCGCGCCTGCTTGCGGAGAGGACTATATGGGGCGCATATCGGGGCCGCTGATGGACAGGTTCGACCTGCGGGTCGATGTGCCGCCCGTCACCTATACGGACCTCGACCTACCCGCCTCGGGCGACAGCTCTGCCGCGGTCGCAGCCCGCGTGGCGGCTGCACGACAGGTGCAAAGCGCCCGCTTGGCCGACACGGGCATGCGCAGCAATGCGGACCTGAGCGGCGCCGCGCTGGATGAATACGCTGCCCCAGACGCCGAGGGACGCGCCCTGCTGACCAAAGTGGCTGACCGGTTTGGCCTGTCAGCGCGCGGCTACCACAGGGTGCTGCGCGTGGCGCGGACCATTGCCGACCTTGATGGATCGCCGGACGTGCGCAAACCCCACGTGGCCGAGGCGGTCAGTTACCGGGTTCCGGCGCTTGTTCCAGTCTGAGCCATGATCCATTTCGCCAGAGTGTTCAGGGTGCGCCGCGCCTCGGGCAAGGTATTGTGGAAGATCGGCCAGACATGGGGCAGGTCGTATTCCTCGACATAGGTTACATTGACGCCTTGCCCTTGCATCTGGCCGACAATGCGGCGGCTATCATCCAGCAAAATCTCTGTATCACCCACAGTGATCCAGACCGGAGGCGCACCGGTGAAATCGGCAAAGAGCGGGCTGGCCAACGGGTTGGTCTCATCCGCGCCGTTCAGATACATCTGCGCCATTTTGCTCGCGCGTTCAGCGGGCAGTTCGACGTCCGCCTCGGCATTGTCTCGAATGCTGGCACCGGAAAACGTGAGGTCCGTAAGCGGAGAGAACGAAAAAACCGCGTCAGGCAGCGGCTCCCCCTCCGTCAGCAAATGCGCGAGCAACGACAAGGTCAATGCGCCGCCTGCGCTATCTCCGCCCACGACCAGGGGGCCACCCTGTGCGCGGCAGGCGTGATAGGCCGCAATCGCATGATCCAGCGCAGCGGGAAAGGGATGTTCAGGGGCCAGCGGATAGCGGGGCAGAACGGCGCAGGCGCCTGCCCGTTTCGCCAAGGCCGCGACCATGGCCCCGTGGGTATGAGGCGACCCGAAAACGAAACCACCGCCATGAAAGTAGAGGATCGTGACATCCGGTTTGGGCCCACGCCGGGGCGCCACCCAAAGGGCTTCCGCCCCAGCCAATGTGCCGGTTGCCAGACGTATGGAAAGCGGCGCGTGAAACAGAAACCTGGCCTTGCTTGCAAAACTGCGGCGCAAGGTCGCTTGATCAGATCTGCGCATATGCGGCTTTTCCGTCAGCCGCAGATAGGTGCTGAGAAGGGGCCGGAGAAGGCTCACCCGATCTTGCCCTCGATGGCCTTCCAGATCTTGCCAGCGATATTCACACCGTCAAACCGTTCCAGTTCCTGGATGCCAGTGGGAGAGGTCACGTTGATCTCGGTCAGGTAGTCGCCGATCACGTCGATGCCAACAAAGACCTGCCCCTTTTCCTTCAGCAAAGGACCGATAGCCGCGCAAATTTCCAGATCGCGGTCGGTCAGACCGATCTTCTCCGGTCGTCCGCCCACATGCATGTTCGACCGCGTTTCACCTGCGGCGGGCACACGGTTGATCGCACCTACGGCCTCTCCATCCACAAGGATGACACGCTTGTCGCCGTTGGAAACGTCGGGCAGGAATTTCTGGACAATCAACGGCTCGCGGCTGAAGCCGGTGAACAGCTCATGGAGCGAGGTCAGGTTGCGGTCATTGGCATCCAGACGGAACACGCCCGCGCCACCGTTGCCATAGAGCGGCTTGAGGATCACGTCACCATGCTTGGCCTTGAACGCCTTGATGGTGTCCAGATCGCGGGCAATCGTGGTGGGCGGCGTGAGATCCGGGAAGTCGAGGACCAACAGCTTTTCGGGATAGTTACGCACCCAGAACGGATCATTCACGACCAGTGCCTGCCCTTTCAGGCGATCCAGCAGATGGGTCGAGGTGATGTAATGCATGTCAAAGGGCGGATCCTGCCGCAACCATATGACATCGAAATCGGAAAGGTCGGCTTCGCGCTCCAGACCCAGCTGGGCGTGCTCTCCTTGCACCCTTTTTACCGTGAAGTCATGGCCGCGGGCGGTCACCCGCCCCTCCTGGTAGGCAAGGTGATCGGGTGAATAGAAAAACAGGGTATGACCCCGGGCCTGCGCCTCTTCCGCCAGGCGGAAACTGCTATCCGCATTGATATCCACGGACCCGATCGGGTCCATTTGAAAGGCGATCTTCATGGCGCAACTCCGCTGTGGTCTGCGCCACTAGATGGCGCAGCAGGCCCGGTCACGCAATGGCAAGCTATTGTGCAGGGTCGCAGAATGCCCTGCGCATGAGGTCAGACATACCCGGAAAAGGCGTTTTCGAGGATGTCGACAGCGCCCGCCTGGTCAACCAGAGCCACGTCAAAGCGCAGCTCTGTCAAAGACCCATCTGAAAGAGTTGCAAGGTATTCATCTGCCGTAGCACAAAGCCGTTTGACCTGTGCAGGCGTCACATGCGCGGCTGCCGACGCAAAGGACTTGCTGGTCTTCACCTCAACCATGACAAGCCCGATCACCGTGGAAAAGATCAGATCGATTTCGCCGCGCTGTCCGCGCCAGCGATCCGCGACCAACTTGTAGCCTGCCGCAATGTATGCACGTGCGACCACCTGCTCGGCGGCCATGCCGGCATGATATGACATATGCCCACGCGCCACGCGCGCATCAACGGGCTGAGCCGCACCAAAAGACCGTTCGTGCCGTGCCATGCGTTACCCTTCACGCCGTTAGCTGTCGCGTGCCAGTTCCAATGCGCGCTGATAGACGCGCCTGCGGGGCACCCCGAGTGTTTCCGCGACGAACGCCGCGGCATCCTTCACAGACATATCATTCAGCGCCGAGCCTAACGCACCATCAATGTCTTTTTCCTTAACAGCCGTCACTTCAGCGCGGCCGATCAGCACGACGATTTCGCCCTTTGGAGATGTGTCTTTGAACCTGGCCGCCAGATCACCCAATGTACCGTTTTGCACGTCTTCGAATTTCTTGGTCAGCTCCCGGCAGACGCTGGCTTGTCGATCCGCCCCCAGAACCTCGACCGCGTCTGCAAGCAGCGCACCGACACGTTTGGGCGATTCGTAGAGCACAAGTGTTGCCTGCACTTCAGCCAGACCTTGCAGTGCCTTCTGCCGGGCAGAGCGCGCGGCGGGCAAGAACCCGCCAAAATGGAAGGCATCTGTCGGCAATCCACCGATCACCAGCGCCGTCAGCACGGCCGATGGACCCGGTGCACATGTCACCGCAACGTCCGCCGCCCGGGCGGCGCGCCCCAGTTCGAACCCTGGATCTGCTATCAGGGGCATCCCGGCCTCGGACGCGTAAGCAACGCTTTCGCCACCTGCCGCCCGTGCCACAAGCCGTGTCACCTGCGCGCCCTTTGAATGCTCGTGCAATGCCTCGATCCGACGCCCACCAAGCGGAACCCCATGGATGTCCATCAGCTTGCGCAAGGAACGTGTGTCTTCGGCCACCAGCACATCCGCTGACGCCAGCACATCCAGCGCCCGCAAAGTGATATCCCGCGCCGTCCCAATCGGCACACCCACGAACCAAATGCCTGCGGACAGGGGCACCTCGATATGATTCAACGCTGGACCCGCCTTTCCTGACGTCTATTATCTGCCCCCAAAGACCGGGCAGGCCAATGTTATGCCCGGCACTTAGGGAGTGACAGTCTATGTTTGCGTTTTTCAAGACTCTGCGCAAGGCAGCGCGGCGGGCCATTGTACCTATAGCTGCCCTTGCACTGGCCGCATGTGACCCAGCCGCTCTGGGTGGCCTTGGCGGATCGTCGGGCGGTCCGCGCATTGATACGTCGAAACCTGTTCCGGTTGCATTGCTGGTGCCACGCGGATCCGGCCAAGCCAGTGACGAACTGCTGGCGAACAATCTGGAAAACGCGGCCCGGCTGGCCATGCGCGACCTCCAAGGTGTCCAGATCGACCTGCGGGTCTACGGCACTGCCGGCAACGCCGGGACTGCAGCAAGCCAGGCAGCGCAAGCCGTAAATGACGGCGCACAGATCATCGTGGGTCCGCTCTATGCCGAGGCAGCAAACGCTGCTGGCGTGGCCGTTGCGCCGCAAAACGTGAATGTGCTGGCATTTTCCAACAACACGACGATCGCCGGGGGCAACGTCTTTGTTCTGGGGTCGACCTTCGACAACACGGCAGACCGGCTTGTCAGCTACGCCGCGAGCCAGGGCAAGAACCGGGTTGTTGTCGTTCATGCCCAGGATGTCGCCGGTCAACTCGGTCGCAATGCCATCCAGCAGGCGATTTCGCGTAGCGGTGCCACCATGGTGGGAACGGTCGATTACCCGCTGTCGCAGCAAGGACTTGTGGCAGCTGTGCCAAGGGTCAAATCCGCCGTGGACAACTCGGGCGCCAACGCAGTGTTCATGACGGCGGCACCGGCGGCGGGCTTGCCCCTTTTGTCGCAATTGCTGCCCGAGGCAGGCATCAGCCCGACCACAACCCAATATGTCGGGCTCACACGTTGGGACCTCCCGCCACAAACGCTGGAATTGCCCGGTGTGCAGGGTGGCTGGTTCGCCCTGCCTGATCCGGCGCGATCCTCGGCTTTCCAGTCACAGTATCAAGCCGCCTATGGCAGCGCACCTCACCCGCTGGCTGGGCTGGCTTTTGATGGGATCGCCGCAATCGGCGCCCTTGCTGCGCAGGGTAGTGCCGGTGCACTAACGGGTTCGGCCCTGACCCAAGGGTCCGGCTTCCAGGGCGCGTCGGGTATTTTCCGTTTGCGCTCCGACGGCACCAACCAACGGGGCCTGGCCGTTGCCACAGTGCGCGACAACAGGGTTGTCGTAATTGATGCCGCCCCTCGCGGGTTTGGCGGCGCAGGCTTCTGATCCGGCTAAACGGCCACAACGGAGAACATATTGAGCGACACCGCCTTTCAGGCCCCAACCACGCCTGACCAACACCTGATCTGCGCCGCCACCGATATCTTCGATGGCGGCGCTTTCGATACGCTTCTGGGCAACAAACCGGACCGGGCGGCCATTGTCGCGCATCTGAAAGACGCTCAGAAGGCAGGACGAGCGGCCATCGCTGAAGCCTTCCGTACAAATCCGTTCGCGTCACGCCCCACAACGCAGGCATATGCGTTTCTGACCGATTGTCTGGTCCATGCAGCTCTGCGCACGGCGCAAACGGTGATGCACCCCAACCCGAACCCGACCAATGGCGAACGATTGGCTGTCCTGGCCGTGGGCGGCTACGGGCGGGGCGAAATGGCCCCCTTCTCTGACGTGGATCTGCTGTTTCTGACGCCTTACAAAATCACCCCCTGGGCCGAAAGCGTGATCGAAACCACGCTCTACATCCTGTGGGACCTCAAGCTAAAAGTGGGTCATTCCAGCCGCACGGTGCGAGATTGCCTCCGGCTCGGGGCCGAGGATTTCACAATTCGCACCGCCATGCTGGAGCACCGGTTTCTCTTTGGCGACGCCGCCCTGGCCAAGGAACTGGATACCAAACTACGGACCGACCTGTTCGACGGGACCGAGCGTGAATTCATCGAAGCCAAGCTTGCAGAACGGGACGCGCGGCATGTCCGACAGGGACAACGATATGTGGTCGAGCCCAACGTGAAAGAGGGCAAGGGCGGGCTACGCGATCTGCAATCGCTGTTCTGGATCGGTAAATATATCCACAAGGTGCAGGATGCAGCAGACCTTGTCCCTCTGGGCCTGTTCACGGATGAAGAATTTGACGCCTTTGTCGCGGCCGAGGATTTCCTGTGGGCCACCCGCTCTCACATGCACCTGATCTCGGGCCGGGCCACGGACCAGCTGACCTTTGATCTGCAAGCCGCCGTGGCCGAGGACATGGGATATCAGGACAAGGGTGGACGGCGGGCTGTCGAATGGTTCATGCAGGACTATTTCCTGCACGCGACTGAAGTGGGCGACCTGACGCGCATCTTCCTGACCAAGCTTGAAGCGACACACATCAAAGCCGAACCGCTGCTTGAACGGCTGTTCAAGCGCAAGCCGCGCATCAAACACGGCTACCAGGTGATCCACAATCGGATTGCGATTGCCGACGATGCCGTGTTTCTCGACGACAAACTAAACCTGCTGCGCATTTTCGAGGAAGCACTGCGCACAGGCATGCTGATCCACCCTGATGCGATGCGGATCATCAAGTCGAACCTGCACCTGATCGACGATGATATGCGCACCACGCCGGAAGCCCAGCGGCTGTTTCTGGATCTGCTGCTGAAACACGGCAATCCGGAACGCGCCCTGCGGCGGATGAACGAATTGGGCGTACTGGCCGCCTTTATCCCCGAATTTGAACCCATCGTCGCGATGATGCAGTTCAACATGTACCACTCCTATACGGTTGACGAACATATCATCCAGTGCATCGCGCAACTGGCCATGATCGAGCGCGATGAACTGGAAGAGGACCTGCCCGTCGCGTCCTCGATCCTCAAGGAAGGCGTGAACCGCAAGGTGCTCTATGTCGCGCTTCTGCTGCACGACATCGGCAAGGGACGGCCCGAAGATCACTCGATCCTCGGCGCGCAGATGGTCCGCAAGATCGCACCACGGCTGGGCCTGAAACAGGATGATGTGGACACGGTCGAATGGCTGGTGCGCTACCACCTGCTGATGTCCGACATGGCCCAGAAACGCGACATCGCCGACCCTCGCACCGTGCGTGACTTTGCCAAGGCGGTGCAGACCGTCAAACGGCTGGACCTGCTCTGCGTGCTGACGGTCTGCGACATCCGTGGTGTTGGCCCAACGACGTGGAACAACTGGAAGGCCGTGCTGATCCGCGCCCTCTATCGGCAAACCCGCCGCGCGCTTGAGGACGGCATGGAGGCGTTGACCCGAGAAGGCCGCGGAGCAGAGGCGAAAAAGGCGCTGCGGGCCGAGTTGGCGGAGTGGCCGCGCAAAGAGCTGCAAACCGAAACCGCCCGGCACTACGATCCCTATTGGCAGGGCCTTCACGTTACGGCCCACGTCGTCTTTGCCAGGCTCTTGCGCGACATCGACGAGAACGAGATCGCCATGGACCTGCATCCCGACGACGACCGCGACGCCACGCGCGCGTGCTTCGTCATGCCCGATCATCCCGGCATCTTTGCCCGACTGACCGGGGCGCTCGCGCTTGTGGGGGCCAACGTCGTGGATGCGCGCAGCTACACCACCTCCGACGGCTACGTGACCGATGCGTTCTGGATACAGGACGCTGACGGCAACCCCTACGAGGCCAGCCGCCTGCCCCGCCTGCGCAAGATGATCGAGCGCACGCTCGCGGGCGAGGTGATCACCCGCGACGCGATCAAGGATCGCGACAAGGTCAAGAAGCGCGAAAAGGCATTCAGGGTGCCCACGCACATCACCTTCGACAACGAAGGGTCCGACATCTACACCATCATCGAGGTCGACACGCGCGACCGTCCCGGTCTGCTACACGACCTCACACGCACGCTTGCGGCATCGAATGTCTACATCGCCAACGCGGTCATCGCGACCTATGGCGAACAGGTGGTCGATACCTTCTATGTGAAGGACATGTTCGGCCTGAAATACTACTCCGAGGCCAAACAGAAGACGCTTGAAAAGAAACTGCGCGCGGCAATCGTCGAGGGGGTCGAGCGGGCAGCGCAATAGGCGTCAGCCACCCGCATGAACGTCCGGCAGATCAGGTGATGACGTCGGGGCCATCGCGTCCGGTGCGCGCCTTGATCCCGGCCAGCGCGTCTGCGGCTGCGATGATGCCTGCCAAGGCCTCTTGCGGGTCCTGATCCAGCGCATCCGGCGCAGTTTCCAACTGCTCCAGATACACCCGCAGCGTCGCTCCATCGGTGCCAGTACCAGACAGGCGGAACACCACACGCCCGCCCCCTTCGAAATAGATGCGGATGCCTTGACCAGAGGACGTGGAGCCATCGACTGGATCGTCATAGGAAAACTCGTCCGCGCCCGAGACCGTCAGCCCACCAGCACTCTGCCCAGCCAAATCACCCAAACGGGCGCGCAGATTGGCAATCAGGTCATTCGCCGCCGCGCTATCCACCGCCTCGTAATCATGGCGCGAATAGTAGTTGCGCCCATAGCTCGCCCAATGTGCCGCCATCAGATCAGATACGGACTTGCCCGTGGCGGCCAGAATGTTCAGCCACAGCAGAACGGCCCATAGACCGTCCTTCTCGCGCACATGGTTTGATCCGGTGCCCGCGCTTTCTTCACCACACAATGTCACCTTGTCCGCATCCAGCAGGTTGCCAAAGAACTTCCAACCGGTGGGTGTCTCGAAATGCGCCATGCCCTTGGCCTCGGCAACGCGATCTGCAGCGGCAGAGGTCGGCATGGACCGCGCCACCCCAGCCAGACCACCCGAATAGCCGGGTGCCAGATCGGCCTTGTCTGCCAGCAGCGCCAAACTATCCGACGGGCTGACATAGCACCGCCGCCCCACAATCATGTTGCGGTCGCCATCGCCATCCGACGCCGCCCCAAAGTCAGGCGCGTCACCCGCATACATCACATCCATCAGCGCCTTGGCCCAGACCGGGTTCGGGTCAGGGTGCCCGCCACCAAAATCCGGGCTAGGGACGCCATTCATCACCGTGCCCGCAGGCGCGCCCAGACGGTTCTCAAGGATCTCATGCGCATAGGGCCCGGTGACAGCGTGCATGGCGTCAAAGCACATGCGGAACCCACCGCGAAACAGGGCCGCGATGGCGTCGAAGTCAAACAGGGTGCCCATCAACTCGGCATAGTCCGCAACCGGGTCGACAATCTCGATCCGCATATCACCCAACTGGCTGTCGCCCAGCGCGTTCAGGTCCACCGCGCCGCCTTCAAGAATGTGATAGGCGTCAATCTGCGTCGTCCGGGCAAAGATCTTCTCGGTCACGCCCTCAGTCGCAGGGCCACCGTTCGGACCGTTGTATTTCAGGCCAAAATCCGCATCCGGCCCGCCGGGATTGTGGCTGGCCGACAGGATCAACCCACCATCAGCGCCACGCTTGCGGATCAGGTGCGAGGCCGCGGGCGTGGACAACAACCCGCCCTGCCCGACGATGCACTTGGCAGCGCCGTTGGCCGCCGCCATCCTCAGGATGGTCCCGATGGCAACGTCGTTAAAGTACCGCCCGTCGCCGCCCACCACGAGCGTCTTGCCCGCAACACCGCCAATGCCGCCGAAAATCGCCTGCGTGTAATTCTCAAGGTATCCGGGCTGCATGAAGATCGCCGTCTTCTTGCGCAAGCCGCTGGTGCCCGGTTTCTGGCCGTCGATGGGTGTCACCTTCACCGTTTGAACTGTCATGCTTTGACCTTTCTTTCCTGGGTCGCCTTTTTGCCTGTGGGCGTGCTGCCAATCGGGCACAGCTCAAGCGCGACAACACTGTTGGGCGCGACAGACACGGTGCCGGACCGGGATGTTTCAGCAACATGGCCAGACGTATCGATGACACGCTGCCAGCGGTGCCCGGGCAGGGTCTCGGGCAGCGTCGCACGGGTTTTGCCGCCCGCATTGAACAGGATGTAAATGGCACCAAGGCGCGGCTCATAGGCGGGCGTGCCGCGCGCCATCCGCATCTCGACCCCAAGGAATTTCAACTCGGGCCGCTGCCAATCCTCTTCCGCCATCGCGGTGCCGTCGGCCTTGCGCCAGAACACATCCGGCTTGCCATCAACCGCCCGCTTGCCCGCATGTAAAAACCGCTTCTGGCGCAGGATCGGGCTAGACTTGCGAAACGCGATGATCTGGCGGCAGAAGGCCAGGAAATCAGGATCGGCCTCGTCCCAGTTGACCCATCCAATCTCGTTGTCCTGACAATAGGCGTTGTTGTTGCCACCTTGGCTATTGCCCAACTCGTCGCCCGCCAGGATCATCGGCGTGCCCTGGCTCAGCATCAGGGTGGCGAGCATATTGCGCCGCCGTTGGGCCCGCAGGGCCATGATCGCCGGATCATCCGTCGGCCCCTCAACCCCGCAATTGTCCGAACAATTGTGATCATGCCCGTCGCGGTTGCCTTCGCCATTCGCGGCGTTGTGTTTTTCGTTGTAGCTGACGGTGTCCATCAGCGTGAAACCGTCATGGGCGGTGACAAAGTTGATCGACGACGTGGCAGGCCGCCCGTCATGGTCAAAGCGCAGGGCCGACCCGGTTACATGCCCCGCCAGCTTGCGGGTGATGCAGGCATCCCCGCGCCAGAACTTGCGCACGTTGTCCCGGTACTTGTCATTCCATTCGGTAAAGGGCGATGGAAAGGCCCCCAGCTGATAGCCGCCAGGGCCGACATCCCATGGCTCCGCAATCATCTTGACCTTGTTCAGCACCGGATCCTGCCGGATCGCACGGCAAAACGGCCCGTCCCGATCAAAGCCGCCCGAGGTGCGCGCAAGGGTCGAGGCAAGGTCAAAACGGAACCCGTCCACATGCATCACCTCAACCCAATAGCGCAAGCTGTCCATCACCATGCGCAGGACAAAGGGATGATCCAGATCCAGCGTATTACCGCAACCCGTATCGTTCACATAGTAGCGCGGATCGTCCGTTAGCCGGTAATAGCTCGCGTTGTCAAAGCCTCGGAAAGACAGGGTAGGCCCGCGCTGATCTCCTTCGGCAGTGTGGTTGTAAACCACGTCGAGGATCACCTCGATCCCGGCAGCATGGAAGCGCGCCACCATCTGTTGGAATTCAGAAATGTCGTGATTGCTCAGATACTTCGGCTCAGGCGCAAAGAACCCGTAGGTCATGTAGCCCCAGTAGTTGCTCAGCCCCTTGTCCACGAGGAACCGGTCATCGACAGCGGCCTGCGCAGGCATCAACTCAATCGCCGTCACCCCCAGATCAGTCAGATGGTCCAGCATCTGGTCCGACGCCATGCCAAGGAAACGGCCCGCATGGTTTATGTCCTTGCGCTGCGTGGTCAGCCCTTTGACATGCGCCTCGTAGATCACCGTATCGGACCACGGTGTATCAAGGCGCAGGCGTTCGCTCCGTCCCCATGTGAATGCCGGATCAACAACAACGGACCGTGGCATGTATTCCGCGCTGTCACGGGTGTCGAAACTCATGTCCTTGTCAGCATGCCCAATCTCGTAGCCGTAAAGCGCATCATGCCACTGCACCTGCCCCGCCAATCGCTTGGCATAGGGGTCCATCAACAGCTTGTACGGGTTGAAGCGGTGACCTTCCTCGGGCGCATAAGGCCCATGCACGCGGTAGCCATATTGCTGCCCGGGCCGCAGTCCAGCGATATAGCCGTGCCAGATATGGCCCTCGCGCTCGGCCAGATCGACAAGGTACACCTCGCGCCCCTGATCGTCGCACAGGCACAGCGCCACGCGGGTCGCGTGCTGGGAAAACACGGCAAAGTTCACGCCCTCGCCGTCGAACGTGGCCCCCAAAGGATGCGGGCGGCCCGCGCTCAGTTGGAATGGTGTCATTCAGCAGCCTTTACCAGGTCGTCATACAGCGCGGCATAGGCCGCAGCCGATGGCGCCCACCCCACGGGCTGCGCCATCGCGTTTCGCTGCATCTTTGACCACAGCTTGGGCGCGGCGAAAAGGTCGCAAAGCTGCATCAACACGTTTGAGAGGGCGTCCGCCGTCACAGGGTGAAATTGCAGGCCGGTTGCAACCTCCTTGGCCATGGTCGCAGGCGTGGCCGGAATCACCGTATCCGCCAGCCCGCCGGTCAGCGCAACAACGGGCAAGGTGCCGTATTGCAGGCCATACAGCTGGGTCAGCCCACAAGGCTCGAACCGCGACGGGACAAGGATCGCATCACCGCCCGCCATCATCCTGTGCGACAGTGCCTCGTCATAACCAATCCGCGCCGCAACATGCGGGTGGTCATACCCGGCAAACGCCTTCTCCAACGCGGGATCGCCAGAGCCCAACAGCACCAACTGCCCGCCCCGGTCAAGCAGCGCAGGCAAGGCGTCCAAGAGCAGGTCCAACCCCTTCTGCTCGGTCAGGCGCGACACCACCACGCACAGCGGGCCCTCGGCCTCCGGCAACCCGAACTCGTCGCGCAAAGCCGCCTTGTTCGCAGCCTTCCCGCGCGGGGTCTTGTACTGATGAATGTGCGTATCGACCCCAGGCGACCACACCTCCAGATCAATGCCGTTCAGAATGCCCGACAGATCCGCCTTGCGGGTCTGCAGCACGCCGTCCAGCCCCATGCCGAACTCGGGCGTCATCAATTCGCGTGCATAGGTGGGCGACACAGTGGTCAGCCGGTCGGCCCAGACCAGACCCGCCTTCAACGCCGAAATTTGCCCCCAGTATTCGACCCCCTCGCGGGTCAGATCGGCCTTGGCAATGCCCAGCGCCTTGGCGCGTGCCATCGGCACCAGCCCCTGAAAGGCAATGTTGTGGATGGTCAGGACGCTCGGCACTGAAACTCCGTCACGCTTCAGGTAGTAAGGCACCAACCCCGCCTGCCAGTCATGGCAATGCACCAGATCAGGTCGCCACTGCCCCAGTGTTCCACCCGCAATATCCGCCGCAACCCGGCTCAGCGCAGCAAAACGCTCGGGGTTGTCAGGCCAGTCTACTCCATCGTCGTTCAGGTAAATCCCGGCACCCCGGTCAAACAGATGCGGCGCATCCAGCACAAACAGGCTCAGACCAGCCGCCTCGCCCGACAAAAGCCGCGCCGCCCCACCAAAAAGATCGCCTACTTCCGCAACGCATTGGGCACCCGTCAACGCCTTCATCACAGCCGAATACCCCGGCAACAACGTCCGCATCTCGACATCCAAAGGCGCCAATGCACCCGGCAAAGCCCCCGCCACGTCAGCCAGCCCGCCGGTTTTGACCAGCAGGGCACATTCAGACGCAACAGACAGAACCTTGATCATTGCGCGGCCTTCCATGCCTCCACCATATCCTTGGTGATCAGCGTAGTGCCCTTTTCCGACACGCGGAAGAACTTGGCATCCTCCACGGGGTCCTCGCCCACAACCAACCCGGTGGGAATCTCAACCCCCCGATCAATCACGCATTTGCGCAACCGGGCCGACCGGTTGATGACCACGTTGGGCAAGACAACCGAATGATCCAGCACGGCATAGGAATTGGTGTGCACCTGCGTGAACAACAGCGAATTGCGCACCTCGGTGCCCGAAATGATGCACCCGCCCGAAACCATGGACGAGATCGCCACCCCGCGCCGGTCCTTCTCATCATGGATGAACTTCGCGGGTGGCACGCTTTCGGAATAGGTCCAGATGGGCCAGCTCTGATCCCACAAATCCAGCTCGGGCGTGAAATCGGTCAGGTCGATATTCGCCTCCCAGAACGCATCAAGCGTCCCCACATCCCGCCAGTAACTCGGCGCGCCCTCGCCCCGGACACAAGAATCGTCAAAGCGATGCGCCACGGCTTTGCCGCCCTTCACGATCTCGGGGATCAGGTCATTGCCGAAATCATGGCTCGAATTCGGATCGGCGGCATCGGCAATCAGCAACTCGCGCAGATACTTCCAATTGAAGACGTAAATCCCCATCGACGCCAACGCCTTGGTCGGGTCCTCGGGCGTGCTGGGCGGATCGGCGGGCTTCTCCAGAAAGGACGTGATCTGGCTGTGCGCGTCGACCGCCATCACGCCAAAGGCGGACGCATCGGCCCGCGGGACGGTCAGGCACCCCACGGTTACATCCGCACCCTGCTCCACATGCTGGCGTAGCATGATCTCGTAATCCATCTTGTAGATGTGGTCGCCTGCAAGGATTACGATGTATTCGATGCCATAACTATCAACGATATCAATATTTTGCGTAACCGCATCGGCGGTGCCACGATACCACATCTCCTCGGACACACGCTGCGAGGCGGGCAGAATATCCAGAAACTCGTTCCGCTCTGCCCGGAAAAAGTTCCAGCCCCGTTGACAATGACGGATCAGGGAATGGGCCTTGTATTGCGTGGCCACGGCCATGCGGCGGATGCCGGAATTGACGGCATTGGACAGGGCAAAGTCGATGATCCGCGTCTTGCCGCCAAAGTAGACAGCGGGTTTCACCCGCCGGTCGGTCAACTCCTTCAACCGCGATCCGCGCCCGCCCGCCAGCACGAATGCCATGGACCTCTGGGACAACCGTGTCATGTCCGCCATATCGTTTCCTCCCCTAATGTTTGTGTCGGAACACCACCGTCGCCAAAGGCGGCACGGTAACATCCACGAAATCCGGCAGCCCGTCCCAGTCGCCACTCTGGCTTTGGAGCGCGCCCCCGTTGCCGCGGTCGCCACCGCCATAGGCCGCCGCATCAGTGTTCAGAACCTCCTCCCAAAGGCCCGGAACCGGCACGCCAATGCGCCATTGACGCACGACCGGAGTGAAATTGCACACAACGACAACAGGCGCGTCACCGTCCTCGCCCCGCCGCACAAAGGCGGTCAGCGACTGATCAGGATCATTGGCGATCCATGCAAAACCCGACGGGTCACAATCGCGCCGATGCAGCGCAGGCGTGTCACGGTAAAGGTGGTTCAGATCGCGCACCAACGCCTGCAACCCGCGCTGCTGATCCCCATGCAGCGCATCCCAATCCAACGCCGCATCGTGGTTCCATTCGGCCCACTGGCCAAACTCACAGCCCATGAACAACAGCTTCTTGCCCGGATGGCCCCACATGAACCCATAATATGCACGCAGGTTGGCAAACTTCTCCCACTCGTTCCCCGGCATCTTGCCGATCATCGACCCCTTGCCATGCACCACCTCGTCATGGCTGATCGGCAGGACAAAGTTTTCCGAAAATGAATAATCAATCGGCGATGTCATCAGGTGATGATCGTATTTGCGATGCACCGGGTCCTTTTCGATGTACCGCAAGGTGTCGTTCATCCACCCCATGTTCCACTTGTACCCGAACCCAAGACCCCCCGCGTCCACAGGCGTGGACACACCGGGAAAGGCCGTGCTTTCCTCAGCCACCGTCATGATCCCGTCCACCTCACCATAGCAAAGGGTGTTCATCTCCTTGAGGAAATCGATGGCCTCGTAATTCTCCCGCCCGCCATCCTTGTTCGGCACCCATTCGCCGTCGGCGCGCGAGTAATCGCGGTAGAGCATCGACGCCACCGCATCCACACGTAGCCCGTCAATATGGTATTCCTTGAACCAATACAGCGCATTGGCGGTGAGGTGGTTCTTCACCTCGCGCCGCCCGTAATTGTAGATCAGCGTGTTCCAGTCCTGATGAAACCCCTCGCGCGGGTCAGCATGCTCATACAGATGCGTGCCGTCAAACTGTGCCAACCCATGGGCATCCGACGGGAAGTGGCCCGGCACCCAATCAAGGATCACGCCCAGCCCTGCCTTATGCGCGGCTTCCACCAGATCGCGGAACTCATGCGGCGGACCAAAGCGGATTGTCGGGGCATACAGACCCAGCGGCTGATAGCCCCACGACCCATCAAATGGAAACTCGCTGATCGGCAGAAACTCCAGATGTGTGAAGCCCATCCAGACGGCGTAATCGACAAGCTCCGTCGCCAGCTCGCGGTAGCTCAGCCGCCGCCCGTCCGCCGTGTGACGCCAAGACCCCAGATGCACCTCATAGACAGAAATCGGCTTGTCCCGCTGTTGGGCGACACCGCGCCGCGCCATCCAGCCAGCATCGTCCCAGCCATAGCCCGAAATATCCCGCACGACCGAGGAGGTCTCGGGCGGATGCTGCGCGCCAAAGCCCACCGGATCGGCCTTGAGGAACGGCGTGCCGTCCTGTGGCGCGATCTCGTATTTATACAGATCACCGTCACCCAGGCCGGGCAGGAAAATCTCCCACACGCCGGTCTCGCCCACACGCCGCATTGGATGTCGGCGCCCGTCCCAGATATTGAAATCCCCCACGACAGACGCGCGCGCCGCATTGGGTGCCCAGACAGCAAAATGCGTGCCTGCCACACCATCCACGTCGATCACATGCGCCCCGAGCGCCTGCCACAGCTGGCGGTGCGTGCCCTCACCCATCAGGTGCTGATCCATCTCCGTCAGGACAGGGCCAAAGCGATAGGGGTCCTCGAACGCCCATTCCGCCCCGTCCGCAAACGTGGCCGTCAAGCGATACGCGGACTTGGAATTCGGCACCTGTGCCGCAAAAAGCGGCCCTTCAACGCGGTCCAGCGGAACGGTCTTGCGCCCCACCGCCGCTGTAACACTCGTTGCGTCCGGCACCAGGGCAACACACCACGCCACACGTCCGGTCGTGTGCACACCCAGAACATCAAAGGGGCGGTCATGGCGCGCATTAAGCAGCGCATCGACATCCCCTTGGGTCATATGGGGCGGCAAACTGGTCGTGTCCGCCCCACCCATCAAGCGATGCGCCCGATCAGAAACCCGCTTCCACCCAGTGTCACGCGCGCGCCATCGACCTCAGCGGACTGGTCCAAAAGGGACGTCACCACATGGGGCACATCCACACTCACAGGATCAGGCGACAGGTTATACAGGCACATCATGTTCTCCCCCCGCATGAACCCTAGCACGGGTTCCGGCAGATCAAGAAACACCGTCTTGCCTGCCCGCAAATCGTCCGACCCGCGGCGCAAGGCCAGCATCTCGCGATAAAACGCCAGCACGCTATTCTTCCCCTGCGTCGACACGGCACGCGCAGCTTGCGGCTCCTTGACCGGCAGCCATGTGCGGTTGGCTTGGCTAAAGCCCGCATTGGGCGCGTCAGCCTCCCAAACCATGGGCGTTCGGCACCCATCCCGACCCGTCTTCTCGGGCCAAAAGTTGATGCCCTCGGGATCGGTCAACTCGTCAAAACTCAGCACAGTATCCACCTGCCCCAGTTCCTCGCCCTGATAGATGCAAATGGACCCTTCGAAACTCAGCAACAGAGCCGCCGCCTGCTTGGCCAAGGAATCCTGATCCACCCCATGCTCCAACCAACGCCCCACATGGCGCGGCACGTCATGGTTTGAAAACGCCCAGCAGGGCCAGCCTTCGGGTGCATCCCGAAAGAACGCCTCGATCCGCTCGCGAAAATGCTTGGGGCTGAAATCCGGCCCCAGCATTTCAAAGCTGTAGGCCATGTGCAGGCGCTGACCGGACGTGTACTGCCCCATGATGTCGATGGAATGATGGCTGTCGCCGACCTCACCCACCATGGTCCGATCATCGTATTCGTCCAGAAGCGCGCGCAACCGCTCCAAAAACGCGATGTTCTCGGGCCGGTTCTTGGAAAACAGAGTGTACTGCATCTCGAACGGGCGCACGGCCTCCTGCGCCCAGTCCGATGGGTTCGCCGCGTTGTCGCGTAACAGATGGTCGTGAAAATAGAAGTTCACGGTATCGAGCCGGAAGCCGTCGACCCCCCGATCCAGCCAAAAGCGCACGCAGTCCAGCAGGTAATCCTGCACCTCCCGGTTATGGAAATTCCAATCCGGCTGCTCTTTCAGGAAGTTGTGCATATAGTACTGACGGCGACGCGCATCCCACGTCCAGGCTGGCCCACCGAAAATCGACAGCCAGTTGTTGGGTGGCGTGCCATCGGGGTTCGGATCGGCCCAGATGAACCAGTCCGCCTTGGGGTTGTCGCGGCTCTGACGGCTCTCGGTGAACAGGGCATGCTGGTCCGACGCATGGCTCAGCACCTGATCAATGATGACCTTCAGGCCAAGGTCATGCGCCTTCGCGACCATCTCGTCAAACTGCGCCAAGGTGCCAAAGGTCGGATCGATATCGAGGTAATCCGACACGTCATACCCCATGTCGGCCATGGGCGACGGAAACACAGGGCTGAGCCAGATCGCATCGACACCCAAGGACGCCACATGGTCCAAGCGGTCCATGATGCCCTTGATATCCCCAATCCCATCCCCGTCCGCGTCCATGAAGGACCGGGGATAAATCTGATAGGTCACCGACCCGCGCCACCAGTCCTGTCCGTCTGCCATTGGTTCTGCCTTTAATTAGAGATGTGCACCACCATTCAAAGCGCTTTGACAGGCAACGGCAAGGCGAAAAACAATTGTTTCAAGTCGGGCCGACTGTGTGTCTAATCAGTATGGTCAAATGATCGCTTAGCGGGACAAAGCTGCCGAAGTGACTAAGAAAGGCTCTTCTCATACCTCCAAACTTGAAACGGAAAAACTCCGCTTAGTGCTTCGAATTCGACAGTACGAAGACCTACATTTTTCCATCCAGATTTATCGTAAAATCTTGCGGCTCTGTCGTTGCCGACCGCGCACGACAGCCAGCCAAGGCTATAACCCGCTTTCATTAGGCGCTGTTCTGCATCGGTCATGAGTACTTGGGCCAGGCCAGTACCGCGTGCTTGGGGGGCCGTATACATTTGATACAGCTCATCTTCTTTGATCATGCAGAGGCCAAGAACATGGCCATTTTCGATATAAACCCGGACAAACTTTAAGTTGCTCCTAAGCCTATGAATAAAGCTTTCAGAAGTCCTCGATCTCACTAGTTCAATCGGCACGATAGCAGAATGAGCTTCGTGCCAACCTCGTTCCCAAACACTAGCAGCGTCAGCGAGGTCATTCTGATGCAAGTTTGAAATATGGAATTCCATTGCCTGAAAATATGTCGTGTTTAGCGTGCCAGCAAGCCACGACACTTTGGGCTCAAAAATCCTTTTCTGGCAACGTCTGAAAACCAAGCGCTTCCACCCCGGCCATTGCGCCCGCGCGCACCACAAGCTACCCCATTCCAAATGAAACCGATCCGCCTCATCAGTGGTTTCCTGACCGTGGGTGTCTGGACGCTGCTCAGCCGCATCTTGGGCTTCGTGCGCGAGATCATGATCCTGTCGCTGATCGGCCCCGGCCCGCTGATGGACGCCTTTGTTGCCGCCTTCCGCCTGCCCAACATGTTTCGCCGCTTCTTTGCCGAAGGGGCGTTCAATGCAGCCTTTGTTCCGATGTTCTCGGCCAAACTCGAAGGGGAAGAGGACGCCGCCCGCTTTGGCCGGGATGCCCTGAACGGGCTGGCGCTGGTCACACTGATCCTGACGGCGCTCGCCATGATTTTCATGCCCGCGCTGGTATGGGCCACGGCAGGCGGTTTTGGGCAGGAACGGTTTGACCTGGCGGTGGGCTTTGGCCGCATCGTCTTTCCCTACATCTTCTTCATGTCGCTGTCGGCACTGTTTTCCGGGGTGCTGAACGCCACGGGCCGGTTTGCGGCCGCCGCCGCGGCACCCGTTCTTTTGAACGTCATGGTGATTGGCGCCATGACACTCGCCTGGGCAACCGGTGGCGCGGCAATCAATTGGCTGGTCTGGACCGTCCCCCTCGCGGGTGTGGCGCAACTGGCGCTGACATGGGGGGCTGCCGCCCAAGCGGGCTTTGCCCTGCGCCTTGGTCGACCCCGCTGGACCCCGGACATGTCACGGATGGTCCGCACTGCGATCCCCGCCGCGCTCGCCACGGGGGTCATGCAGATCAATCTGGTCGTGGGTCAGCTCGTGGCCTCAAACTACGACAACGCGGTCAGCTGGCTGTTCGCCGCTGACCGGCTCTATCAACTGCCGCTTGGGGTTGTGGGGATTGCCGTGGGCATCGTTCTGTTGCCGGACCTGTCCCGCAGGCTCAAGGCAAACGACATCGATGGTGCGCGTGCGGCCTATTCGCGCGCGGCGGAATTTTCCATGGCACTCACCCTGCCCAGCGCAGTGGCGTTGGTGGTGATCCCATTGCCGCTGGTGTCGGTCCTGTTTCAACGCGGCGCGACGGGGGCGGATGACGCAGCCGCCATCGCTGTTGCCGTGGCGATCTACGGCGCAGGCCTGCCCGCCTTCGTCCTGCAAAAGGTGCTTCAACCCCAGTATTTCGCGCGCGGAGACACCAAACGGCCCTTCCACTACGCGTTGGTGGCCATGGTCATCAATGCCGCCATCGCCGTGGGGCTGTCACCGGCAATCGGCTGGATCGCCCCCGCCGTCGCCACGACCGTTGCGGGATGGGCCATGCTGGGACTGCTGTATATGGGGCTGCGCGGCATGGGGGACGTGGTGCAGGTCGACACCCGCTACCGCCAGCGCCTGCCGCGCATTGTCATTGCATCGCTGGTGATGGGTGTCGTTCTGGGGGCTTTCGCAACCGTACTGAAACCCGCGCTTGGAACAGAAGGGGTGCGCTACTTAGCGCTGCTGGGGCTGATCACGATGGGGGCAGGCAGCTATTTCGGCATCGCCCACGCCATCGGAGCCTTGAAACTGTCGGACATCCGTGGGGCTGTGCGACGCGGTTAGCGACGGCGCAGAGTGCTCAGCACTCGGACCCATCCGCCGGGCATGACAAAGGCCGTCAGGCCAAAGCCGGCGCAGAAGCCCGACAATTCCGCCACCCAGGCATAACCCACCTGAAAGAACATCCCGAACAAAAGCTGCAAACCCATCAACACCCCGATCAGAGTAAAGGCGCGCGCCTGAGGTCCGCCGGTCGCAGCCAGTTTCTGCCACAGCAGAAACGTAAAGACACCAATCAGACCATAGACACTGGGATAGGCGCCAACCAACCACGCCTGATCCGTGACCAAGCCAAAGACGGTCGCGCCAAATATCCCGCACAAAACAAACAGCAGGATCACGGCCCAACCGCCCATCACCTCACCCACCATCTTTCCCATGGCCAGCAGGATAACACCCGCAAACAGGGTCGAGGTGAACGTGCCGTGTACAAAAGGATAGGTCAGGAACCGCAGCAAATGCTCGGGCAAAAGAATGCCGTTGCTCAGCATGTAGTCAAATGCCTCACCCGAAAAGCTGTAGTCGTTCAACGCCTGCAACCGCCACCCAACAGCGGCCGGTCCGCCGATCAGGTTGGCCTCGCCCAGCGAAAACGCCAGCTCGGGCAGGGCCACCGCCAGGAAAAGCAGCCACACAGCGGGCGGCAAAGGGTTCACGGGGCTTGGATCATGGTGCTCGGACATGGGGGCCTGCCTGCTTGAACTTTGTTTAAGCCATGGGTAAGCCAACGACGCAAATTTGCCCAGAGGTAAGCCAATGTCAGACAGCCAATTCACACCCCGCGTGTTCTCCGGCATGCAGCCTTCTGGCGGCCTGACGCTGGGCAACTACCTCGGTGCGCTCAAACGCTATGTAGAGATGCAGGACGAAGGCACGTACGAGACGGTCTATTGCATGGTCGACCTGCACGCGATCACCGTCTGGCAGGACCCTGCCGAACTGGCGGCCAAGACCCGCGAACTGGCCGCCGCATACATCGCCGCTGGCGTTGACCCCGAACGGTCCATCCTCATCAACCAGTCCCAGGTCCCTGAGCACGCCCAGCTTGGCTGGGTCTTCAACTGCGTGGCCCGCATGGGCTGGATGCAGCGCATGACGCAGTTCAAGGACAAGGCAGGCAAGAACGCACAGAACGCGTCGCTTGGCCTGTTCGGCTACCCCGCGCTGATGGCGGCAGACATCCTGATCTACCACGCCACCCACGTGCCCGTGGGCGACGACCAGAAACAGCACCTCGAACTGACACGCGACATTGCCGCCAAGTTCAACCACGACTACGGCGTCGACTTCTTCCCCCTCACCGAACCGGTGATCAAAGGGGCGGCCACTCGTGTGATGAGCCTGCGCGACGGGTCCAAGAAGATGTCGAAATCCGATCCCTCGGACGCCTCGCGCATCAACATGACGGACGACGCCGACACGATTGCGAAAAAGATCCGCAAGGCCAAGACAGACCCCGACGCCCTGCCATCCGAGGTCAAAGGGCTCGAAGACCGCCCCGAGGCGCGCAACCTCGTGAACATCTACGCCGCCCTTGCGGACATGAGCGTCGAACAAGTGCTGGCCGATCACGGCGGCGCCCAATTCGGCACATTCAAACCGGCACTGGCAGAACTCGCGGTGGCAAAACTCAGCCCAATCGCGTCCGAGATGACGCGGCTGATGGGTGACGTCACCGAGATCGACAGGTTGCTGGCCCGCGGTGCAGAACAAGCGCGCGAGATTACAGCGCCGATCCTGAAAAAGACCTACGAGATCGTGGGCATGGTCGGCAGTTAAAGCGGGTTTCCGGCCATTGGCCGATCCGATATGAACGGCTGCCTCCGTGTCTTGAATTTCTTAAGCTTACGCCCGCTTTTTGATGGGCGTGAGCAGACCGCTAAGGGAGACAGGCGTGTCAGGGCATCTTGATGCCCCTCACTCTCAAGCCGAACCAAGCCTGTTGCGCGCGCAACCTGAAAACAGGTTGTCTCCACACAAAAAATACGCCCCGCTCGGAACCAGCGGGGCGCACGTGTTTTACCTTCCGATCAGCCCAGCAAATCGTCATTCGGGTTGGTGTCGATCCCGATGATCAGCGGGTCATGATCGGATGCGGCAAACAGGCTGCCTTCAAAGAAGTTCGGATTGTTGAAGGCGGAATTGTAGTTCAGCAGGTCCGGTTCATCTGCATTGATGTGCCACTCTGCTGCCCCCGTGATCAGGCTGGCCATATCGTCCGACGCAATGGCATGATCCAACGCCCCACGTTGACCGTCAAAGACAAAGCTGTAGGCGTCGTCCTGGCCAATGAACTGGTCGATCAGGTCCACCAGATCCGGATCATCGGTCAACGTCTGAACCGGATCTTCCTGAGCATAGGCGTTGAGATCGCCCATGATGATGAAGTTGGACACACCGCCGCCCATATAGTCGTTTTCGATCCACGTCTGGACCTCGGCCGACGCGTCGGCGCGGACCTGGTTCCAGAAGCCCTGGCCGTCACCCTGATCAAAGTTCGGATCGTTGACGAGCGCGTCGATATCGGCTTGCGTGATGTCGGTACCACCGCCATCCAGATAATCCTGCGCGGCCTCGACCAGATCATCCAGACCGCTGGGGCCTTTGGACTTGAAGTGGTTCGAAACGATCGTGAACGTTTCGCCCGTTTCATTGGCTTCGAAGGTGGCTGCAACGGCGGGACGGTTCCTCTGGAAATCACCAACCTGGGAACCCGTTGGAACCACCGCGTTCAGCACTTCCGCCAAGGCAAAGGTCGTGGCAGCAGAACTTTCTTCGAACGCAAGGAATTCAGACCCCACAACCGACACGGCGTTGGCATCATATATGATGCCCGTGGTGATCGCGTCAGTACCGATAAAGCCCGCATCGGCCGTTGGGTCCACAAAGGCGTAGTTCGCGCCTGATCCCGTTGCCGCCGCGTCGTCGTTCAGCGCGCCAACCAGTGTCGCGATGGCCGAATCCGAACCAAATCCACCGTTTTCGATCTCCTGCAGGGCGAATATCTCGGCACCGGTGCCCGTGATGGCGTCGACCAGTTTTTCGGTCTGACGTTCAAGATCGGCCTCGGTCGAGGCGCCGCGCGGATCAAGGCCGTTGGGACCCGAACCGCCGTCACCGTTCAACGTGGTGAAGTAGTTCAGCACATTGATCGACGCGACCTGAATATCCCCACCGACATCCGGCGCGGTCTCCTCGCGGGCGCCGGAATTGGTGCTTTCGTCGATGTTCAGCGTGCCATCGACCAACATCCGGTACTCACCAAAACCAAAGGTCATAATGCCCGTGGTCGGCCCGTCGATCTCGGCCCCAAGGCGCAGCGTTGGTCCGGTTTCGGTGAACGTGTCGCCCGCATCAAGGAACCCATTGCCATTGTCGCCGGATGTCGTGTTGGGAATGTACTGGAACTCGTCGGGGTTTTGTTCCGAATTCCCGTCATCGATCAGCAGCCGGTTGTTGGCATTCTCTTCGGCCAACGCGGCAACCTCATCCGCTTCGGTCTGAGCGTCGAAGATTTGAGTTGGTTGTGTCTGTACGCCAGCCGACACGGTGATCTCACCAAAGCGGTCAAGGTTGAAATTCTCGACGACCGTGATGTTTTCCCCTTCGATCCCGCTATCAAGGGTAAAGCGCATACCTTCGATCGCCTCGAAATCCTGTGCCGCGCCACTCAGCAGAACAGAGGCTGCCGTCGGCAGTTCGTTCCCTGATGATACAATCCGCATCGTATCCTGACCCAGTTGCGTGGTGCCAAAGAATTCATCGACAACGCCACGTGTCACCACCAGATCGCCGACCTGCGGTTGGTTGTCGCCACCAGTAAAAACAAAAATGCCTTCCGACGTCTGGGCGTTGGCGTCGTTGTCGGCATCTTCTTCCTGCAGGAAATAGCCGTCCGATGTGACATAGGTGACGATCGCCTCGACCGTGACAACCTGATCCACCAGCTCACTTTCCGTGCCATCGCCCTGAATGTCAGAAATCAGCACCCGGTCGTCATCGTCCAGCACCTCGACCGACGCACTGTCCGTGACAATGTCTCCTCCGACCGGGTTGTCGAGGGTGACAGTGAACGTTTCATCATCCTCGACCATCATGTCGCCCGTCACCTCCAAGGTGACCGTGGCACAGGTTTGACCGGCCGCAAATTGAACCGTGCCCGCGGGAAGGACACCGCCGAAATCGTCCGCGTCAACATCGCCTCCAATGGCGAAATCAATGCTTCCCGCTTCGGACACATCGCCATCGCGGGTGATTTCAAAAGTGACTTCGGTAACACCATCGTCGCCTTCGAACACATCCTCGCTGAGCGCTGAAACGGAATAGGTCGGCGGCTCGGGCTCTCCGGTGCCGCCTTCGCTTGTGCCTTCGATGACAATGTTCTGGAAGGCAAACGCCTCCGATCCACCATCTGTGTTGGCAGTAAAGGTCAGGTTCAGGGTCGAACCGGTCCCGTCGATCGACCCGCTGAGCGTTTGCAACATGTTCGACAATACCTCTCCGGATCCCGACAAGGTCAGCGGGTCACTCAGTGTTTCGACGCTGCCCCCGGCCAGCGTGTAGTCAAGCGTCGCGGCTTCATCGGCCACGAAGTCAAACAGCGTCATCTCGGTGCCGCCATCGATGTTGTAGGTAAAGCCGAAACTGTCTGAGCTTTCGAAATCACCCATCGCACCGGCGTCAATCGACAGCATCAGGTCTGTGAACCCCGAAATGTCAAAGGCCCACGTCGCCGTCACCGGACCAGACGTGTCGCTGTTGACGGTATCCGTCGCGCCGAAAAATGCATCCGTGTTGCTGCTGCCGTCGATGATGCCAAGGCCGTCGCCGGGAAAGGCACCTGCACTGTCGTCAACAAGGCTGAACGGTATTGATGCGCTGGTGCCGACCTGGAAAATACCAAAACCGTCGCCCGCACTCGAAAAGGTCGGCGCATTGTTCATGAACGAAATCAGGTTCACATCCGCATCACCTGTCAGCGTCGAGGCAACCACCTGTGGCTCCGAAGACGCCGCAGCCTCGATTACGAGGTTCTGCAGTGCAAAGGCTTCTGATCCACCATCGGTGCTGCCGGTCAAAGTGACGTTCAGTACGGATCCGGTTCCCGCCAATTCCGCGCTCAATGTTTGCAACGCATTCGACAACACCTCGCCCGTACCGCTCACGATCAGCGGGTCATCCAATGTCTCGACGCCGCCACCAGCCAATGTGTAATCGACAGTCGCCGCTTCATCGGCCACAAACTCAAAGAGCACCATTTCGGAACCGCCATCGATGTTGTAGGTCAACACGAAGCTGTCGGAGCTTTCGAAATCGCCCATGGCACCGACATCCACGCTAAGGCTCAGATTGCTCTCCCCCGCGATATCAAAGCTCCAGATGGCCGAAACAGGGCCATCGTTGTCGGCGTTCTGCGTGTCCGTGGCACCAAAGAACACATCCGTGTTGCTGTTGCTGTCGATGATGCCAAGGCTGTCGCCCGGGAACACTGCCGCGCTATCGTCAATCAGGCTGAACGGGACAGACCCCGCTCCGGCCTGGAAAAGGCCAAACCCATCCCCGGCGCTGGAGAATTCCGGCGCAGTGCTCACGAAACTCAGCAGCCCCAGCGACGCACTGCCAACCATATCAAAGGCAATGACGTTGGAGCCTGCCCCCCCGGTCGGCGGCAGAGCCACGACCTGAACCGCGACATTCCGGGTCGTGCTTTCATTGCCGTCCGATATCGTCAACTCAAGATCGTAGATATTGTCTCCCTCCTGATCGAGCGGATTTTCCAGATCGGGGGCATCGAGGAAACTGATGGCGCCCGTCGCTTCGTCGATGGTGAACAACGCCGCATCCGCGCCGGACAGGGAAAAGCTCAACGCATCGCCGTTCGCGTCTTCGGCATCGATCACGGCCTGGAACATGCTGTTGCCTTCGATCAGGCAAATCTGTTCGACGGCCAGAAGGTTCGGGGCATCATTCTCGCCCTCGATGGTGACAGAGACGGTCGCAGTGACCGTGCTGCCATTGTTGTCGGTGACAGAATAGGTGAACGTGTCAGTCGCACTGTCACCATTGCCCAGGCTTTCGAAAATTGTGCCCGGATCATAGATCACCTCGCCATCCACAAGGCTGACCACTGCACCAGCGGCGCTGGTTGCGGACACCGCCGTGATCTCGAGCACGTCACCATCCACGTCAGTGTCATTTGCCAACAGCGCCGCCGTCGTCACTGTCAAAACACCGCTTTCGCTTACGGTCGCGGTGTCATCGCCTGCAATGACCGGGTCATTTTCACCCGTGACAGTGACCGTTACGGTGGCGGTGTCCGTGCCGCCCTTGCCGTCGTCCACGACATAGGTGAACGTATCGGTCGCGGTCTCACCAACAGCCAGATTATCAAAAAGCGTGCCCGGATCGTAGCTGATCTCTCCCCCGTCCAGCGTCACGGTCGCACCCGCTGCGCTCGTGGCAGAGACGGACGTGATCTCTGTCGTATCTCCGTCGAATTCCTGGTCATTGGCCAGAAGCGCGCCTGTCGTGATCGTCAGAGTTGCATTCTCTGCGGTCGAAACAGCATCGTCGCCCGCAAGCACGGCGTTGTTCAGACCATTGAGGAAAAGGGGGTAGTCGTCTTCGGCAAAATACAGCGCCTCGACGCTGTACAGTGTGTCACGGCCTGCATCGTCGACACTCGGATCGACCGACTTGACCGTGGTCGGACCCCACCAGCTTCGGGTGCTTATGGCATAGTCATCAATCGAGCCCGCATACTGCGCTGTATCGAACCCGAAACCGCCAAAGATACGGTCGTTACCGGCACCGCCGTTGATCGTATCATCGCCAAAACCGGCAAAGACCAAATCGCTTCCAGCACCTGATGAGATCGAGTCGTTTCCGCCGAATGCGAAAATGACATCCCGCCCATCCGTTCCCGTTAAGGTATCCGATCCCCACGATCCAAATTCAAAGTTACGATGATGACGACCCATGTCGCGTCCCCCTGGAAATTGATGCTTTTAGCTTGTCCTCTCATCTAGTTGTAAAAGTTATGGAACAGTCGAACGACAATTTGTGTCGACGGCGATTTCTCGCTCGAGTTGTGCGTAGAGCGTCGCTAAAATCATCAGAGTGGCAGGATTTTCAGCAATATGGCAGTCTGCCGGTCGCGCCGGCCATTCGGCTTGAACTCCGGCGACCGTGTCTAGCCAAAATGGAACCAACGCCGCCGAACATAAACCTTCGTTGCCGCTATCGCACAAACCGCAATTCTGGAACAAACATACTGTGGCGTAGCTACCGGTTCACCGTCATAAACTCCACCGTCGCCTGCGCCAGTTCAGGGCCTACATCCTCTTGCAGGAAATGCCCGGCCCCATCAAAGATCACATGCGCCTGACCCTTGGCCCCCGGCATCTTGTGCTGGAACACCTTCTCGACCCCGGCCATCACTTTGTCCTGCGCGCCAAAGGCGGTCAGGACGGGCAGCTCCAGTGTCTCCAACACAGCCCACGCCGCCCGGTTCGGCCCTGCGGCCGGGTCATCCGGCCCATCCGGCACCAGCATCGGAAACACCCGCGCACCGGCCTTGTAACTCTCATCGGGGAACGGCGCATTGTAAGCTGCCACTTCCTCGGGCGTCAGCTTCGTTTCGGTCCCGCCATAGACAATCCGGCCCGCATCGAACGGGTCAACCGTCTGCGAAAACTCACGCCACGCCTTGAACGCATCACTCATCGGATGATCCCCCGTGGGCAGCGCCGTATTCGCCACCACCAGCCGCGCAAACTGCTCCGGCATGGCCGCCAACAGACGCAAGCCGATCAACCCGCCCCAGTCCTGGCAGACCAGCGTAGTGCCCGTCGCATCGACCTGCCGCAGCCAGTCGCTCATCCAGTCCACATGCCGCTGATAGGTATAGTCGGACTGCAGCGCGGGCTTGTCCGACCGGCCAAAGCCCACAAGATCGGGGGCCAGTACCCGATGACCCGCAGCGGTAAAAACCGGGATCATGTGACGATAGAGGTAACTCCATGTCGGCTCCCCGTGCATGACCAGCACAACCTCGCCGTCACGCGGCCCTTCGTCCAGGTAATGGACACGCAGTGACCCGCCATCGGTATCGTCGACATCGACATAATGCGGGGCAAAGTCGAAATCCGGCAGCCCGTCAAACCGGGCATCGTCGGTCCTCAAGATATCCATGGCATCCTCCACTGGCAGATGCTCAGCCTATGGGCGCCCAAGCGCATCTGTCCACCGCCCCGCACCAACGCTGTGCGGAACTGCGCCTAGGCACTGAACCTGACGATCCCTAGCTTTCGGATCACAAGGAGACGCACCATGACCGCCAAAGTCCCCGCCGACACACGCGTCGGCCATATCCACCTCAAGGTCGCCGACCTCGGACGGTCCATCACGTTCTACCGCGATGTCCTCGGCTTCACCCTGACCCAACGCTACGGCGATCAGGCCGCCTTCCTGTCGGCGGGCGGCTACCATCACCATATCGGGCTGAACACCTGGCACTCGCGCGGCGCAGGCCCAGCACCGGAACAGGCGGCGGGCCTCTATCACGTGGCCTTTCTCTTCCCCGACCGCGCGTCGCTTGGGGCGGCCTTGGGCCGCGTGCTCGATCACGGCACAGCACTGGACGGGGCCGCTGATCACGGCGTGTCCGAAGCCGTCTACATCCGTGACCCCGATGGTAACGGGATCGAGCTGTACCGCGACCGGCCAGAGGCGGAGTGGCCCCGCACATCCGATGGCACGCTTGCCATGGTCAACACACCGCTGGATGTGCCCGCACTGCTGGCCGAAGGTGCGGCATAATCACCCCCGTTAACTGTTCCTAAGCGTGGTTTTCTATCTGCGCACCGAAACATCGCAGTTTGCCCGCCAAATGACGCGGTTTTTCGGAAACGGGCAAAAGGACCTCGGAAATGGCCGCCTCAAATGTCGTAGTTTCGCGGGGAAAACATGCAGTTTTGACACAAGGCGCCCGTCAAGGACGCCGCCAATCCTGCGCAGACGTCATGGTTAACAGACCGCACGCTGGCATGGACAATCCCGGACCGCTTCGACACCTTCGACCGCAAAGGGAGGGGCACAAATGAGCACTGGATTCTACTGGGACGAACGCACCATGTGGCACGGCGGCGGCAACTATGCCTTCACCGTTCCATTGGGTGGATTGGTGCAGCCGCTCGCCGCCGGTGGTCTACCCGAAAGCCCTGAAACCAAGCGGCGGATGAAGAACCTGATGGATGTCACGGGTCTGACAAATGACCTGCATGTCACCACGGCTGACGCTGCGACACATGACCAGTTACTGCGTGTGCATCCCGACAGCTACCTGAGTGAATTCAAAGCCTTATCGGATGCAAAAGGGGGTGAGATCGGCCACCACGCGCCCTTTGCAACGGGCGGATACGAGATCGCCGCACTGGCCGCTGGCCTCACCACTGCAGCGGTCGAAGCCGTACTGAAAGGCACCCATGAAAACGCCTACGCCCTCGCCCGCCCGCCGGGCCACCATTGCGAGGCCGCGACCCCCATGGGCTTCTGCCTGATGGCCAACATCGCCATCGCGATCGAGGCCGCCAAAGCCACCCGACCCGATCTGCGTGTCGCCGTTCTGGACTGGGATGTGCACCACGGCAATGGCACGGAATCCATCTTCTATAACCGGCCCGATGTGCTCACGATCTCCTTCCATCAGGAAGGGAATTATCCTTTAGAAACCGGATACTTAGAAGATCGTGGTAGAGGAGAAGGAGAAGGCGCAAACATCAACCTCCCCCTGCCCGCAGGGACCGGCCACACCGCCTATCTCCACGCCATTGACCGCGTGGCCGTTCCGGCCATCGAAGCCTTCAATCCCGACCTGATCATCGTGGCCTGCGGCTTTGACGCCGCCGCCGTGGACCCCCTCGCCCGGATGCTCGCCACTGCCGAAACCTTCCGCGAAATGACGTTGAAGATCAAAGCCTTGGCGGAACGTATCTGCGACGGCAAACTGGTTCTCAGCCACGAGGGCGGATACTCGGAAATCTACGTCCCCTTCTGTGGTCACGCCACGCTCGAAGCCCTGTCTGGCAGCAAAATCACCGCCCCCGATCCCATGGCCCGCGCCTTGAACAACCGTCAGCCGGGACCACGGTTCGATGCCTTCCTGCGCGCCGAAATCGACCATATGGCCCAACAACTTGACCTCTAACCCCTTGACGTCGCAGCCAATCGCCACGACATGACCCTCAACATGTAAAAAGGCGTAACATATGCCCGCAAGAAACCAAGCCGCCCTCGACTTCCTTTTGACCCGCCGGTCCCGCCCCGCGAAGACACTGCGAGAACCCGTACCCGACCGGGCAACGCTCGAACAGCTTCTGACGGCGGCTGCCCGCACCCCGGATCATGGCAAACTGGAACCGTGGCGCTTCATCATGCTGGGCAAGGGGGCCATGCCCCGATTGGCCGAGGCGGCCGAAAAACGCGGCAGGGCACTTGGCCTCGACCCCGATCAAATCACCAAAGGTCGGTCACAATTCGATCAGGGACACCTTGCTGTCGCAGTCATTGAAGTCACCCGCCCGGTCGAAAAAATTCCAGCACTTGAAATGACTTACTCAGCGGGCGCGGTTTGTCTGTCGCTGCTCAACGCAGCCCTCGCCGCAGGTTGGGGAGCCAACTGGCTCAGCGGTTGGCCGAGCCATGATCGAGGGTTCATGACCGACGCGCTCCATCTGTCAGATAACGAACGGATCGCCGGGTTCATCCACATCGGCACCGAAACCTCCGCGCCGCCCGAACGCCCCCGCCCGGACGTACCAGCCATCACCACATGGGTCGACGCATGATCCTGACCGCATTCTTCGCAGCCCTTGGCCAGATCAGCGACCCGCGCTTTCGCCGCGTGCTGCTGCTGGGCATTGCCCTGACAATCGCCCTTCTGGTCGCGGCCACATCTGGCTTTGTCTGGTTCATCGGTTGGCTCACGGCGGATGGTGTGTCCCTGCCGTGGATCGGAACCATCACGTAGCTCGGCGACATCATCACCTGGAGCTCATTCTTCCTGTTTCTGGTCCTGTCTGTTTTCCTGATGATGCCAGTGGCATCGGCCATCACATCCATGTTTCTGGATGAGGTCGCACAGGCGGTTGAAGATCGGCATTACCCCAACCTGCCGCCCGCGCAAAACGTCCCGTTCGCAGATGCAGTCGTCGACACGATCAACTTCCTGGGCGTACTGATCGGGGCCAACATTCTTGCCCTGATCCTTTATGTGATGTTTGCCCCGGCGGCCCCATTTATCTTTTGGGGGCTAAACGGTTTTCTGCTGGGAAGAGAGTACTTTACCCTTGCAGCCATGCGCCGCGTCGGCCGGGCGCGAGCCAAGGAATTGCGACGCACCCACAACGGTACGATCTGGCTCGCAGGCGCGCTCATGGCGATCCCACTGTCCGTACCGCTGGTGAACCTGTTGATCCCGATCATCGGGGCCGCAACCTTCACCCACATCTTTCACGCGGTTACAGCGGCTCAAGCGCCCGATCAAGGAAGTTCATATCGTCCAGACTGATCCATCCCGACAGGATGATCCCTGCGATGATGATCCACAGGACAAGTGCGACCCACGTCACGATCCACGCCTTCCGGCGGGTGTGATGATGTTCGGGCGCGCCTGCATGCGTGCCCGGCTCAACTTCGCCCAGATCACCTTGGGTCTGCACCTTCACGGGCAGGGCGATCAGGAAGCACAGCCACCAGATGACGGCATACAGAACAAGGGCAGATGTGATGCCCATCAGACCTGCTCAAGCTCGGTCAGGGTGCCGTTCATGTCTTTTGGATGCAGGAACAGCACCGGCTTGCCATGGGCGCCGATCTTGGGCTCGCCATCGCCCAGCACACGCAGGCCGCTGGCCTTCAGATGATCGCGGGCCGCGATGATGTCTTCCACTTCGTAGCAAACATGATGGATACCGCCCGCCGGGTTCTTGTCCAGGAAACCTTGGATCGGGCTGTTGTCACCCAAGGGATACAGCAATTCGATCTTGGTGTTTGGCAGCTCAATAAAAATAACGGTCACGCCGTGATCGGGTTCATCTTGCGGTTCACCAACATTCGCGCCCAGCGCGCTGCGATATTGCGCGGCGGCGGCCTCAAGGTCGGGGACGGCAATGGCAACGTGGGTGAGGCGACCGATCATGTTCTAAGGCTCCTTTGGCTGGCAATTGCGCCCTTATCGCCAACGTGCACGCTGCACGCAAGGCGACGTTAACGCGCTGTTAGGCATGGCGACGTAACGATGAGTCGCAAGAGCTTTTGGAGGATCTGATGGATACGACGGACCCATTCAAACCAACCTACCCGGCCCCGACTTCCTTGCGCCCGCTTCTGGGCCTGACAGTTCTTGTGATCGAAGACAGTCGCTATGCCTGCGAAGCCATGCGCCTGCTTTGTTTGCGAAGCGGCGCGCGCATCAGGCGCGCCGACACGATGCGTGCGGCCCGGCGACATTTGCAGGTGTATCGCCCGTCAGTCGCGATCATCGATCTGGGACTGCCAGATGGGAACGGGGCCGACCTCATCCGGGATCTTGCAATAGCAGTGCAACGACCGGACGTGATCCTTGGGATTTCAGGGGACGTCGACAGCGCACATCGTGCGCTGGAAGCAGGCGCCGATGGCTTCCTGGAGAAACCGGTGGTTTCACTCGCGAATTTCCAAGAGGCAATTCTGGCCCACCTGCCAGACGACAGACAACCACTTGGCCCACGCACACTTCCCGAAGAAGATGTGGAGCCCGATCCCATCGCCTACCGCGATGATATGGTGCATGTGGCGGATGTGCTGGAGGATGTGCATGATGCACGAGCCATTGACTACATCGTACAGTTTCTTGGAGGTGTGGCCCGCAGCGCACAAGATACGGAATTGCTGAAAGCGACCAACGCACTGGCAGCCAAGCGCGCGCGGGGCGATGCCGCCGCATCGGAAACAGCCGCAATTGCTGGATTGGTGCAAGACAGATTGTCAGAAAAAATTGCCATCTGACAAATGCGTCACCTGGTGGTCAAGGTAGGATCATCGGCGACGCGCACCAACCGGGTCAGATCGGACAAACGTTCGATCTGTGCGCCCGTTTCATCAAAGTTGGCATCTGACAACCACGCTCCAAACGCTTCCTTGAGGGCCGGCCACTCGGCATCAATTGCAGCAAACCATGCGGTGTCACGGTTACGTCCCTTTACCACAGTCGCTTGGCGAAAGATGCCTTCGTAACTCAACCCAAGGCGTTGAGCGGCACTGCGTGAACCACGGTTTAATGCATCGCATTTCCATTCGAAGCGGCGATAACCTGCCTCGAAAGCCCATGTCATCATCAAATACAAAGCCTCAGTCGAAGCGCGCGTGTTCTGCAATGCCGGGCTGAAATTGATGTGCCCGACCTCGATACTGCCTGCTTGAGGTGCGATACGCAGGAAGCTGGCCACGCCTTCGTACTGGCCAGTCGCAATGTTGAAGATCGCATAGAATTGCAGGGCCGGGTCCTGCTCTACGTCACGGACCCACCGGTGATATTGAGCAGAGGAAGAGAACGGGCCATAAGGCAGGTAATCCCATACATGATCATGCCCGACATATGCACGGTACAACAGCGCGGCATGCTGTTCAGCCCGCAAGGGTTCCAACCGAGCATGGGTTCCCGTCAGAACGGTCGATGCATCCGGTGCGCGCGGCGGTGTCCAGTCAGCGACAGGGGCCGCATTCACAGTGTAAATCGTAGTCATGGCAGGACGTTAGGCAACGAACCGCCGAAGGCCAAGAGGCATTGCGTTTTGATCAGAGGATCAAGCCCGGGTCGCTGCCCATATCCAAGCCAGGAAAGATAGCGCTTTCCAACACGTGCCGATCCAAACCAGTCAAACCGCGCATCACCCATGCCGCCTGAGCGCGCACGTCGCTGGTCGGCATAAGATCGCGATCCTGGTACAGATCTCCGTCACCCAGACCCGGCCAATCACCAAAGACATGACCACCCTTGATCGCGCCCCCCGCAAGGATCATCAAGCCGCCCGTCCCGTGATCTGTACCCGCCGTACCGTTCTGACGCGCCGTACGTCCGAACTCGGTCATCGCGACAACGGCTGTCTTGCGCCACGTGTCGCCACGCATCTTGCCCCTTAACGTCAACAACGTTTCGGACAACCGGGTCAAAGCGGTGTTGATCGTCCGTTTCTGTGTGCTGTGCGTGTCCCATCCGTTTAGCGAAAATGCGGCAATCCGTGCTTCGTCCGACAATCGTGCCGCGGCAAACTCAGCGATCTCGACATGGCCACCTTTGCCACGTTTCTGTTCGTCATCGGCCATCTGAGACAGCAATTGCGCCTCGGAGAGTGCGGCATGCAGCGCCGGGTCAGATTCCGTCACCAACTCCAGCAAGCGCACAGCTTGCGGGCTGAGGTCGAGTTGCGCGTCTGGCGACCAATTCGCCACCTCGGCCTTCCCCTGCAACAACCGCATATCACTGCGTCCAACAGCATAGGCTGTCTGCGGCGTGACGTCGGGCACAGTCTGCAACATCCGGTTCAGCCATCCGTCCCGCACACCGGCAAGACTGGTTGTTCCTGCCTCAAGCAAGTCCTGCCCATCGAAGTGACTGCGCTTGTCGCGATAGGGTGTCGACACGGCGTGCGCAAAAGACAGCTGGCCTGCCTCCCACATCGGGATCAGGGGCGCGAGGCTGGGGTGCAGCGCAAAATAGCCATCGAGGTCATATGCCCCGCCCTCGGGGCCCAGCGCCAGCGATCCGCGCAAACGGTTGAACGCAGGGTCGCCATAAGGTTGCACAACGTCCAACCCGTCCATGCCTCCACGCAAGATGATAACCACCAAACGGGTATCCCAAGGAGCAGCCGCGAAACTGACCGGCGTCAAAAGCGGACTGGCCGCCAAGGAACAGCCGATTAGCCCTGTACGGGCAAGAAAATCACGACGGGAAACTGGATCAGCCATCAAACTCTCCTATCTGCGCTGGAACGCGGGGGACATCAGGACAAGTCCGATGGCCTCTGGTCGGCTTTCGGCGGCTGCGGCCGCAAAGCGCACCGCGTCATCGGCAAAACGGCCCAGCGCCACCTCGGCGAACGCTCTGGGGTCGGGAAGTGGCTCGATCATGCGCACCGGCACGGCCATGGCCCACGACACGCGGGCTGCCAGGCCTTGGGGCGTGATCCATTCGGGGTCTTCCTCTGACCACCCATCGGGGCCGATGGGACGTTCCCACTGCTGTCCCATATGCGTAAGCGGAGCCGCGAAGAACCGGCGCATCCATTTCTCTTCTCGCTTTGCAAAGGCGTCCTTGGGTATCGCAAGGGCCCGTAAAGCAGAAGACATGAAGTCAATCGGCAGCTTGAAATTGGATACAGTCGGTTCCCACGCGGACGGATGATTGAGCAGCACCTCGTACATCGGCAGCAACTGACCATCATGATCGACGTAAGCCGCCTCCAGCGCGTCGATCAACTTGGGATCGGGTGTGTCAGAGACAAAGTGAACAGCAAGCTTTGAAGCCAGATGTCGCGCTGTTGCGGGATGAGAGGCCAAGTCGCGCAGGGCTACACGCACCGACTTCACGTTGGCCTCCTCGCCATAATCAACGCCCAGCACCCTTTCGGAACCGGGCTCGGCGAAATCCTTTCTGAATTTGAAACCATTGCGGGCGTCAAAGCTAAGCCCTGTGAACAGTTCCGCCAACTCCGTGACATCCTGCTGACCGTAGGGGCCGTCCACACCCAAGGTGTGGAGTTCAAGAACCTCGCGTGCGAGATTCTCGTTCAACCCGGCAGGCTTGTTGGGCCCACGCTTTTCGGCACGAAAACTGTTTGGGCCCATCGATGTTGTCTGATCGAGATAGTCCAACATCAGCGGGTGCATCACGGCGGATTGCAGCAGGTCTTCAAACCGCCCCGCCACAAATGGGCGGATTGCGTCTTCGACGTAAGGCGACGTGCCGCGCCGGATCACGCCCCGCTTGCCATGGGCCGTAAAATGATCCGCCCAAAATGAAACAACCCGCTCACGAAAGGCAGTCTGGGTATGCGCGCGTCGCAACATCGTTTGGCCAAGCCAGACGAACATGGCCATCCGTGCCTCTCGGTTGATCACATTTCGCTGCTTTCGCGCAGCGGCGGCCAACTCAGTTCCACGGTTCTTCCGACGAATCTCGCGCTGCTTTTGCGCTTCGACCATGCGCGCCCGAAATTTTGCGAAGCTTTCAATTGGAAAGGCGGTCTGGACCGTATCAGGCCCGGCCATTCCTGCAAGAATCTGATCCGCGCCAGTCGGTGCGTCATAGAGAGGTGATAACCCGTATCCAAACCGGATTTCTGCAAGTTCAGGATCGAAGTCACGCACGGCCTGGCACCTTGAGCTTGTCTGCTACGGGGCCAAGATAGCATCGGTTGCCCCGATTTTCACGGGGCAACCCTGCACGAATGTGCAATTGTTTGCTCAGTCCTGCGGAATAACGCGCAGGCCCAGTTCCATCAACTGATCACTGGTAGGGTCATTCGGCGCATCCATCATCAGATCTTCGGCCCGCTGGTTCATCGGGAACAAGATCACTTCGCGGATGTTCTGCTCGCCCGCCAGCAGCATCACGATCCGGTCAATGCCCGCAGCACATCCACCGTGAGGAGGCGCGCCATATTGGAACGCGTTGACCATCCCGCCGAAGCGTTTGCGCACCTCGGCCTCGTCATAGCCTGCGATCTCGAACGCCTTGAACATGATCTCGGGTCGGTGGTTCCGGATCGCGCCCGAGACCAGCTCATAGCCGTTGCACGCCAGGTCATACTGAAAACCCAACACCTTGAGCGGGTCGCCATCCAGCGCTTCCATTCCGCCCTGCGGCATGGAGAAGGGGTTGTGTTCAAAGTCGATCTTGCCGGTTTCCTCGTCCGCCTCGTAGATCGGGAAATCCACGATCCAAGCAAAGGCAAAGCGGTCTTCGTCGATCAGTTTCAGCTCTTCACCGATCACATTGCGCGCGCGGCCAGCGATGGCTTCGAACGCCTTCGGCTTGCCACCAAGGAAGAAGGCCGCATCGCCCACGCCCAGGCCCAACTGCTGACGAATTGCTTCGGTGCGTTCGGGGCCTATGTTCTTGGCCAGTGGCCCGGCGGCCTCCATACCTTCGCCCTGATCGCGCCAGAAGATGTAGCCCATCCCGGGCAAACCTTCCTTCTGGGCATAAGCGTTCATACGGTCACAGAATTTGCGGCTGCCACCTGTGGGCGCTGGAATGGCGCGGATTTCGGTGCCTTCTTGCTCCAACAGCTTTGCGAAAATCGCAAAGCCGGAATCGCGGAAGTGGTCGGAGACCACTTGCATTTTAATAGGGTTGCGCAGGTCGGGCTTGTCGGACCCATACCACAGGGCCGCATCGCGATAGCTGATCTGCTCCCATGTCTCGGGCGCGTCAACCTTCTTGCAGTCGCCGAACTCTTCGAACACGCCAGCCAGCACAGGGGCGATGGTGTCGAACACATCTTGCTGCTCGACAAAGGACATCTCCATGTCCAGTTGGTAGAAGTCGGTGGGCGAGCGGTCGGCGCGCGGGTCCTCGTCGCGGAAACAGGGCGCGATCTGGAAATACTTGTCAAAGCCCGACACCATCAGCAGCTGCTTGAACTGCTGCGGGGCCTGCGGCAGAGCATAGAACTTGCCCGGATGCAGGCGCGACGGCACTAGGAAGTCACGCGCCCCTTCGGGCGAGGACGCGGTGATGATCGGCGTCTGGTACTCGCGGAATTCCTTGTCCCACATGCGCTTGCGGATCGACGCCACGACGTCGGACCGCAGCTTCATGTTCTCCTGCATCTTCTCGCGGCGCAGGTCGAGGTAGCGATAGGTCAGGCGCGTTTCTTCCGGGTACTCCTGATCGCCAAACACCATCAACGGCAGTTCTGCCGAATGGCCCAGCACTTCGATATCGCGGACATAGACCTCAATCTCGCCCGTAGGCAGTTTGGGATTGATCAGGCTGCCGTCCCGCGCTTTCACGTTGCCGTCGATGCGGATGCACCATTCGCTGCGCACCTTCTCGACCTCGGCAAAGACCGGGCTATCGGGGTCGCACAGCACCTGCGTCACGCCATAGTGGTCGCGCAGGTCGATGAACAACACGCCGCCATGGTCGCGCACCCGGTGGACCCAGCCCGACAGACGCACAGTATCACCCACATTGGCCGAGGTCAGAGCGGCGCAGGAGTGAGAGCGGTAGGCATGCATGGTGGAATCCCTTCGGGGCTGCGGTTTTTGATCGGCGCAGATACACCGGGCGAGGGGTGGAAAGTCAAGGCGACAACGCCGTTTGCCCCATGCTATCACCAAGGAAAAGGGAGGGTTCGATGGACGACAAATGGGCCAGGGGCATGGGCGTGCGCCGGACCGTGCTGGGCGATGCCCACGTGGACCGCGCCGAAGCGGTTAAAACGCCCTTTGACGCCCCGTTTCAGGAACTGATTACCGAAGGGGCCTGGGGCACCGTCTGGGCCAGCGATGCGATCAGCCTGCGGGAACGGTCCATGCTGACCCTCGCGCTGCTGGCAGCAACCGGCAACTTCGATGAAATCCCCATGCACATCCGCGCCACGGCGCGGACGGGGGCCAGCAAACAGGATGTGACAGAAGCATTCCAGCATGTCGCCATCTATGCAGGCGTGCCGCGCGCCAACCGCGCGCTGAAAATTGCCAAGGAGACCTTTGCCGAAATGGAAGCCGAGACATGAGCGACGGTCCCCTTTTCCACCGGGATCGCACCTGGCACCCGAAACCACTGTCGCCCGACTACAAGACAAGCGTGGTGCGCTCACCGCAAAAGGCGCTCTTGTCGATGAACACGACGCTGAGCGAGGAAACCGGCCCGGTCTTTGCGCACGACATGCTGGGCGAACTCGACAACGACCTGATCCTCAACTTCGCCAAGCCCGGCGAAATGGCGCTGGGTCAGCGCATCATCGTGCACGGTCGGGTGCTGGACGAAAACGGGCGTGGTGTTCCGGGCGCGCTTCTGGAGTTCTGGCAAGCCAACGCGGGAGGACGTTATCGCCACGCGAAAGAAGGGTACCTCGCCCCGCTCGACCCCAACTTTGGCGGCTGCGGGCGCACGATCACGGACGAAAACGGCAGCTATTCCTTACGCACGATCAAACCCGGCGCCTACCCATGGCCCAACGGCGTGAACGATTGGCGCCCAGCCCACATCCACTTCTCTGTCTTCGGGCGCAGCTTTGGTCAGCGCCTGATCACCCAGATGTATTTCGAAGGTGATCCGCTGATCCCGCTTTGCCCCATCGTACGCACGATCAGCGACCCGGAGGCTGTCGCCCAACTCATCGCGCCGCTCGACATGAACAACACGGTGCCGATGGACGCGCGCGCCTACACGTTCGACATCGTGCTGCGCGGGCGGCGTTCAACCATGTTCGAAAACCGGATGGAGGGGAACTGATGCAAAAGCTGACCCACCTCAAGGAAAGTCCGTCGCAGACAGCAGGACCCTATGTCCATATCGGATGCGTGCCGAATTTCTGCGGTATCACAGGGGTTTATGATCAAGACCTTGGATCGGCCATGGTCAACGACCGGACCAGGGGCGAGCGGATCACCGTCACGGGCACCGTGTTCGATGGCACGGGCACACCGCTCAAGGACGCGTTGGTCGAGATTTGGCAGGCCGATGCTGAGGGCATTTACAGGACAGGTGATCCACGCAGCGCGGGTGATCCGAACTTCACCGGTTGGGGGCGCACAGCAGGAGACTACGACACGGGCGTGTGGGAGTTTGAAACGATCAAACCCGGCGCGGTTCCCTTCCCCGATGGGCGGATAATGGCGCCGCACATCACCTTCTGGATCGTGGCGCGGGGCATCAACATCGGACTGCAAACGCGGATGTATTTCCCCAACGATCCGATGGTGGCAAACGACCCGTGGCTCACCCGCATCGAACATCAAAACCGCGTGCAAACCCTGATTGCCAAGGAAGTATCACCCACAACCTTCCAGTTCGACATCCACCTGCAAGGACCAGACGAAACCATCTTTTTCGATGTCTGAGACGCAAAACGCGGGCCAACATGGGCCCGCGTTTCATTGGTTTTGAGTGCCTTACAGCAGGTCGAACCGGTCGTTGTTCATGACCTTGGTCCATGCGGCGACAAAGTCGTTCACGAACTTCCCGGCATTGTCGTCCTGCGCATACACCTCGGCATAGGACCGCAGGATCGAGTTTGAACCAAAGACCAGGTCAGCACTGGTGGCCGTGTACTTGATCGCACCGGTCGCACGGTCGCGCAGTTCATAGCTGCCATCGCCCGCCGGGTGCCAACTGTAACCCATGTCGGTCAGGTTGACGAAGAAGTCCTGCGTCAACTGACCAACCCGGTCGGTGAAGACACCATGCGACGTGCCGCCATGGTTGGTGCCCAACATACGCATACCACCCAACAGGGCCGTCATTTCTTGCGCATTCAGACCCATCAGCTGCGCGCGATCCAGCGTCAGTTCTTCGGCGCTGATCGCAAGGTCAGCCTTGGCAAAATTCCGGAAACCGTCTGCATGGGGTTCGAGCACATCAAAGCTTTCGGCATCGGTCTGTCCGTCCGTTGCATCGCCGCGACCCGGCGTGAACGGCACGGTCACGTCGAAACCAGCAGCCTTGGCCGCCGCTTCCACAGCAACATTGCCTGCCAGCACGATAACGTCCGCCACCGAAGCGCCTGTTTCCGCTGCAATCGGCTCCAACGCGGCCAAAACGGCATCCAGACGCTCGGGCTCATTGCCTTCCCACGTGCGTTGCGGTGCCAGACGGATGCGCGCACCATTGGCTCCGCCCCGTTTGTCCGACCCACGGTACGTGCGGGCGCTGTCCCAAGCCGTCGCAATCAGGTCACCGTAGCTGACGCCGCTTGCCGCGATCTTGGCCTTCACAGCATCCACATCATAACCAGTGTTGCCGGCTGGGATCGGGTCTTGCCAGATCAGATCTTCGGCAGGCACATCGGGGCCGATGTAGTTGGCGCGCGAACCCATGTCGCGGTGGGTCAACTTGAACCACGCGCGGGCAAAGGTGTCGCGGAAATACGCCTCATCCGCCATGAACCGCTCCGAGATTTCGCGATAGATCGGGTCGACCTTCATCGCCATATCCGCGTCGGTCATCATCGGCATCACACGCTTCGACGGATCGGACGCATCAACAGGCATGTCCTCTTCCTTGATGTCGACAGGCTGCCACTGGTTCGCACCGGCAGGTGATTTGGTGAGTTCCCAGTCGTAACCAAAGAGCAGCTTGAAAAAGCCCATGTCGAACTTGGTCGGTTCCGTTGTCCAGGCACCTTCAATGCCCGATGTGACAAGCGAGCTGGCCTTGTCCGTCTGGTTGGGATTCATCCACCCCATGCCCTGCGCCTCGATCCCGGCGCCTTCGGGTTCGGCACCCAATGCACCTGCATCGCCATTGCCGTGCGCCTTGCCGACAGTGTGACCACCGGCCGTCAGCGCCGCCGTTTCCTCGTCGTTCATGGCCATGCGGGCAAAGGTCTCGCGAACATGCAGTGCCGTACGAGCCGGATCAGGATTGCCGTTCACACCTTCCGGGTTGACGTAGATCAGACCCATATGCACGGCGGCCAAGGGGTTCGCCATGGTCGATGGATCATCCAGATCCTCGTACCGGTTTTCACTTGGGGCAAGCCACTCGGCCTCTTCTCCCCAGTTAATGTCGATGCCGGGCGCCCATGTGTCGGCACGACCAAAGCCAAAGCCAAAGGTCTTCAAGCCCATGGATTCATAGGCTATATTCCCCGCCAGCAGGATCAGGTCGGCCCAAGACAGGGCATTGCCGTATTTCTTCTTGATGGGCCACAGCAAGCGGCGCGCTTTATCAAGGTTTGCGTTATCCGGCCAGGAATTCAGCGGTGCAAATCGCTGATCACCGGCGGAACCGCCACCGCGTCCGTCCTGCATCCGGTAGGTACCGGCGGCGTGCCACGCCATGCGGATCATCAAGCCACCGTAATGTCCCCAGTCCGCGGGCCACCAAGGTTGGCTGTCGGTCATCAACGCATGCAAGTCCGCCTTGACCGCATCATAATCGAGCCCTTTGACGGCGTCCCGATAATCAAAATCCGGGTCCATTGGATTGGTCCGGGCACCATGCTGGTGAAGCACCTCAACCTTGAGGGCATTCGGCCACCAATCCTTGTTGGTGCGCCCACCAAAGGTGCTGTGCAGGCTCGCGCCGTGCATCACCGGGCATTTGCCGATGTCGTTGCCGTCCATGTCAGTCTCCGTTCATTGCTGCGTTGCGTGTCGTTGCTGAGTTCAGATCTAGTGAGAGTTCAGAATCATTCTAGACTTGTGTTCGGAATGATTGCCCCACCTCAACTGATCATTCAAATGCGTTCGATTCGCACCGTCACGGGCGCGAACCAGAGCACTTATGGAAATGAGTTTAGAAGCCCGAGATGATTTGTAGAAGTTGCATTTTCCAATGATATCCATAACTAAAAGCTATGAATATCACACTGCGACAACTCCGCTATTTCAAGGCACTTGCAGAAGATCTGCATTTTGGTCGTGCAGCCGACCGCTGTGCCATTTCCCAACCCGCCCTGTCCGTTCAGATTCGCGAGTTAGAAGAAAACCTGGGCGTTGAACTGTTTGAGCGGCAGCCCCGTGCCTTGCGATTGACCCCGCGAGGAGAAGAATTTTCAAAACGGATCAATCCAATTTTGCGGGGCGTGGATGAGTTGGGAGATTGGGCGCAAACCGCCCGCGGGAGCGGTTTAGGTCGGCTTCGTATAGGTGTCATTCCAACCATTGCCCCCTACCTGTTGCCAAACTTCATCGGTGCCTTGACCGACGCGCACCCGCAAGTCGATTTGCATGTTCGCGAAACAGTTACCCCTCGCTTGGTGGATGAGCTGTTGGACGGCAAGCTTGATGCCGCCATTGTGGCATTGCCCCTCGACGAACCCGCACTTGTCGAAACACCACTGTTTGCCGAAGAAATGGTTCTGATACGCCCGAATGCAGATCGGGATGCTGTGCCGGTCCAGCTGGACACACTGGCATCAATGCGCCTGTTGCTGCTGGAAGAGGGGCACTGTTTTAGGGACCAGGCAATGTCATTCTGCAACATCAATCCGAACCGTCCGGGGGGTGGATTGTAAGCGTTGCTTTGACCCCACCTTGATCAATTGGGGCGCTTTCCCTTTGGCTTCCAGCGCTTGGCGAGTTTGAGGA